>NZGJ01000016.1 GCA_002689465.1 Rhodospirillaceae bacterium | reverse complement strand
GAGCGAACAAATGGCAACCTATTTGCTGGTGCACGGCGCCTGGCACGGCGGCTGGTGCTGGACACGAGTTGCTCGCATCCTGCGAGACGCGGGGCACAATGTTTATACGCCGACTCTGACCGGCCTGGGCGAGCGTGCCCACCTGGCGGGACCCGATGTCGACCTGGAATGTCATATCAACGACGTTCTGGGAGTAATCGACAACGAAGAGCTGGCTGATGTCGTTCTCTGCGGTCACTCCTATGGCGGCCAAGTTATTACGCCTGTTCTGGATCGACGGATCGACAAATTCCGTGCCGCCATCTGGCTGGATGCTTTCGTGCCGACGGATGGCCATTCGCTAATGGACGGATGGCCTCCGGAACGTGCGCAGCACGTCCGCAAACAGGTTGCTGCCATCGGCGAGGGTTGGAAGATCGAGCCCATGACACCGGACTATTTCGGCGTGATGCGCGAAGAGGACGCGGACTGGGTCACCCGCCGATGTGTCTCGCAGCCGATCAAGACATTTTCGCAGGCCGTTCACCTGTCCGGGGTCTGGGAAACCGTTCCGACCAAAATGTATCTGCTGGCAGAAAACCACCCCAACAGCAGCTTTGACCGGTTCTCCATCCCGTTGAGCAAAAAACCCGACTGGGATGTGCGGGCGGTGGCGGCCGGCCACGATGTGATGATAGACACCCCGGACCTACTGGCGGAGATCTTTCTGGAATTGAGCTAAGCCTCTCCGTAGTACTCGATGCCAAATCCAGCTTCGGCCCGCGCATCGTCATTGAAGGGCGGTTTCAGCGCGCCGCGAAAGTGTTTGGCGACCAAATCGCGCCACATTTTTTCGGGATCGCCCTTGCAGAAATATTCGAACCATTTGCGCCCCACTGCGACGTGGCAGATCTCGTCCCTGTAAATGACATCCAGCACCGCGGCTGACTCTTCATCCCCCGCCCNCANCAGGCTGTCGATAATGCCGGGCGTCACATCCAATCCACGGNCCTCCAGCACCAACGGCACGACAGCGAGACGGGCAAGGAGATCGTCGGCCGTGTCTTGGGCGGCCTGCCACAACCCGTCATGAGCCGGTAGGTCGCCATAGGCAGCATCCATGGATTCCAGACGGTCGGAGAGCATCAGAAAATGTCGGGCCTCGTCGTCCAGCACGCCGAGCCAGTCGCTGAAAAAAGACAGCGGCGGTTTCGCGGCGGGAAAGCGCACCAGGATATCGGCGGCCAGGTCGATGGCATTCAGTTCGATATGGGCAAGCGCGTGCAGCAGCGCAATGCGGCCGGCCTCGCTCTGCGCCTTGCGGCGTTTAGGCATTTCTCGGGGGCGCAGAAGTTTCGGCCTATCAGGACGTTTAGGGCGGTCATGCGGTGTCACCTGGCCAATATGCATAATCAAGCCAGCGCGCCAGTCCGACACCAAAGCACGGGCCGCTTGGGCTTTCTGCATCGCATCGGGCGTGCCGAGTATTCCGAAGACACGATCGGATAAGGTATGGGTCACGGTTGTTTCAAGTGAGTCAAGTTAATCACCAACGATTAAAACAACTCAGCCAACCGCTTCGAGTGTTATGACAGGCTCAGCCCATGTATCCCAGATCAACTGGGCAATCGCCGCATACTGGCCAATCAGCGAATAATTCGCGTTATGGCCATAATCCGACAGGTTTGTCATCTCGGTGGTAATGTATTTCACGGGTTTTTCTGGTCCTCGTTTGACGCCGGTGCGCTGCACGGCCATTGAAGCCGATCAGTAATTCGCCGGGCTTACTGGTCGGTTTCTCGAGGAGGCGATCAAAGCCCCTTCGCCGCTTCAAGTACCCGTTCGACATGGCCTTTAACTCGCAGGTTGCGCCAGATCTCGGCAACCCGGCCCTTCTCGTCGATTAGAAAGGTCGAGCGCACTATCCCCATATAAGTCTTGCCGTAGTTTTTCTTCTCCTGCCAGACGCCGTATGCCTCGCAGATTTTTCCATCCTCGTCGCTTATCAACTTGAATGGAAGGTCGTACTTGGACTTGAATTTGTCGTGATGTTTTACGCTGTCTTTTGATACACCAACAATCTCGNCACCAAGCTTGGCAAAATCGTTAACCGCATCGCGAAAGCCCTGCGCCTCGGTAGTACAGCCCGGCGTGTCGTCCTTGGGATAAAAATATAAGACGATTTTTTTGTCCTTCAGGTCCTCGAGCGACAGACTGCCTCCACCGTCGGTAACGCCGTTGAAGCTCGGCGCTTTGTCTCCAGTGTCTATCATCGTTTGTCTTATCCCTTTTTCAAGGTGTTGAAGGCTTCGAGCACTGCCTGCCGCGATGTTGCCGCGACACCGGCATGGTAGCCCTCCTTGGTTGGCATAGAAAAATTATGCCTGGCCCCGTCATGGGTGATGATAGCGGCATGGTCGTGACCGGCAAAGGCCGCGCGGATCTGCTCAACCGTTTCCATCGGCACGACCGGGTCTTCAGTACCAAAATGGTAGCTTACTGAACAGCTTGTCGGCGGCATCGGGTTAAGTTCGGCCTCGATCATAGTCCCATGGAACGCGCCCGCGGCATCAGCTCCAAGCCGCGCCGCGGCATACTGGGCATAACGTCCGCCAAAACAGTACCCGAGAACCGCGACCTTGCCGTTGCAGCGCGGGTTGGTGCGGAGCATCTTCAATAAGTCTTCCACATCCTTATAGCCCTGCTCGACGTCGAACGCCTGATATCGGCCAAACGCTTTTTCCATATCGGCGGTCGGCCCCGGCATGACACGCCAGAAGATGTCTGGCACCGTCACCACAAACCCATCGGCCCCCCAGGCATCTGCAAGTTCCATCATTTCATCATCGGTGCCGAAAATCGCCGGGATCAACAAGATGCAAGGAACCTTGTCGTCACCTTCGGGTTCACTTAGGTAGCCGTCATATGTCTTGTTATCTCGGGTCGTATTTTTAATTTGCCTGCTCGGCATCTTCTGCTCCCGTATGGCTAGTCGTTTAAAGGTGAGATTTAAGACGCGACCTACGAAAAGATAGTCTCAAAGTGACCTTTTGTGCAGTCCGCCGCTGCCTCCATTGTTAGCATCAAAGCGTCGAAGTCAACCGACCCGCAGGCTCGTGCGATCACGGTTTTGAGTGCTGGTGCAGCGGTGGCGGCATGAAAATTTCCGTCGACGGTCAGTCGCAGGATGCCCTGCAGATTTCGCCACAAAATCGCCGCGGCGACCAGGTCGCGGGCCCGGTATTTGTCAGTCATACCGGCAGCGCCCGCGGCCTCAAGAACAGATACTGTATCTCCAGCTAGAATATCCGAATGGCAAGCGGCATAACGCAGTTGCAGGTACTGGGCGATAAACTCAATATCGATTAGGCCGCCTGCAAAGTGCTTGGGTAACCAAATGTCGTCTGTGCCGTACTCCTTTCGCAAACGGCCGCGCATCTCAACGACATCGTTGAGAAGTTTGGTTTCATCACGCTCGGTCGTTAGGATTTTATGCATCGTCTGATCAAACCGGGCACCTAGGTCGCCTTGAGCGCACACCACCCTCGCACGGGTCAGTGCCTGGTATTCCCAAGTCCATGCTTCGCTTTTCTGATACCCGGTGAACGCCTCGAGCGACGAGGCGATTGGCCCGGCATCGCCTGCCGGCCTGAGGCGCATATCAACATCGTACAGCTTTCCCTCAACGGTCGGCGCGGTAATCGCGCCAATGAAGCGCTGACACAAACGTGCATAGTACTGCCCGGGTGGCAGGGGTTTGGGGCCGTCAGATTCAATCACATTAGAGGGACAGTCATAGACAAACATCAGGTCGAGATCGGAACTAACTGTCATTTCGCGGCTACCGAGTTTACCGAAAGCCACCACCGCCATCGTTCCGCCCGGCACCTTGCCGTGATCCTCGGAAAAGATGCGTTCGATCTCTGGCAGCAATGCCTTCAGGCAGGTATCCGCAACATCCGACAGTGGCCCTGACGCCGCGACCGGCGTCAGCCGGCCACGCAGCATATGCGCACCAATCTGAAAGACTTTGTCATTAGCCCAGCGCCGCTCAATATCGAGAAAGTCCTGAAAGTCACGAGCCTGCTCGCCGGCGTCCGACAGTTCCTCACCCATCGCTACGGCATCGGGCACGAAATCAAAAAAGTCCGAACTGAGCACACCGTCCAGCAGGATAGGGTAGCGGCTGAGCCAGCCGGCTAGCTTCGGCGCCGCGGCCATGATCTCGACGACGAAATCGAATAAACCAGGGTTGGCCATGAAAAGTGAAAAGAGCTGTACACCGGCAGGCAGGCCTTGGAGAAATGCGTCAAACCTTCGAAACGCAAGGTCAGGGTTGGGCGACGCCGCAACAGATTCGAGGAGCGACGGCAGAAGCTCGGTCAGCAACTCCCGGGCACGCGCGCTGCGCATCGCTCGGTAACGTCCAGCGTGCCAGACACGCACAGTTGAGGAGATCATTGCCGGTTCGGAAAATCCCATTTCCGCCAAATTCTTTAGCGTATCCGGATCGTCTTCGGCACCGGTAAAAACAAGATTGCCGGTTCCGGCCAGATCGCCCTCGTCTTCGAACAGAGCCGCGTAGTGCTTAGCCACAGTCTGCAGTTTGGACAGCAGGTCTTCGGTGAACGCCTCAACCGTTTTGTAACCGAGAAAAACGGAAAAGTTCAGGAGACCCTCCGCATCGTTAGGCAGCTCATGAGTCTGGCGGTCGTCGGTCATCTGGAGCCGGTGCTCCACGCGCCGATGGAAATTATAGGCCTTCGTTAGGTCTTCAAGTACCTCCGGCGCCACGTGGTTAGCCTCCGCCAACCGTTTTATAGCCTCGACGGTGCCGCGCACCCGAAGGTCTGGATCGCGCCCGCCCCAGATAAGCTGCTGGGTCTGAGCATAAAACTCGATCTCGCGGATACCTCCCCGTCCGAGTTTGATATTATGACCGCCGACCGCGATCTGCGCACCGCCCCGGTAGGCGTTGATCTGGCGTTTAATAGACTGAATGTCCTGAATGGCCGCAAAATCGAGAGACCGGCGCCACATGAACGGGCGCAGGATGTCGAGAAAGGCGAGGCCTGCCTGCTCATCCCCAGCCACCGGGCGCGCCTTGATCATCGCGGCACGCTCCCAGTTCTGGCCGGCGCTTTCGTAGTATACTTCCGCCGCCAGAACCGACATGGCTGGCGGGGTTGCTCCAGGATCGGGGCGCAGACGCAAATCGGTGCGAAAGACATAGCCGTCACGCGTCCGCTCATCCATCAGCGCGACCAGGTTGCGCGCGAACCGCGTGAACAAATGCTGCAATCCGCCATCGCCGGTGTGAGGCACAGTATCTTGATCAAACAGGATAATCAGATCGATATCGCTGGAATAATTCAATTCCCGCGCACCTAATTTACCCATGCCAAGGATAATCAGACCGCTGCCGGACTCCGGATCTTCAGGATGGGCCAAGGATAGCTCCCCGCTGTTATGCAGCGCGCGCAGAAGATGTCGGCAACTCGCCTTTAAGGCGGCATCGGCAAAATCCGATAAGGCGCCGATCACGCGTTCCAGCTGCCACACATTAGCAACATCAGCGGCTGCAATCGCCAGCGCTGCCCGTCGCTTTGCCACCCGTAGCCGCCGCTTGATCTGATTCGTTGTCTCGGTTGATAGGGGTACCCGGTTAGTAACGGCCTCACGAGCTTCATCAAACGCGACATCGGGACCGGCTTCGAGCAGGCGGCGGGCAAAGGGCAGGTCAGAAATCAGGCATTGGCTAAGAAACGGGCTATTTCCGAAAATTGCGGAAAGTAAAGCCCCGCCTCCGCACAATTTGCTGTGTGTTGCGCCGTCAGTTTGTCCCAAGACCGCTTCGCCATAGGCGGCAAGGTCAGAATCTTTGCAACGCCCAAGCGCCTCTCGCCAGCGCTGCCGATGGATATCCTCTTGATCAGGATTTCCCACTGCCGGCAGACGACTGGTTCCAGTACCCCATATTTCCGCGAAAATTGTCAAATCGACCGTTCCAAATAGGTTTGGATTGCCGCACACTGCGGTCCAGGTTCCGTAACGTCAAGAACGCGTCGGAAGTAACATTTATTGACGCCCATGGTTTCCAGATGGTCCAAAGAAAATCGATCGTTTACCTAGAGGTCCTATGCGGAATTCTCATGATACTAGGCCTGATTATCGCTGGCGCCGCCTGGAGGCTATCGCAGGGCCCGGTATCGATCCAGTTTCTATTGCCGTACGCGGAAGATCTTCTCGAGCGCCGAGACGCCCGCTATCGCGCAGAGCTGGATGAGCTTTGGCTAACATGGGCCGGGTGGAAACGCCCCCTCGACATACGCGCGCTTGGTGTCAATCTTGTCGCGAAAGACAATGTGCGGCCGATTGTCCGAATTCGCGAGCTATCGGTTAGCCTCAGCGTCCACGCGCTCACCGAAGGCAAGATCGCGCCAACAAGACTTGAAATCATCCGGCCGCGTATTCGTCTTATCCGCGACAAGGCTGGCGCCTTCAAATTTGATTTGGGCGGCCCACTCTCGCAGCCAGGGTTGCCGCCAGAAAGATCAACCTTTAACAGCGCCGATGCTCTGCAAATACTAATGAACGAGCTGTCCGGACCTGCCCAGGACAGCAGCAGTCTTCGTTATCTCAAGCGAGTGAGCGTGATCAGCGCGGCACTGCGTCTCGAAGACCGGCAAATGGGCATCAATTGGGGCGCACGGCATGCCGACATCACAGTCGAGCGAGCGCCGGTGGGACTGCGGACCTCGTTTCACCTCGATCTCGACCTGCCCATATCCCATCCCGAATTGCACGGCGAGGCGACGTTTGACCGGTCGACGGAGCTTATCGACGTCAGATTCGAGTTCACCCGCCTAAACTCGACCCAACTAAGCGAACAGTTTGGATTAGTCGCGGACATTAAAGCACTGGCGGCTGAGTTCGGGGGTAGCGGAAATCTGCTTATTAAGCTAGATGGCGAAGTTAAACACGCAAGCTTCAATATACGCAGCGGACCGGGAACATTTATTTACCCCGGCATTGAAGTGCCGCCGCACAAATTTAAGAGTGTGGCGATAGACGGCCGGCTGAATCGGAACCCTGACCAAATCCAGATAGCCAGCGCGGCCATCAACTTTAACAAAACGAAAGCCATTCTTGCAGGGACCATGACCCGTGTGGGAACTACCGCCGCTGTAAACGCAACCCTCTCCTTACCCGCGATGCCCGTGAACGATCTAAAGAAATTCTGGCCAACTGATGTTGCGAGCGGGGTGCGTGCCTGGATGACGACAAATATGCGAGATGGCATTTATCGCGATGCTACAGCTAGTCTCACCGCTCGAGTGCCGATAAAAGGTAACAACTTAGGAAAACCGATTGTCGACGCCATTAAGGGGCGGATGAAGATCTCCGGCGTTACAATTGATTACCTGAAACCGATGCCACCTATCAAAAACGTCGCGGCGACAGCCGTATTCAACGACAACCGGTTTGATGTTGCTCTCCAAAGCGGCAACGTCGGCGACCTGCTGCTTGATCAAGGCGCCGTTACGATCAGCGGTATCGGGTCAGACGGTGCTGCTTTTGCGTTGACAGCGTCGATTCAGGGGCCGGTCCGATCGGCGCTCGATGTGATTGGGCATCCTCGCCTCGACCTACTCTCTAAGGTGGGCCTGAACACCGAGGGTGCGGCAGGCACACATGTTACAAAGCTAGAATTGCATTTTCCTCTTATACAGGCCCTGAGGGCCCAGGAAATCAGTGTAAAATCCGTATCAGATATCAAGGGGCTTGCCCTTGCAAATGTCTTGAAAGGGCGCGGTGTCACAGATGCAGCTGTATCCCTAACTGTCGACAATGACACGATGACCGCTGCGGGCACGGCTCGTTATGCTGGCACAACAGCTGATTTCGAATGGCGTCAGGATTTCACGGGTGCCGATAACATCGAGACGTTCATTTCGGCAAAGGCGATGCTAAATGCCAAACTTTTAGAAAACTTAGACTTAAAGATTGAAGACCGGATAGAGGGCCCTCTTCCAATAAAGCTTGTCTACGAAAGGCAGCGCAATAAAACCGAGACCTTCTTAGCGGGACTGAACCTCACAGACGCAAAATTCACTGTACCCGGCTTCGAATGGACAAAAATCGCCGGCAAGGAAGCGACGGCCAAAATCGTCGTTCTGATGAAAGACGGAAAGGTCAGGGCCATACCGGATTTTCGAATTGACGCCGGCGATTTTAAAGCTGCCGTCAAGGGTACATTCATTCCTGATAAAAAGGGCACTCATGGCGGGATGAGCACACCCAAAAATGATGGCGGCTCAGCGGTTTTAGAAACATTGGACATCAAAAACTTCATTCTGGGTAAGACGTCTTTCTCAGCGACCGTGCGTCGGGCCGCGGATCGGTCATTTGTTATCGATATCAACGGTAGCGACTTCAATGCAACGCCATTCATTAGCCAAAGCCTTAACGGCATCGGCGCGAAAGACCTCCCCGCATTGCGGCTGACTGGTACTTTCGGCCGATTCTGGATCGGCGACGGAGACCCGACTAATAACATGCGGATGGAGCTTCAGCGGGACGCCCACAGATGGCAGCGAGTCGTTGCCGAAGCCACGTTACCGACAAGTGGCAGGTCGCTTTCGATTAAAATGCTTCCGACGCTGAAAGGCCATATACTTGAAATCTACTCCGCAGATGCCGGTTACCTTCTCAAAGCGTTGGGAATGACTGACACTATCCGAACCGGCATTATCGAGATCAACGGTGCTCGTGAGGGCGGCCCGAATGCGCCATGGCGAGGGATCGCAGAGATGAAACGCTTCCGGGTCGCGGACGCGCCAACTTTCGCGCGTTTACTTTCGCTCGCCTCTTTTACCGGGTTGAATGATATAATCAGTGGTAAGGGCATCGCCTTTTCCCGCCTCGGCTTTCCCTATTTCTTCCAAAATGAAGTTGCGACAATCATAGAGGCCCGTGCGGTGGGCTCGGAGCTGGGAATTACCGCCACTGGAAAAATCGACTTCGGTAAAGACGTGATCGATATGAACGGGACCATTATCCCCGCCTACACCATTAACAGCCTACTCGGCAAGATACCGGTAATCGGAACCATCCTCACCGGGGAGAAGGGCGGCGGCATATTTGCCGCTTCGTATAAAATCAACGGGTCGCTTGGAAACCCGAAAATATCGGTGAACCCACTTTCAGCGCTAGCACCAGGATTTCTGCGAAAACTACTCAACGGCGCCGGCAGCAACCCAAGCGACGGACAAAC
>NZGJ01000015.1 GCA_002689465.1 Rhodospirillaceae bacterium | reverse complement strand
CGCCGGTGCCGACGATATCAATCGCATTCGAGGGGGCCGGGACCTTGATCGCCTTGGCCCGCATTACCGATGCCGCCGCTGCGATTTCGGTGACCGTTTCACCTCGCATGCGTAGACACATTAAAAAGGCACCAATCTGCGCAGGCGTGGCATCTCCTGACATAATGATGTCAAAAGCGGTTTCAGCCTGCTCGCGATTGAACTCCGCCCCGTCGGCAGCAAGGGCAAGTATGCTTTTGAAGTCCATCAACTCCTCGTTCTGGTATCTCAATTAATGCGTTTATAGAACACCTTGGCGAAGAGCGTTAATACGCGCAAACCGTTCTGCACGAAACGGTTTTATGGCAGCGGCTATTTAGTCGTAGCCATTTGTTAACCATAAAATCACAAATTGAGCATGATCAGGGCGCGCGATTTTGGCTCTGTCGTCGCCGCTTGGCGGTTCGTACTGACGCAAGACGCTGCTTTTAAGAGTATGCTTACTTTAGAAAAGTGTCTTTTAGATATTTAGGTGCCCAGTAGGTAGAAATTTTTAGCCCCGCGAACACTACGAAATGTGAAAGTCGACGTTTATTACATTTTGATCCACGAGAGGCCCTAGAGTAGCGGAAAACCTGATTACCTCATTACACCAGAGGATAGGTCGAGGCGGCTCAAAATTTTCATTTCGCAGCAAGGCGAATGTCCGTTTTTCGCTGTCAGAAATTAGCATTAACGTTCGCTACGTCCACCTTGTACTCTTCCAGCACGTCGGCCATCAACTGAATATCGCTTTCAAACGTTTTGGGCAATAACGGCCCGAAACTGAAGCGGAACATATCCATATAGGGACTCTCGTACGCCGGGTCCTTTGAATGCGGCCTGCCCATGTCACAATCCCGACCGGCCAATATCGCTGCTCCGCGTTTGTAGAGGCGCTTGTTCAGCCCATCGGAGTTCAATCCTTCCGGCAACTGCACCCAGTGGTAAAACCCACCATCACCGGTGAATACTTTCAGACCTATCTTCTCGAAGGCTTCGCCGTAGCGTTGCCGCTGCCAGTTGTAGTGTTCCTCTACCGCTCTGCGTTGTTGCTCAACACGCTTCGGCTCAAACAACAGCACTCCATACAGCTGGCTCGGATGCGAAACACCGCCCAT
The DNA here is from genome assembly GCA_002689465.1 of Rhodospirillaceae bacterium. Lineage (GTDB taxonomy): Bacteria > Pseudomonadota > Alphaproteobacteria > MPNO01 > UBA830 > CAXBCP01. The sequence goes on along the minus strand of NZGJ01000015.1, from coordinate 20,349 downwards.
GCCGAAAGAGCTGAAGTTCGAAAGCATCTCAATGTTTTTCTTCGACGCAATAATCCAGCCGATGCGAATGCCCGGACACTGCAAGCCCTTGGTACACGCGCCCGAGAGAAACACATTGGAATTGTCGAGGTCATTCACATACTGCAAACCACTAACCGACGGCGAGTGATACATCTCGTAGGCCTCATCCAATAGAATTCCGTTTTGCGGCGCCTCCGCCATCTGCATGAGTTCTTGCAGTTCATCGGCAGCCCGCGTTTGCCCGGTTGGATTGCTAGGGTTGGAGATCACCGGGAACAATTGAGTCTTGTGATTCAAACCGGCGCGATCGAAATACTCTGCATTGGTAGGATGAAAGTTATTCTCCGGCGTCATCGCAACAGTTTTCCAGTCGCAACTCGTCTGCGTCAGAATATCCAGGTATGCCGGCCACTCGACATTGCCAATACGAATCTGAATGTCTTTCTTCAGGAAAGAAAGCACGGAGTAAAGACCCGGTCGACCGCCAGCAAAAATCATTACGTTATCCGGCGTGATGCTTGAGCCATAATACGTGTTGTAGTAGCCGGCTATGGCCTCGCGTAGCAGGGGATGGCCCCACGCTTTCGGATAAAACCGGTCTTCCCATGTGACATCGACAGCCGCCGGCAAATCCGGTCCGTTGAATTTCTCCAATGGGGTGGTCAATGGAAAACCCTGTGACCATGGATGGGTGCCTTCGGTGCCCATAAACTGCCCATAAGAGTCCGCAAACGCATACAGCGTTTCGTAGATCCCCATGGGTGGGACGTCATCGAGAAGAAATGAATTTGTTGTCGTCATGTTTTATCCATCAAGTAGAAATCAGATATCGCCCTGCTTCGGTGGTCCCTGCGCCACAGCCGCAAAACGCTTGACCTTATGCAACATGTGCGGCTCGACATCCATCATATCCTACTGGAGTACGACAAAGTTCGATATTTCAAAGGCAGTATTTTGTGGGCTGGCGCTTCTAGCGGCAGTGATCTATTTCGGGCCGGGGGCAGTCCCAGCAGAAGCATATGGAAACGTGGAAAAGGTAATGATCGATGATGATACCGGTGCTGATTGTGCAAGGGAACTTAATAGCAAACTTTCGGTAGCTGAATCGGGGATGAAGGTTAACGCCGCCACGATTTAACGGATCGGCCGCTATTTCGGCGGGGCAATTGGCGTCGAGAGATTGGCTCGTGAGTCGGTTCTTCTCGCTTAGTTAATTGTTTAATTGGAATCCTTTTTGCTATTCGATTAACGTTTATATTTAGGAGCGTAAACTCCGCAAGCGCATAACCGCGGACGTCCAGCGCTTCGGCCCGAGTACGGGTTCTCACCCACCCTCTTTTTGTCCTGCCTTGCCTGTACTTTGTGACAGTTTTCTCGCCTGTAAGTTGTTGGAAATATCCGTCGCATCTGCCTTCCGGGAAGTGGTCCTAGCCGTGTTCGAGGTCAAAAAATTTGAGGCGTCCATAACGTAAATCTTTTGCTGTACTTGGGCGAACCGGGCATAAATTGGCCTTCCGGATATTGTTCTTAGACGCCCTACCGGCGAGTGCTCCGTCCTCTCCATCGACGGCCTTGCCTGGCAATACTCGCCTCGCCTTTCTTGGCCTAATGAACACATACACGTTGGATATGTATTGTCCCGGCTCTCGATGCAAGTTGCCCGGATCGGTGGTTGATAACTTTTCCATCGCGTCACCGTGGGTGGCTTTTGTCAAAGAACGCCCGCGGTTTCCGCCGACATATACAGCTCCGCGCGGTCTCCCCCACGGCCAGCGGATGTCCGCCGACACTAATGCGCGCGCCTCGCCGGAGTCTGGCCCGGATATTACATGTCTTCTCTGATCGCACGCTGTGAAAACGGTTTCGGCCCGTAAGCTACTTTAATTAATAGGAGTGTTGGTGAGACAGAATTTTCTGGTGTAGAAGATTGACCAATTTTTGCGGGCCAAGGTGGTCGGATCCCTCTCACTGCCTGCACAGCCAAGGCAACTATCAGTCTTGTCGGCAAGGCCAAACCAAAAAGGACGCGACGCAAGAGGCGGCGCAGAATAAGGGTCTGCAATCGGGATGTGACCGCCAAAGAATCCTTTGAGTAAGGTCGTGATGTTAGCATTTCGCGAACAAGGATTTGATCTTGACGAGCGCGTGTGAATCTCAGATCACGGGCGACAACCTATCTCTTGATCGGGTTTGCGCCAACGATTAGGCGGGCTAAAGTTCAAGGATCGGCGGAGATTAGCTCGACCTCTAGTGAGCGTTCGCGGAGGTATCGGAAATAGCCCTGCAATGCCGAAACTAGTTCGTATGGACTTTGATCAGCGTTAGGGATTGAGCGCTTGAGCGATAATTTCTGGACGCGGTGTTCCGACAGGTCCAGCAATTTTGCGTTTTTTAGGAGTGCGTGGGTTGCGGGGGCTGTCAATTATTATTCCCTCCGAAACCCAATTAAATCATAGCGTCGCAGTTTCCCCCAATTTTTCAAAAAAAAGAGTTTTAGATATTTACTACCTGTTGAAAAAATCTGTCCGATTGGTGAGGGTGTTATTCGTCAGGTAATTGGATTTCTCACACCAACTCTTTTTTAAAGGGCGCAGCAATGATCTGGTTGAATAATGCAATTTAGGCGCTTGGAACAAAAATGTTCGAAAGTAAAAATTGGGTACCCATCTTTCTAACCAGAGACGTCTGATTTGAGACGATCTCTGTCTTCATCAAACCGAGGGGGCTTTACTTGTATGCGTGACCTCCGAGATCGTTCATTTCCAGCGTGAGTAGTTCATTACCTCACCAAGCCGGCTGACTAATCAGGCCTTGGTCAGTAAGCCAAGAGAACAGAGTTAGGGTTGCTTTGACTCTACAAGCTTTGGAAAGCACCCTAGTCGAAAAAGGCTAGCGCGGAGTCAAACATTTAGAATAACCTGAACCTCCCAATTTTTCTATAAGGCTTTGCTTTGATACGCCCCTGCAACGTCGCCGATCTCGATCAGGTCCTTTCCATAGTCAATGACGGCGCTGGAGCCTATCGAGGAATAATACCAGAGGACCGCTGGAAAGAACCCTATATGTCAGCGGACGAGTTGCGTCACGAAATCGCGGATGGTGTGTCGTTTTCCGGCGCGGAAAAAGGCGGTAGCCTTGTCGGCGTGATGGGGGTTCAGCCGGTAGATAACGTTATTCTTATTCGCCATGCATATGTTCGAACCAATCTCCAACACCGTGGCATCGGGTCAGAATTGCTTGCGCATTTGATCGATTATGCGCCGCGGCCGGTGCTCATCGGCACGTGGAAGGCCGCGCGTTGGGCAGTTCGGTTTTATGAAAAACATGATTTCTGCCTCGTGGACGACGGCGAAAAAAACCGGTTACTTCGCCATTACTGGGACATTCCAGACCGGCAGGTCGAGACGTCGGTGGTGATGGCTGACCCCCGGGCGCTCCAAGAGATTGTAAACACGCCGCCACCGTCGCGCGAAAGTAGGGATGACGGGATCGGTATTTTTAAACTTTAATCGGAGCTGCGGGACGGTAGAGGTTTGACTCCGCCGGTCCCGTTTTCTTGGTTTTACGTTGGTCTATTATCGCTACCGTGCTGATCTCCCATAACCTTCGCTGGAAAAATATGCTTCAAGTCCGGTCTGGTTAATCGACACGGAATACTCGTTCCGCAGTGCGCGGGTATACTCCGACAGCACATCGTTAGCGATTGCGCTGGTAAGGGTTTCTTGTAGCCGTTTGAAGTCGGTATCATCCACGGCAGGCGGATTATTCTGAATATTCAGTAGGCGGGCAACCGCGAACCCCTCTTTGGTCTGCTGAAATACAATGGCACCGGTTTTGGCCTTGAAGAGTTGGGGTAACAAAGCGCGCGGGATGTTTGTGTCGGTGCCTGTGCCGAAGCGTGACATGGGCTTGCTGACGTTCATGATTAGGTTGTGTTTCTTACCGGCCTCCGACAGCGGAGTGCCACCTTTGGCTGCATCGCGGATTTCTTCAGCCGTCTTTTTCGCGATTTCATTCAGTTTGTTGATCTTCCATGCCGTCTCAACCTTTGCCCGGACTTGATCCAGCGGGAGCTTGGCGGCTTCGATTAGGTCATCCACCCGTACTATGAAATACCCGCCCTCGGCCGTTTCGATCAGATCGCTTGTCGTCCCTTTTTCTAGCGAAAAAGCTGTTTCCATGAACCGGGGATCCTTGGGAAGCCACGAGGCGACCGTGCCGGACTGAAGTTTCCGCCCAACATCAACCGGTGCGGTTTTTTTAACGCTAATACCGGCTTCCTGAGAGGCATCTTCGATCGTCGAACCACCCGCAAGAGCGTCTTCAACGCGGTTTGCCCGGGTAACCAGGTCGTCGAGCGCCAATTCATAGGAAAGATCGTTAACAATCTCTTTGCGGACTTCGGCGAGTTTGGGCTCGCGGCCGGGCTGAATTTCGGTAACACGCAGAATATGCCAACCCAAAGGTGATTTTGTTGGCTGAGTGAATTGATCTTTCCTAAGAGCGAATGCTGCGGTTGCGAGGGCGGGTAGTAAATCTGAAGCGGTTACAAGCCCCAGTTTCAAATCGTCGCCGGCCTTCCCAGTAGAATTCTCTGAAACAGCCTCAAAGCTGCGCCCCTCAGATAGGTTTGCATGCGCTTTTTTGGCGGCGGCCTCCTCCTTGATTAGGATTTGTTCGAGCCGCCGTCGTTCGGGGACGGACAACGCGCCCAGGCGGTCTTCGTATTCTCGCTGAATTTTTTCCTCGGACGGCGAAAGCTCCCGGGCGATCTCTTCCGGGTCCATGTGAAGGATCGAAAGCCGCCGGTATTCCGGCGCCCTGAATTGATCAGCGTTCTTTTCGAGATAGATGCTCAGGTCAGTGTTGGTCGGTGTCGGCGCGCTCGAAATCGGCTTGCGATTAATCGTGATTACGTGGGCTGACCGGCGCTCATTACGATATCTAAACACTGTTTCGGCCAGCTGCGGCGGCGCAGCCGCCCCGGAAGTGATTGCACCGCCGATGTAATCCTGCTGGGTGTCTTGTCGGAGCGAGGCCACATACATCCCCTCGGAAAGGCCATTATTGGCAAGCGTTACTTGAAAAACCGAACGATCGAAACGACCAAGTGCGTTGCGAAACGCAGGCTCACGCTGGATCGCCTCGATGACTTGTTCGTCGCTAACGAGAAGACCGAGATCTGCCGCCTGCCGCTCGAGAAGACGGCGTGAAATGAGGCCATTGAGTGTGGAATCCGCGAGGCCCAGATTGCGGGCCTGCTGGGCATCGATATTGCCGATCCGAGCGCGGATACCTCTCATTTCACGCTGGAAATGCTCCTGGAATTGGCGCTGAGTAATGCTGGTCCCGTCGACCTCTGCGACTTGGTTATGATTTGCCCCCGGAGTGACCATATCCCCAATCCCCCAGACGGCGAAGCTAATGATGAGCAAAACGGCCAGAATAGTGATAACTACCTTGCCAACACCCTTTTTCATTTTCTCGAGCAGCATCTGTCCTCCAGTACTTTTCCGTCACGCCCTTGGAAAAGCCGATTTAAAGCGCGCGCATCATAGGCAGGGTGCACATTGGCGGCAAGGCAATCCCGCGCGATAATTCCGATGGCCTGTCACGTTGGCATGGTCCCGGAGATTGGCGCTGCGCCGACCATATGGTAAACATCGTCTCGCTCCCAAAATAACGATGTTAATCCCTAATGACACAATCTCTTCGTCCTCTGATCGCTGGTAACTGGAAAATGTTTGGCACTAATGCTTTTGCATCCGACCTTGCCGGTTCCCTAGCGGATAAGATGTCTGAAGCCGGCAACGACGTTGCCGATCTGCTTCTCTGCCCGCCAACGCCGTTGCTTGGCGCGGTCCGCAGTTCGGTTGGCGATGAGCGCATAGCGCTTGGCGGTCAGGATTGTCATGCTGCCGAGCAGGGCGCGCACACCGGGGATGTTTCGGCGGCGATGCTGCATGATGCGGGCTGCGCCTTTGTGATTGTCGGTCACTCAGAGCGTCGAGCGGATCACGGTGAGAACAATGCCACGGTCAACGCAAAGGCAAACGCGGCGCAGGTGGCGGGGTTGGTCCCCATCGTGTGTATCGGGGAAACCCTTGAAGAGCGAGAGGCTGGCAGGGCAGTGGATGTGGTGACAGGCCAGCTTCGCAGTTCGGTGCCAAAAGGCTCTACTGCGCTGAATATTATTATCGCCTACGAACCTGTCTGGGCGATCGGGACAGGCAAAGTACCGGCACTGGACGATATCGCTAAAGTTCATGATGCTATTCGGTCAGCTCTGAACGATGTCTCGGGCGATGCAGAGAGTGTTCGCATTCTCTATGGTGGATCGGTGAAGCCGAATAATGCGATCGAAATACTATCGTTGGATAACGTAAACGGTGCTCTGGTGGGAGGTGCAAGCCTGAAGGCGGATGAATTCTGGGCGATTGCCGAGGCCGCTTTCTGACTTTTTTAGCAGATTAAGTGGCAAAGTTCGATAAAAACGCCAAAATATCTGGCCAAACGACCCAATTAGCACTACACCTCCGCCGCGTAATTAAGGCTGAAGGATCATGATCGAAGTTCTGTTGATAGTTCATCTCTTCTTGGCGCTCGGTCTCGTAATCGTTGTGCTACTCCAGCGCAGCGAAGGTGGCGCACTGGGCATGGGTGGTGGTGGTGGTGGAGGTGGAACGATGGGTGGGCTGATGACTACGCGGGGGTCGGCGAGCCTTTTGACGCGTGCAACAGCCGTTATTGCGGCGTGCTTTATCACGACTAGTCTTTTGCTTGCCATTCTGTCGTCGTCCAATCGGGCGCCGACATCGATCCTAGATGGTGCGGCGGCGCCGAAGGCAGAGCAGACTATCCCGGGGACAACTGCGCCGGCAGCGCCTGCGGTGCCGGTTGCTAAGTAGCTATCCACAGAAACGATTCGTTTTTTCTGGAAATAGTTTGTCGGGCGGGGTTCGTAATTACATCGATATAATGTAGTTTCTCACTCCATGACGCGGTTTATTTTTATCACCGGCGGCGTGGTTTCATCACTCGGCAAGGGTTTGGCCTCCGCGGCTCTGGGCGCGCTTTTGCAGGCACGGGGCTATCGTGTGCGACTGCGTAAACTGGATCCCTATCTAAATGTCGATCCAGGCACTATGAGTCCGACTCAGCATGGCGAGGTTTATGTTACTGATGATGGCGCCGAAACTGACTTGGACCTTGGTCATTACGAGCGGTTTACTGGTGTCGCGGCGCGGCGGACCGATAACGTCACGACGGGACGGATTTACACCGGCGTGATCGAAAAGGAACGGCGTGGCGATTATCTTGGCGCGACTGTCCAAGTCATTCCACACGTGACGGATGCGATCAAGGAATTTGCGCTCGGCAACATCGAGGGCGAGGATTTCGTTCTCTGTGAAATCGGCGGTACCGTGGGCGATATTGAAAGCCTGCCGTTCCTTGAAGCAATCCGCCAGCTGGGCAACGAGCTGGGGCGCGAACGCGCAATGTTCGTGCATTTGACGCTGGTGCCGTATCTGAAATCGGCCGGGGAACTTAAAACCAAGCCTACCCAGCATTCGGTTAAGGAGCTTCAGAGTGTCGGTATCCAGCCAGATATGATCCTTTGTCGATGCGAACAGGATATTCCGGCGAGCGAACGCCGTAAGATCGCCCTATTCTGCAATGTGCCTGTAGATAACGTCATCAGCGCGCCGGACGTTAGCACGATTTACGAAGTCCCTAATTGCTATCACGCCCGGGGTATGGACCGACAGATGGCTGGGCACTTCGGCATAGAAAATACTGCAGGGGAGCTTGATCTCAGCCGCTGGAGCCATATTACGGACCGGGTGCGAAACCCCGAGGGCGAGGTGACGATCGCTGTTGTTGGGAAGTACACGAATTTGCTCGATTCCTATAAGTCTCTCTCTGAAGCGCTTGCTCATGGCGGCATCGCCAACAATGTTCGCGTGAGCATGAACTGGATCGATTCCGAGATTTTCGAATCCGAGGATGCTGTTCATCAACTGTCGGATGTTGAGGGCATTCTTGTGCCGGGTGGGTTTGGCGAGCGCGGTGCGGAAGGTAAAATCGCCGCCGTCCAGTTCGCCCGCGAGCACAATGTACCCTATTTCGGTATCTGCTTCGGTATGCAAATGGCGGTGATCGAGCTAGCACGAAGCCTTGCTCGCATTAAAGGTGCAGGCTCGACGGAATTTGGCAACTGCGCTGAACCCATCGTGGGTCTTATGACCGAGTGGAGCCGCGGTAGTGATGTTGAACGCCGCGGCAACGGCGACAATCTCGGTGGTACCATGCGGCTTGGTGCATATGATTGTGCGCTGGCAGATGACAGCCTCGTGCGCGAGATATACGGAGAAGCTAATATCAGCGAACGGCACCGCCACCGCTATGAGGTCAACATAAATTATCGAGATAAGCTTGAGGCGGCGGGCGTGAAGTTTTCGGGTCTATCACCGGATGGGGTCTTGCCTGAAATCATCGAGTTGCCGCATCACCCATGGTTTGTCGGCGTGCAGTTCCATCCCGAACTAAAATCCAAACCGTTCGACCCGCATCCGCTTTTTAGTTCCTTCATCCGCGCGGCGATTGACCGGTCGCGGCTGGTGTAGTGCATGACCGCTCCCAAACACGTCGAAATTGGTAATGTCACTGTTGCAAACAACGAGCCATTTGTCCTTATTGCCGGTCCTTGCGCGTTGGAAAGTCGGGCGCATGCGCTGGAAATGGCAGCGGCGCTTGTGGAGATTACTAGAAAGCTTGGTATCGGTCTGATTTATAAAAGCTCGTTTGATAAGGCTAACCGGACATCGTTGGATAGCCCGCGGGGGGCTGGACTAACGGAGGGTCTACCGATCCTCGCAGACGTTCGCGAAACCCACGGCTGTCCGGTCCTCACGGATGTTCATCTGCCGGATCACTGCGCGTCAGTCGCCGAAGCAGCTGATGTGCTTCAGATACCGGCATTTCTGAGCCGGCAAACCGACTTGATCATAGCGGCAGCGGAAACCGGTAAAGCCCTCAATATTAAAAAGGGTCAATTCCTCGCGCCGTGGGATATGAAAAACGTCGTCAAAAAGACGCAGGCGGCTGGAAATAATAAGGTAATGCTGTGCGAGCGCGGTGCCTCATTCGGTTACAACACGCTTGTTTCCGATATGCGTTCTTTGCCTATTCTTGCCCAGACCGGTTGCCCCGTTGTTTTCGACGCGACCCACTCGGTGCAGCAACCGGGCGGACAGGGGGAGGTTTCGGGAGGTCAACGGGAATTTGTTCCCGTGCTTGCAAGGGCGGCGCTGGCCGTCGGTGTGGGGGCAGTGTTCATGGAAACCCACCAGGACCCGGATAGTGCGCCGTCTGACGGCCCCAATATGGTCCGCCTGAAAGAATTGCCGGCCATTCTCAAAACTTTGGTGCAGATTGACCGCATCGCTAAGGCGAACCCTTTAGAGGTCTGAGCGAAAACTTTTGAATAGTGGTGTCAGATATTGCGCTACGGATGCGCGAACGCTATCACTCGGGCGTTGATCGCAATCGTTTCTCTGGGGAACAATCATGTCCGGCATCGCCGATATTCACGCTCGCGAAATTCTGGATTCTCGCGGAAACCCGACCATTGAAGTCGAAGTCGAACTAGAGACCGGTGCAGCGGGTCGTGCAGCGGTGCCGTCAGGGGCCTCGACTGGCGCTTACGAAGCGGTTGAGTTACGCGACGGTGATAAAAAGCGCTACGGTGGAAAGGGCGTTCTGAACGCTGTCGAAGCGGTGAATGTCGAAATATTCGAAGCTTTGTCGGGTATGAATGCGGATGAGCAGACTGTTCTTGATGAATGTATGATCGACCTTGATGGGACCGATAACAAATCTCGCCTTGGCGCAAATGCCATTTTGGGCGTTAGCCTTGCGCTGGCTAAGGCCGCCGCGGACGATGCCGGGCTGCCGTTGTACCGTTATTTAGGCGGTGTTTCGGCCCGCGTATTGCCAGTACCGATGATGAACATCATCAATGGCGGCGTGCATGCCGATAATCCGATCGATTTCCAGGAATTTATGGTTATGCCGGTCGGTGCGGAAACTTTAGGCGAAGCCGTTCGATGGGGCGCCGAGATTTTTCAGGCCCTGCGGAGCAAGCTCTCCCAGGCAGGTCATAACACTAATGTCGGTGATGAGGGTGGCTTCGCTCCTGACTTGGGTGGGACACGTGACGCGTTGGATTTTGTGATGGAAGCGATTGATCAGGCGGGATTTAAGCCGGGCGATAACATCCAACTGGCACTTGATGCTGCTTCGACCGAATTCTTCAGAGACGGTAAGTATCACCTTGATGGCGAGAGCAAAGTTCTGTCGTCTGACGAAATGGTTTCCTATTACAGCGACCTGTGTTCTTCCTATCCGATTGCATCGATCGAAGACGGGCTCGCCGAAGATGATTGGGACGGGTGGCGGGCCCTTACTGAGAAAATCGGTGAAAAAGTTCAACTTGTTGGTGATGACCTTTTTGTGACGAATCCTGCTCGGCTGCGCGACGGCATAAAGCAGGGGGCGGCTAACTCGATCCTTGTGAAGGTTAATCAGGTAGGGACGTTGACCGAAACGCTGGCAGCGGTCAGCATGGCGCATAAATCGTCGTACACGACAGTCATGTCTCATCGTTCGGGCGAGACAGAAGATACGACTATTGCAGACCTTGCGGTTGCAACCAATTGTGGTCAGATAAAGACGGGCTCGCTGGCAAGATCGGATCGCCTGGCAAAATACAATCAGCTTATCCGGATCGAGGAGCATCTTGGGCCGGCGGCGATTTACCCCGGCCAAAATATTTTTGATTGAATTTGGCTTTTTCAGCTGACGAAAAGTGGATCATTCACCGAATAAATTATGGAACGTTACGTAAGATATACCGTCTGATTTCTTTTGGCTTGACCTGCCGAATCGAAATGTGATTCGATCCAGTTATGGGGGCAACGCACCAGATCAAACGCAGGGCGCGACGGATGTTCGTGCCAATTTTAGGGGCATTATTTGTTTCTTACTTTTTAGTGCATGCCGTTCAGGGTAATCGCGGAGTACTCGCGTGGATACATTTGCAGAAGCAGGTAACCTTGGCGGAGCAGACAATGAATGAAACAAAGTCTGTGCTCATCGGATATGAGCGCTGGATTTCCCTACTGCGGTCCGAGCAGCTTGACGCCGATATGCTAGACGAGCGCGCCCGGATCATGGCTGGGCTCATGCACCCGAGTGAGTTTATTGTTGTGGATTCAGAGGCCGTTGAGAACCGGTGACAGTCCTGAAGGCTGAAAGCAACTTAAAAGACCGGGCATTTTTATTTTTGAAATAATCTAAAATCTTTTTCGTGTAATACGATACATACTTGCTTAGGTCGTTGTTGCGGCTTTTGAGGGTATCTATATTCTAAGCATAATATTCTACGCGTGAAAATTTCGAGAATGCGCGTATATGCACGTATTGCTACGGAGGATTTTATGGCCAAAGCTCCCCAAAATGCCGTGCCCAGTGCAAAGGGCAAAAGAGGCAGGAACAAGTCATCTTCGCGCGGTCGTTCTACTAAACCAGATACAAACGAGGAACAGCTTATAGAATATTACCGGGACATGCTTCTTATCCGGCGTTTTGAGGAACGTGCGGGGCAGATGTATGGCATGGGGCTTATTGGAGGTTTTTGTCACCTTTATATCGGGCAGGAAGCGGTTGTTGTGGGAATGCAGGCGGCGATCGATGAACGGGATGCTGTCGTTACCAGTTATCGAGACCACGGACACATGCTGGCTTGTGGTATGGAGCCAAAGGGTGTGATGGCAGAGCTTACTGGCCGACGCGGCGGTTACTCAAAGGGCAAGGGCGGCTCGATGCATATGTTTTCCAAGGAGAAGAATTTCTACGGCGGCCATGGGATAGTGGGCGCTCAGGTACCGATAGGCACCGGTCTGGCCTTTGCCGCTAAGTACAAAAATACCGGCGGGGTTTCTTTGACCTACCTTGGCGACGGTGCGGTGAATCAAGGTCAAGTTAGCGAAGCCTTTAACATGGCGGAATTGTGGAGTCTGCCCGTAATTTATGTGATCGAAAATAATCGTTACGGCATGGGGACATCGGTTGCCCGCGCGTCGGCAGCGAAGGAACTTTATCGGATGGGAGAGCCATACGGGATGCCGGGCGAACAAGTAGACGGCATGGACGTCGCCGCCGTTCATGCTGCGGCAAAGAAAGCCGTCAGGTACTGTCGTGGCGGCAATGGGCCTTTCGTGCTCGAGATGCTTACCTATCGGTACCGTGGGCATTCGATGTCTGACCCGGCGAGATACCGGACCAAGGAAGAGGTTTCGGACATGCGTGATAATCATGATCCGATAGCAAATCTTAGCAAGGTAATCGTTGAGTCCGGCGCCAAGACCGAGGCGGATCTCAAGGAAATAGATAAAGAGGTGCGGGCGATAGTTGTCGCGGCGGTGGAGTTTGCTCAGGAGAGTTCGGAACCCGATCCGTCGGAGCTCTATACTGACGTTCTAGTCGAAGTCTGAGACGGGACAAGGAGAAGTTTATGTCAATTAATATTCTGATGCCTGCCCTGTCACCAACCATGACAGAAGGAAATCTCGCCAAATGGCACAAGAACGAAGGCGATGATGTCTCTTCAGGTGATGTGATTGCTGAGATCGAAACGGATAAGGCGACTATGGAAGTTGAAGCCGTCGATGAGGGTATTTTAGGCAAGATTGTAATCGCTGAAGGCAGTGAAAACGTTCGGGTAAACGAGGTTATCGGGGTTCTCCTGGAAGAAGGCGAAAGTACTGGTGATATTGGTGACACTCCACCTCCTAAGCTATCAGTTGCCGAAGCCGCGCCGATTCAAGTGCCTGATGAGTCGGCCGCGTCAGTGCCTGCCGTTGACCTAAGTTTACCTGTGGCAAAACCGGTGGCTGCAGAAAAAGAGTTCATCGGATCGAGCACAAGTACGACAGTCCGCGACGCCCTACGCGATGCGATGTCGGAGGAAATGCGAGCGAATGAGAATGTCTTCCTAATGGGTGAAGAAGTTGGGCAATATCAAGGGGCCTATAAGGTTAGCCAGGGTCTTCTGGATGAATTCGGAGAAACGCGCGTAATCGATACGCCGATTACCGAACACGGATTTGCCGGCCTGAGCATCGGGGCCGCGTTTGCGGGGCTGAAACCAGTTGTTGAATTCATGACCTTCAATTTTGCTATGCAGGCAATGGATCAGCTTATTAACTCGGCGGCCAAGACGAATTATATGTCCGGGGGACAGATGGGTTGCCCGGCTGTGTTCCGCGGGCCGAACGGCGCCGCCGCCCGCGTCGGNGCCCAGCATTCCCAGTGTTATGCCAGCTGGTACGCGCATGTACCTGGCCTTTATGTGATCGCGCCGTATTCCTCAGCGGATGCTAAAGGATTGCTTAAATCTGCCATCCGCGATCCGAACCCGGTTATCTTTCTCGAAAACGAAATTCTCTACGGCCAGAGTTTCGAGGTGCCCAACGATGATGACTGGACTGTGCCCATCGGAAAGGCAAAAGTCGTCCGCGAGGGCAGTGATGTGACGATCACCGCGTTTTCAATAATGGTCGTTTATGCGCTTGAAGCAGCGGAAGAACTCTCCAAACAGGGTATAGAAGTAGAAGTGATCGACCTCCGAACATTGCGGCCGCTTGATACCGTAACGATCGTGAATTCAGTTAAGAAGACGAACCGCATCGTTTCAGTGGANGAGGGNTGGCCGGTTGCAGGTATGGGCTCCGAACTCGCGGCAATCATGATGGAAGAAGCCTTCGACTGGCTAGATGCGCCGTTGAAACGGGTCTGTGCTGCCGATGTACCATTGCCCTACGCGGCCAATCTGGAAAAATTGGCTTTGCCACAGGTCGCAGATATTGTGAAAGCGGCGAGAGCCGTTTGCTACGCGAACTGACAGGGGGGATTGCGAATATGCCCATTAAAATCCTTATGCCGGCACTGTCGCCGACGATGACCGAAGGCAATCTCGCTAAGTGGCACGTCGAGGAAGGCGACCAAGTCAATCCAGGCGATGTGATCGCCGAGATCGAAACCGACAAGGCGACGATGGAAGTTGAATCTATCGATGAGGGTATTTTCGGGAAAATTCTTGTGGCGGAAGGTACCGAAGCGGTGCCGGTAAACGAACCGATTGGCATTTTGCTTGAAGACGGCGAAGACACTGCTACGGCCGATCAAGCCTCAACGAGTTTTGCGGAGGAAAAATCACCACCAGGGGCTTCGGCAGCAGAACCTGTATTACAACAAACACTCGAAATCGTTGAACCAACCAAATCTGCCAGCCCGATGCCAATGGACAGTGTGAAAGCCAGTCCCCTCGCTCGCCGAATTGCCGAGCAGGCGGGTGTCGACGTAAACGGTGTCCAAGGTTCAGGCGCACATGGCAAAGTTTTGAAATCCGATGTCGAAGCAGCAATTTCGGGCGACGGTAGGGAAACGCAAAACGGTAACATAAAAATTTCCGAGACTAGCGCCTTTTTGCCCGCGGTGGATGCTGACGGAAATCGTGTCTTTGCGAGTCCGCTGGCACGGCGCATGGCGGAGCAAGCCGGCGTTGATCTGGCAAGCGTTCATGGATCGGGGCCAGACGGTCGGGTCGTCAAGCGCGATATCGATGTGACGGTTGCGGAGGGTGTTTCCACGGCCACGGGAGCGGCGGTATCGACTGGCGGTTTCGAGGCGGTGCAACCTGTCCCGGCGCGGGGGAATACGTCCGAGATCATCAAGCTATCGACAATGCGCAAAGTCATTGCCCAGCGCATGGCGGAGTCGAAAACCAAGGTGCCGCATTTCTATCTGACGATGGATTGCGAACTCGACGAGCTTCTCAAGGTACGCAAGGCATTGAACGCCGCGCAGGNAGACGTGAAGATTTCTGTTAACGATTTTGTTATCCGCGCCTGCGCGATGGCACTAATGGACGTTCCTGCTGCCAACGTCGCCTACGAAAGCGAGGGTGTAATGCGTCAATTCCATACGGCCGATATTTCGGTTGCCGTGGCAATTCCAGGTGGTCTCATTACGCCGATAGTTCGCATCGCTGAGCAAAAGGGTTTCAGGCAAATTTCCGCCGACATGAAGGACCTCGCCACGCGTGCCCGTGGCGGTAAGTTGGCACCCGAAGAATACCAGGGCGGTTCGTTTTCGATCTCGAACCTCGGCATGTTCGGCGTGAAGCAGTTCGATGCGGTCATCAACCCGCCGCAGGCCTGTATTTTGGCTGTCGGGGCAGGGGAGCAGCGACCAATAGTCAAGGATGGAGAGATCGTCCCGGCGACGGTGATGAGTTGCACGCTTTCGGTTGACCACCGCGTAGTGGATGGTGCTATCGGTGCCGAACTTCTGGCTGCGATTAAGCGCTATATCGAAAGTCCGGCACTGATGCTGTTGTAGGGAGAAGACACTTTGGCTGATACCGAATATGACATCATCGTGGTCGGCGGCGGACCGGGCGGCTATGTCGCCGCGATCAGAGCCGCACAGCTGGGAATGAAAGCTGCAGTGGTGGAACGCGAACACCTGGGCGGTATCTGCCTCAACTGGGGTTGTATTCCGACAAAGGCCTTGCTGCGCACCTCGGAGGTCAAACAGCTAATTGAGAATGCCGAACAGTTCGGGCTTTCGGTTGATAACGTATCGTTAGACATAAAAAAAATCGTCGAGAGATCGCGTGGGATTGCAAAACAACTAAATCAAGGCGTTGCTTATCTTCTTAATAAGAACAATGTTGATGTCATCATGGGCTCAGGCGCGCTTGGTGGCGCGGGCAAGATTATCGTGACCGATGGAGACGGCAAAATTTCGGAGCTTGCAGGGAAGCACATCATTCTCGCGACTGGTGCTCGCGCGCGCTCCCTGCCGGAACTTGAGCCTGACGGCAAACTAGTTTGGACGTACCGCGAAGCAATGGTGCCTGAAAAAATGCCGAATTCGCTGCTGGTGATCGGCTCCGGAGCGATCGGTATCGAATTTGCGAGTTTCTATTCCGATCTTGGCAGCGACGTTACTGTGATCGAGGTTATGGACCGCGTTTTGCCTGTCGAGGATGAAGAGATATCAGCTATGGCGCTGAAAGCCTTCGAGAAACAGGGTATGACCATTCATACCGGCGCAAAGGTATCGGCGCTTAAGACTGGTTCGAATAATGTCACCGTGTCAGTGGAGATGTCCGACGGGAAGCTTGAGGAAATTTCCGTTGATCGAGTCATTCTGGCGGTCGGTATTACCGGTAATGTCGAGAATATCGGCCTTGAAAACACGAAGGCCGAGGTCGATCGCGGGCATGTCGTGATCAATGAGTGGATGGAAACTGGNGAGCCCGGCGTATACGCCATNGGTGATCTNACNGGACCGCCGTGGCTGGCGCACAAGGCGAGCCATGAAGGTGTGATCTGCGTTGAGAAGATTGCCGGGTTGAAGACGCATCCGCTGAATACGTTGCTGATCCCCGGCTGTACCTATTGTCGCCCGCAGGTCGCTAGCGTAGGCATCACTGAAGCGGCAGCGAAAAAAGCGGGACATGAGGTCAACGTTGGCCGTTTTCCCTTTCTGGGGAATGGAAAAGCCATCGCTCTGGGTGATAGCGAGGGAATGATAAAGACCGTGTTTGACGCCAAGACCGGCGAATTGCTCGGTGCGCATATGATCGGCGCCGAAGTCACCGAGCTTATCCAAGGCTATATTGTTGGAAAAACGCTTGAAACCACGGAAGCAGAACTGATGAAGACCGTCTTCCCGCATCCAACGCTTTCAGAGATGATGCACGAGTCGGTGCTTGACGCTTATGGCCGCGCGGTCCATTTCTGATTAATGATTACTCCCACAGAAACCCTGCGCCTGCGTCATCCCGAAAAGGCGCATAAACCTGATAATGCCATCCAGCGGAAACCGACATGGATCAGAGTGAAGGCGCCGACGTCAGCGGTGTATCAGGAAACACACGATCTGATGCGTAAGTTGAACCTCGTAACCGTGTGCGAGGAAGCGGCCTGTCCTAATATCGGGGAGTGCTGGGCGCAAAAACACGCGACTATGATGATCATGGGCGATATCTGTACGCGGGCCTGCGCGTTCTGTAATATCGCAACGGGTGTGCCGGGCGCGCTTGATGCGCTGGAACCGGAACATGTGGCGGTTGCCGTCGCAGAACTTGGCCTCGCCCATGTCGTCATCACCTCGGTTGACCGCGATGACCTAGATGATGGCGGTGCGGGGCATTTTGCGAGGGTGATCACGCGTATTCGTGAGAACTCGCCGGATACGACGATTGAAATTCTTACGCCCGATTTTCAGAAGAAGCCCGGCGCGATCGAGACCGTTGTAGAGGCGCGGCCCGATGTGTTTAATCACAATCTCGAAACCGTCCCGCGGTTATATGCGACCGTCCGCCCGGGTGCCCGGTATTTCCACTCGCTGCGTTTGTTAGATATGGTCAAACAGCTTGACCCGACCATTTTTACAAAATCGGGACTGATGGCAGGTCTCGGCGAGGGCAAAGGCGAGGTCTTTCAAGTTATGGATGACCTTCGGGCCGCGGATGTCGATTTTCTTACCATCGGCCAATACCTGCAGCCTACAGTCAAGCATCATGCGATCGACCGTTTCGTGACGCCGGATGAATTCGAAGCATTTAAGACCGCTGCCTACGGAAAGGGGTTTCTTATGGTCTCGTCATCTCCCTTGACCCGGTCTTCGTACCACGCTGACGAGGATTTTGCGTCGATGCGAAAAGCGCGTGAGACCAAACAGGCGTCGGCGTAAGCAGTTCTCGAAATAATGCCGACCCATCATGAAACCCGTTTACTTCCGCAAACGGCTGAACAGCTTTTCGATCTGGTCTCAGACGTTGAGGATTATCCCAATTTTCTACCGTGGTGCGTCGCGCTTCGCGTTAATAGTCGGGATGATAATGTTATCCGAGCCGACATGGTGGTGGGGTTCAAAATGTTGCGCGAGAAGTTCACTTCCCGCGTGACCCTGACGCCCAAAGAGCGGATCGACGTGGAATACCTCGACGGGCCGTTCCGATATCTCGAGAACCGTTGGTTCTTTATCGACAAGGATGATGGTTGCGAGATCGATTTCTTTATCGATTTTGAATTCCGTTCCATTCTACTGCGTAGATTGATGGAGCCGCTGTTTCATGAAGCCGTTCGCCGAATGGTCAGGGCTTTTGAAAAACGCGCGGCGGAGCGCTACGCCTAAAAATAGACGCGGGATTCGATGCTGTCGAGCGCGTTGCGCGGCTTTGCATCGTCTATCCTAGATGCGGCAATCGCAGATAGAACCGCATCCAACGCGTCGCCCCCCGGATTATCCAGAATAGTACCACGTAGTTTGCGCCGAACTGGCGCCAGCAAACCGCGGCGGGTAACGCCGAGAAGAATTTTTGATCGCCCATCCCGAAAAATCTTGGCCCGCCCTTTATAAGGAACGTAGAGACCCTCTGCTTTCAGCGTTGAGGCGGGGCAGATCTCGGCTATCACTGGCTTTTCTTTCGTCGGTGCCTGCATCGGGATCACGCAGGCGCCTCGCTCGACAAGTGGAACCAGGACGTGACGAATACCCGCCCATGTTTGGCGGTATAGACGCAGATTATAGGCACACCATGGGACGCGGGCTTCCGTATCCGTGGCGCGCTTGAACTCTTTTCCGCCAGTCCGGTGGCGGCAATGATCGCGAAATTGATCAGGGCTGGTATAATTTTCGGCAAAGTGATGCGCGAAGGACAACCAATCTTCTTGGGCAATCAACTGTATCGGTAAACTGAACGGAAAATCAAAGCCAACGACATGACCGCTAAGCGTGGTTACATATTTGACTAGGGCAGTAATCGCGGCCTCAAATGAGTTGCTCCCGTTGGGGAGTTCCGCGGCCCGCTGCAGTTTTTCGATCTTGACGCCGCCTGGGCCGACAGCGCCCTCGGCTATCCAGATATTTTTGCCAGCGTCACGGGCACCGGAAAAATCGACCCCAGCAACGCGGTTCCGTATGCTCACGCCAACGAGGTGATCATGTCGAGGGCTTTGAGTACCGATGCTTTGCGCACGGCGGCGCGATCACCGTCGAACATGCACTGCTCGTGGAGTATATCTCCATCCCTTCGAGCGGCACAGATGTGCACCAGCCCGGCAGGTTTGTTCTCGCTTTGACCCGGGCCTGCAACCCCGGTGATCCCCACCGCGATCGTTGCATTTGAATGGGTAAGACCACCGGCGGCCATCGCGCGGGCAACTTCCTCGCTCACGGCGCCGTAGTTTTCAAATAGCAGCATCGGTACGCCGACAAGTTGATTCTTGGCTTCGTTCGTGTAGGTGACGAAACCGCGGTCTACCACGGACGATGAACCGGCGACCTCGGTCAGTGATCCCACGACCAGACCCCCCGTACAGGATTCCACTGTTGACAGGGTAACGCCGTTCTTACGACAGATCTGCAAAAGGGCCTCTGCCCGCAAAAAAACATCAGTGTCTATCATGTCAGCTCGCTATCAGGAGGTGAACGCCGACAAGTACGGCAATCGCGTAGACGGCGGCAAAGATATCGTCAGCCATGACACCCAATGCGCCGTCGAGGGATTTTTCCACCCATGAAGCCGGCCAAGGTTTGAAAATATCGGCGACGCGGAATAGTAGAAAACCGCCAGCGTACCACCACAAATCAACGGGGATAAGGGCGAGGGTCAAAAGCTGACCCGCGGTTTCGTCAATAACAATTGCGCTGGGATCTTTGCTTTTCGAATATTTGAGATACTGGGCGGATGCCCAAAGCCCCGCGAAAAAAACGATAACCGAAACAATGAATAACGCTTCTCCGCCCCACCTGTCGGCAATTAGCCAGGCGACGGGAAGGGTGAATAGCGAGCCCCAAGTGCCGGGCGCGCGAGGCAGCAGTCCAGAGCCGCCCCAGGTCGCCAGTAGGGCGGCCGGGTGCCAAAACGACAATCCCAACGGAAGTTGCCCGAACGTCATTATTCAGGGCAGCCGGACGGTTACTGAGGCCATTGCAGCAATACCTTCACCACGGCCCGTAAAACCAAGTTTTTCAGTCGTTGTCGCTTTGACGCTGATCCGGCTTTTGTCGACGGAAACAATATCGCTGAGAGAGTTTCGCATGGCATCCCGGTGAGGCCCGACCTTGGGTGTCTCGCAAATGATGGTCAGGTCTATATTGCGTATAGATCCGTTTCGGCCCCTGACCAGTGAAGCAGCGTGTTCCAGGAAGACCCGTGATGGAGAATCCTGCCATTGAGGTTCC
>NZGJ01000014.1 GCA_002689465.1 Rhodospirillaceae bacterium | reverse complement strand
CCAGATCCGGAAGACCCGCCCTCAAATGGGCGATATCTTCTTTCTTGCTCGCAGCATTCACCACCAGAAACAGATAATTGCCCGCATTGGTGACCATCAGGTCGTCAAGTATGCCGCCAGCATCATTGGTGAACATGGTATATCGCATGCGCCCCGCCGGTAGCGTCGCAATATCGCCAGGAACCAGCCGCTCGAGCGCGGCAGCAGCATTATTGCCCCTCAACGCCACCTGACCCATATGAGAGACATCGAAAATGGCGGCTTTCGATCGCGTGTGATTGTGCTCGGCGAGGATACCCGCAGGATACTGCACCGGCATCTCATATCCTGCAAACGGCACCATCTTACCTCCTGCGGCCATATGCAGATCGTAAAGCGCAGTAGGTTTCAGGTCGTTAGTTTCGGTCCCGGCGATAGCACGTCCTCCTCACGGATGATTGGCCCGCGATATCAATAGCGATATCGAAGCCTGCGTGCCCCCTCTGTCCGGTTACCTGAGAGAATCACCCACCATTCTGCGGGTTTACGCCTTCGGTGAGACGGCCAACCAGCCGCCTGCTTTCCAGAGTTACATCCCCCTGCGGTCCGTTTGCCTGAGAGTTTCCGGGGCGGTTGCTCCTTCGGCGTCGGATCCATGCAGATACCGTCTCTCCCGCAGGGCTCTTCTGTAAGGCTGTACTTCCATCCAAACCAACGGAAACCTGCCTGAAATGCGCTTCGTAGTTATGTCGATACTAGTCGCTTACATTACCAATACAACTCCCACCCCGAATCATTGAGACGAAGCGTTTACCGCTGTTTTTGGTTTCGGTTGTATTTCAGCTCATCAGGCGTAAGCTGGAAACCAAGGACAATTTCGAGCGCCGCACCATCCTTCGGCACTTTTACCGGAACCGCCATGGCAAGATCATCCTGATACAACATCCGGGTGCGATTTCCCTCGAACTCTCCGACCACGTTGAAGATACTTTTGCCCTCAGGCTGAGACTTGGTTTTCTGGACCACCACAAAATAATCGAAAGCGACCCTACGGCCCTTACTCGCAGGCCCACGCTCGACCCGAATTTGTACTGAAAGCTGAATCTCGGCCTCACCCTCGTCGTAATCGCAATCACCGGCGAAATTGACGATTTCCGCCTCAAATAAGATATCGGTTATATCTCTCCCCGGGCCCGGTTTGAACCGGGTCATGGCCTTGGCGTCCTCTAGGATAAACACCGCCGGACATCGGTATTTGACATCCTTATCTAAGAGCCCGCAGGCGGCAATCAGCGATCCAAGCACGGAAACGACCAAACCTATTCGGAGCAGCCGCAGGATATGTCTGGCAGAAAAAATAATTCGGATCAGATCTTACTGTGGGAGCCGTCGCATATCGGCACGTCGCCTGTGTTCTTACAACCACAGAACCAGACTTTTGTGGATTCAGTCGCTGCGTATTGTTTCGGAGCGAGACCGGTCCCCTTATGCGATCCGTCGCAGAACGGCTGACTTTCGCTTCTGCCACAGGCACACCACCAGTAGTCCTTGCCAGCTTCGACATCGGCAGCGTACGGGGATTTTTGTGCAATAAGGGGTTCTGACATTCCGCTTCCCTTCCAGAAGTTCAAGTGGCGCACGATACAAAGGCCATACTTTCGCCAACCTTAAGTACTGACTGTAGTTAACGGAACACGTTTTCACAAGACAGTGAATTCGCATATGATAGTTCTGTTTCCTGAGGAAAATCATGACCAAAAGACCGCTTAAAATACTTCTCGCCGGCCCACGCGGATTTTGTGCAGGCGTCGACCGTGCAATCCAGATCGTCGAGCTTGCTATTGAAAAACATGGACCTCCTGTCTACGTCCGTCATGAAATTGTTCATAACCGGTATGTGGTGGAGGACCTTGAAACCAAAGGTGCCATATTTGTCGAGGAGCTTGACGAGGTGCCCGAGGGCGTGCCGGTAGTCTTTTCCGCCCACGGTGTCCCCAAATCGGTTTTTTCCGAGGCCGACGAACGTGACATTTACTACCTCGATGCCACCTGCCCGCTGGTGACGAAAGTTCATGTCGATGCCGCCCGACACGAGAAGGCAGGAAAAGACTTGATTCTTATTGGCCATGCCGGCCACCCAGAGGTCATCGGTACTATGGGCCAAATGCGCAGCGGCGAGATGGTACTGGTCGAAAATGTCGAACAGGCAGCATCAGTAAAAGTGCCCAACCCGGATAACCTTGCGTTTGTCACCCAAACTACGCTATCGGTCGACGACACATCCGAAATCATCGGGGTCCTACAGCGCAGGTTTCCGTCGATTGAAGCGCCGCGGAAGGAAGATATCTGCTATGCTACCACCAACCGTCAGGCGGCCGTCAAGGAGCTGGCTGACAAATGCGAGGCGATGATTGTTCTCGGGGCACCAAACTCCTCCAACTCGAACCGCCTGGCCGAAGTGGCACTAACGATCGGCTGCCCTAAATCGATCTTGATTCAGAGCGCCGCCGAAATAGAGGACGGCTGGCTGGACGACGTATCGACCCTCGGCATCACTGCCGGCGCATCGGCACCCGAAATTCTGGTGCAAGAGTTAATTGATACCCTATCGGGACACTTCGACTTGACGATCGAAGAACGCAATACCGTCAGCGAAAACGTGACGTTCAGCCTGCCGCGCGAGCTAACCGCCTGACTAGGGCAAGTAAGGGAGCGCGACCGTATGGCGGTCTATACCCGCATAACCGATAACGACCTCGGAGACTTTGTTGCCCGTTACGATATAGGCGGCGTTAAGAGCTGCACCGGTATCGTGCAGGGTGTAGAAAACTCCAACTATATGCTGCGGACCGGGCGCGGCAATTTCATCCTGACGCTATATGAAAAACGCGTGCGCGTCGACGACCTCCCGTTCTATCTCGGTCTACTATCTTATCTCGCTGCGCAGGGGTTTCCCTGCCCGATCCCGATAGCGGACCGCGATGCCGCGATAATAGGAACACTTGCGGGCCGCCCAGCCGCTATTGTCAGTTTTCTCGAGGGACGCGGCGCCGATTGTCGCAAAACAACCCCTGAACGCTGCGCCGCTATCGGTAATATCTGCGCGCGCCTACATCGCGATGCGGATGGTTTCGGCCTCACTCGTCCAAACGATCTCGCGTTGCCCCACTGGCGTCATCTGTTTGATCCGCTCGTTGTGAACGCCGACAGCCTGAAAGCCGGCCTCTCCAATTTTATAGAAAACGAGCTTTCATTTCTGGAGGCGCATTGGCCAGAAGCTCTGCCCGCTGGCGTCGTGCATGCCGATCTGTTCCCTGATAATGTCTTCTTCAAAGGTCCGGATTTAACTGGCGTGATTGATTTTTACTTCGCTTGTAATGACTTCCTCGCCTGGGACCTAGCGGTTTGCATCAACGCTTGGTGCTTCAGTCCCGACGGTTCATTTTTGGCACAAAACGCTAGATCTTTGCTGAAAGGGTACCAAGACACCCGACAGCTGTTGCCGGCCGAACGCACGGCACTGCCAATAATGAGCCGCGGCGCAGCGCTACGTTTTATGCTTACACGGCTGCATGATTGGTTTCACACGCCCGACGATGCGCTCACCAACCGCAAAAACCCCCTGGACCTTTTACCGCTGATCCAGTTCCACCGAACGGTATCCGATTCCAACGCATATGGCTTAAATTAACGGCGATGAACAATACGAATGATAACAAGAGTACCGTCCTAATTTTCACCGACGGTGCCTGTAGCGGTAATCCTGGACCCGGCGGCTGGGGGGCGATCCTCCGCTGGAATGGAATGGAAAAGGAACTCAAGGGCGGCGAGCTCGAAACTACCAACAACCGGATGGAGCTAATGGCTGCCATCCAGGCACTCGAGGCGCTCAAACGAGGTGTCAAGGCCGACCTCTATACCGATAGCACGTATGTCCAGAAGGGCATCACCGAATGGATCCATTCGTGGAAAAAACGCCGTTGGAAGACGGCTGCTAAAAAACCGGTAAAGAACGAAGACCTCTGGCGTCGGCTAGATGAGGCCATTGCCCGGCATGATGTCAAATGGCACTGGGTCAAAGGCCATGCCGGGCACGCGGAAAACGAGCGCGCTGACGAACTGGCGCGGATGGGGCTGGAAGAGGCACGGTAGGCCAGTTCACTATCCAAGTGCACGTAATACAGAACAGCCAGGAGGAATCCTACAATGGCCAGCCAGACAATCAGCATAGCGGCCACGGATGGCAGTGGATCGTTCGAAACCTATCTTACAGGCCCAACGAATGCCCAAGCACCCGCTATCCTCCTCCTGCACGAAATATATGGCGTCACCGACTGGGTGACCGAAACCGCCGACCTATTTGCTGAACACGGCTATAGGGTCGCGGCACCCGAAATATTCTGGCGTCTAGAGCCTGGTTTCACGGCCGATCACCGGGACCCCCGATCACGCGATAAGGGCTTGGGCTACCGCGGCATGGTCGACCGAGATAAAGCAGTTGACGACATTTCCGCGCTGATTGCCCACCTGAAATCCGCTCCCGGCTGTAACGGCAAGATCGCCGTTACCGGGTTTTGCATGGGCGGCACCCTGACATATCTCGCCGCCACACGCCTGAAAATCGACGCGGCTGTTGCCTATTACGGCACCCAGATCCACGAACATCTCGACGAAGTATCGAATATATCCTGTCCGATGGTCCTCCATATGGGGGACAAGGACGATCACGTGCCGGAAGAACTTGCTATAAAGATCCGAGATGCCCACGCCGGCCAGCCAGATGTCACCATCCACCGTTACGATGCAGGTCACGCATTCTGTAATACCCATCGCAACGACCACTATCAGAAAGAGCATAGCGATCTGGCGCACGCCAGGACTTGCGAGCTTTTCGACCAGCTGCGTTAACCGACAACGCAATGTCATTTTGGCGACAATTCGGGATTGATAGTGTTGCAGACACATCATTCGCTTGCTTTGCCAGAAGATACTCTCCACGACCACCCTGGCAAGCTTACTAACTGTCCATTTCGATTCCGTCTCGGTGGCCGAACTACTCGGTGTCCTGTCCGGGTTTGCCGGGAAACGCTCGCTGATTATAATCGTTACGGGTTTAGTCGAGAACTGGGTCGCCGGCACGTTGCCCTCAGACTTTCAAGGTGCGGGCGACGAGACGGTCTTTGACGGTATTCCGCCAAACCCGAGTATCGGTCGGATCAAGACAACCTGCGATATCTGCCGAGACTTTGGCTATGACGAAATTGTCACCTTTGGGGACGGGTCGGCGCAAGATTCGGGCAAGCACTCCCGACATCCCTCACACGCCCAGAATCCATCATCGAATGAGATAAATTTGAATAGTCGATCGGGAGTCGAAAGCGACCGATCGATACGCGCAAAATTCAGGAAGTGCTTACACCACATGACAAAAGAAATTAGAGAACGTGCTCGTTACAAGGGAAGCTTGCCAATGATCCGCTTAAAGTTAAGCACGTAGGAAGATTCGTGAAATGGCGGGAGATAAACGGTGTGATGGAGAATTTCTGCCCAACCTGAGCCAAAACCAAATTGTTGGATATATATATTCACCGAAATGCATACATCGATGAGGAACGCGTGCTTCGGCAAGACAGCGGGTCACTCATTTCGATGAATTTCTCTGCAATAAATACGAGGTTGATGTAGACGCCGCCATCATTGGCATTCGCCGAACTATACCACGGCATCCTGTATGGCCTGCCACACGCGGTTCGGCGTAGCGGGCATATCAAGCGCAGTCACACCGACCTCGGCCAGCGCATTCAGCACCGCATTCATCGTTGCCGGCAGGGCACCTACTGTACCCGCTTCACCCGCACCTTTGACGCCCAGGGGGTTGCGTTGGGTGGGAACCGCGTGGCCCTCGATATAGATATCAGGAAAATCGCTAGCGCGCGGCATAGCGTAATCCATGAACGACCCGCTCAGCAACTGGCCATTATCGGGATCGTAGGCGACCTGTTCCGCCAGCGCCTGACCGACCCCCTGCGCAACGCCACCGTGGATCTGGCCTTTGACGATGACCGGGTTGATCATCGTGCCGACATCGTCGACCACCCAGTAGCCGACAACCTCCGTCATACCGGTATCGGGGTCGATTTCGACCTCGCAGACATGGCTACCATTGGGGTAGGTGTCATCTTCGGGCGAGAAAGTCGCGGTTTCAAACAGGCCAGGCTCGGTGCCCTTGGGCAGCCGTGCCGGCGTGAAGGACGTCTTGGCGACCTCGGTTAGACTAATACTGCGGTCGGTGCCAGCGACGGAGAACTTGCCGTCGATAAATTCCATATCAACCACGCTGGCCTCAAGTATATGGGCAGCAATGGTCTTCGCCTTGTCGATTATTTTCTCGGCAGCAAAATACAGTGCCGAGCCCCCGATGACTGCCGAACGCGAGCCCATGGTACCAATACCGAAAGCAACGCGGTCGGTATCGCCGTCAATTACCCGCATCCGCGCCGGATCAAGACCCAGCCGCTCATTAACGATTTGCTTATAGACCGTTTCATGTCCCTGGCCCTGGCTCTTAGTGCCCATCAGAATCGTCGCAGTACCGTCCGTGCTGAAACGAATCTCAGCGAAATCAGGCGATGGGGAGGCCGAACGTTCGATCGGATTAGCGGTGCCGATACCGCGCAGTCTGCCGCGGCTTCGCGCTTCTTCGCGGCGGGCAGGGAAACCCGCGTAATCGCACATCTTGAGCACCGCCTTCTGATTGCGGGCAAACTCGCCACAATCGTAGGTCAAACCTAATGCGTTCTTCACTGGCATGGCGTCGGGCGCAATCATGTTCAGCGCGCGGAGCTCTGCCGGGTCGACACCTAGTTCGCAAGCGGCCTCGTCGAACATGCGTTCAATCACATAGGTCGCCTCGGGCCGACCGGCGCCACGATAAGGCGCCGTCGGATTGGTATTCGAATGTACCGTGCGCACGGCGACATGGGCCGCTGGGATATCGTAGACCCCGATTAGCGTGCCCACATTAGTGTAGGCAGCCAGCAGATTACGGATCGCCGATAGATAAGCGCCGATGTTGGCAATTGTTTTGACCCGTAAACCGAGCACCCTGCCATCCGCACCAAAGGCGATTTCGGCATCTGTGACGTTGTCACGTCCATGTTCGTCCGCCTGCACAGCCTCGGTGCGTTCGCAGGCCCATTTTACCGGGCGGCCTATTTTTTGCGCGGCCCATAACACCAAGCGGTGTTCGGCATACTGCCAGCCCTTGGTGCCAAAACCGCCGCCGACATCGCGGGCGACGACGCGGATATTCTGCTCGGGCACCGCGAAAATTTTTTCTGCGAGTAGTTGCCTTACTCGGTGGGGATACTGAACGTCGGCATGCAGCAGATAGCGGTCTTCGCGCTGGTCGTACGCGCCGATAGCACCGCGTGTTTCCATATACTGGGCGAAGACACGAGAAATCACGAACCGGCGGCTGACAATAAGATCCGCCCCGGCAAACGCCGCCTCGGTCGCCGCATCGTCACCGGCCTGATACAAACCCGACACATTGTCCGGACTGTCATCCCATACCAGAGGTGCGTCGGCATCGATCGTGAGCGCGGTATCGGTGACCGACGGCAAAGGCTGGTAATCCACGATAACGGCCTCGGTGGCATCCTGGGCCTGCGCAAGTGTCTCGGCGACGATAAACACAACGGGATCGCCGACATAACGCACACGGCCCAGCGCAAGTGGTGGCTGGGGACGGTACTTCATCGACCCGCCGTCCGGACGCAACCATTTGGCCGGCATTCCGGGCACGCCGAGATTGTCGGCGGCTACATCCTTACCGGTAAATATGCCCAGAACACCCGGCAATTCCGTGGCCGCCCCGGTATTGATAGAAATTATATCTGCGTGCGCGTGGGGCGAACGGAGCACGACGGCATAGGTCTGGTTCGACAGGCTCACGTCATTGACGAAAATGCCGCAGCCTTTGAGCAGCCGCGGGTCCTCCTCACGAGTCACACCCTGCCCTATTCCGAATTTGTCCATTTTCCTCAATATTTCCGGCCCGAACTAAAACACCCCCGCATTGCGGCCAGGGCAAAGTTCAGCAGCCACTGTTCGTCTATAGTTGGCTGAGAATCGTGTCAGCGCCGCTAACTTCAAACGCTCCGCCTTCTTCTAGATTGATCGTCGTGACGACCCCATCATCCACAATCATCGAATAACGGCTAGACCGCACTCCGAGACCACGATCTGTTAAATCAAGGACGGTACCGAGTTCTTTGGTCAGCGCAGCACTGCCGTCCGCAAGCATTTCAACGCTGTCGCCAGCATTCTGGTCTTTGCCCCAAGCATTCATAACGAAGACATCATTGACCGACAGGCACGCAATTATATCGACGCCCTTCGTTTTTATCTCCGCTGCCCTTTCGACAAAGCCAGGAAGGTGTTTCTCTGAACAGGGAGGTGTGAAAGCCCCCGGCACCCCGAACAAAACAACTCTTTTACCTCCGAAAAATTCCTCGGTTGTGATCGGACCAGGCCCTTCTTCATTCATTTTTACAAACACACCCGATGGAAATTTATCACCTACCCCAATAGCCATATCATTCTTCCTTTTTCTTGCCGGGACCGCCGCTTGGCCCGATCTATTTAAATTCTGCTGCCACCCGATCTAAACGCAGATTTGTGGAATAAAACACCTCGGACAGTTTGTCACCTCCGCAAGCCGGCAATTTAACGTTAAGGCGCTTTAACGCCACGTAAGGTCGCCTCGCCGCCGGCTTTCTCGAATGCCTCTAGAACGGTCGATTCTGTCAATATTTCAGGCAATGGAACACCGTCCGGCACCATGGGACCGTAAACTACGTTGAACGGGATCCCATAGCGCCCGAATCTTTTAAGGTATGCCGCTATGGTTGGATCGGGCTTTGTCCAATCCGCTTTCATCGCGATAATATGGCTGCCACCGAGGATTTCAGCGACACGTCCCCGGTTGAGCACCAGCGATTTGTTGACCTGACAGGTCAGACACCAGTCCGCGGTCACATCAACTAAGACGGTTTTTCCCTTGGCAACCTCATTTTGGACAGCGGCAATGTCGAATTTACGCCAGACGCTGTCAGCTTTACCCAAAGCGATCGCGCGTTCCGTACCTTCGCCATTAAAACTTCGAGCGCCCACCATTGAAATCAGGATAAGCAACCCAACGATAACCCAGGTTGCGAAACGAGCCTTTTCACCCAAATGGCGGTATTGCCAGACCGCGAACACCATCGCGACCATCAGCGATGCGACAATGCCTGTGGCTGCGCTACCAATCTGAAACCACATTACACTCAAGAGCCACAATGCCGTGCCGATCAATGCGATCAACAAGATGCGTTTGAGGGTAATCATCCAGTGACCAGGCTTCGGCAGGCGGTGCGCCAGAACCGGGAATGCCGCGACCACAATCCACGGTGCTGCGAGGCCAATACCGAGGGCGAGGAAGACAGAATATATTTCAAACGGGCCGTGCGAGAGAGCGAATCCCACCGCTGTTCCTAGAAACGGCGCCGTACACGGTGTCGCCAATAATGTCGCAAAAGCGCCGGTAAAAAAATGTCCGCCAAGACTACTATTCTGGCTAGAATTCAGAGCAGCATCTGCCAGCGGGCCCGGTAGGCGGATCTCGAACAGACCACACATATTGCAGGCAAACAGCGTGATGATAGCAATCATGAACGCTAAAAAAGCCGGTTGCTGGAACTGAATTCCCCAGCCCACAGCGAGCCCGGCGCCCTGCAGCCCGACCACCACCGTACCTAGCAGCAGGAAGCAGGCGATGATCCCCGCCGAAGACGCGAGAAAGCCCGTCCGAATTCGGCACGGTGCTTCGCCCCCATGACTGATCACCGTCAGCAGTTTGATTGACAGGACGGGCAGCACGCAGGGCATCAGGTTCAGGATAAAACCGCCTAACAGGGCAAAACCGAGAATGACGAGGAAACTATATCCCATACCGATCTCTCCGTTAGCATCCGAGGCATAGCTCGGAAACGCCGCCGCCGCAGCAGAGGCACCTGAGAGCGTCACCTTGCCCTCGATAGCGCGATCGCCGTCTACCAGCGTCATAGTGACGGTTTTCCCGGCAAGTGTAGCATTCGGGGTCTTGGGCACCTGTATCTCGATGCGCATCAGTGCTTTGTTGACGATGGAACCAATCTGGACTTTGGGTTTTTTAAAACTGTAACCGACCGGACCCTCGACAAACAGATCAGGTTTCTTCAACGCATCCCCGCCGGAAACCTGCACGATCAGTGCCTGATTATCTCCTGTACCTACGATTTCTGCGCCTTCAATTGCGAGTAGTGCAGAAACCCCTTTTTGGGTGACGTATTTTGGTACTTTAGCCTCCCACGCAGCAATCGTGCCGGACGCGAGCGTTGTAAGATCGCGGCCTTCGGGCAACGTAAGCTTAAAAGTCGTCTCATATGGCACGCAAATGTCGTCGCAGGTCAGAAAACGGACGCGAGCAGACACTTTTACGGCCTTACCGCGCTCAAGCAATTCGGCTTTGATCGGAAAAACGACCTCTTTTTTGTACCCGAGGGTTTCCAAGCCGAGGACGGAGAAACGTTTTGGCGCGGGCCACGACATTGTCGCGCCGGCGAAATTGCTCGATCCGACCCAGCTTATCTCCGGCGGAAAACCGGCATCACCGGGAGAGCGCCAATAGACCTTCCAGCCCGGCTTCATCCGGAACTGCAAGCCAAGATCGATGGTCTGCCCAGTTCCGGGTCCGGCATTGGCGGAGATCAGACGAACCGCGCCTTGGTCGTGATTGAACCATTCGGACGTGGCGCTGAGCGACGGCGATACCAGGATCGGCAGTACCCCAAGGACAACCGCACCGGCGAGGAGTCCTGCTCGCACCGCGATAAATAGTTTATAACCCGCCAAAAACATTGTGGCATTCACCCTTTGTAACAATTCCGCGTATAATATATGGGAAGGTAACACTCTAAATGGATCAAGGTGGTCAAAGTTTGAATACACTGCTTAAACTTTGCGTGTAGGGCGTAGACAAGCTAAAAAAGTGGCGCATTTCGGGAGTTTTAGGATAGGACGACGATGCGGATGCACTATGACAGGTAGCTCTGAAGAGACAGAAAACGACGACGGGTATCTTGCCGGCCAACTTCTAGTTGCGATGCCCCAGATGCTTGATGAAAGATTCGCCAAGACCGTGATTTATATGTGCGCCCATACTGAGGATGGTGCCATGGGCCTGGTCGTCAACAAGGTAATGGAAAATATTGATTTTCCGGACCTGTTGGATCAACTCAGTTTGTCCGCTTCTCCAAAAGGCGAAGATATTCGCGTCCATTTCGGAGGGCCGGTGGAATCAGAGCGCGGCTTCGTGCTGCACTCATCTGATTACATTCAAGACGGCACGATGGTCATCGACAAAGCGATCGCCATGACAGCGACGACAGATATTCTTCGTGATATCGCCGAAGGCGAAGGCCCACGCAATAGAATCCTAGCACTTGGCTATGCAGGCTGGGGGCCGGGCCAACTCGATACTGAAATACAGGCCAATGGCTGGCTTTCAGTGCCGGCCGATGACAACCTTGTCTTCAACATGGACCCGAAATCGGTCTGGCAGGGTGCACTTTTAAAGATGGGGATAGATGTGTCGATGCTATCCGGCGACGCCGGACACGCCTAGGAAAGTCCGCGACTTTCCGATCTCAGCCACGCCTTAACCATCTCATAGTCCGGTAACCCGCCGACCGGTCCAAGCGCGGTAATTGTAGGGGCAGATGACAAAAGCCGTTCGGCTACTCGGCGGACGTCTTCAGAAGACACCGCATCGATACGTTGGGAAATCTCCTCGATCGGAATGATCCGGCCGCAGACCTGCAACTGCCGAGCAACACGTTCGGCCCGGGACGAGGTGTTTTCGAGCGACATCAGAACGCCCGCCTTGATCTGTGCTCGCGATCGAATGATTTCTGCATCTTCCATCGGGCTGGCGGCGACACGGTTGAGTTCGTCGCAGACCACGGTTACCAGTTCCGCCACCTCTTCGGCACCGGTCCCGGCATACAAACCGAATAATCCGCCATCTTGGTAGGCCGACGAAAACGTATATATCGAGTAAACTAGTCCCCGTTTCTCGCGGACTTCCTGAAACAGGCGGGACGACATGCCGCCACCGAGTGCGGTCGAGAGAACCGCAAGAGAGTAATAATCAGCATCGTTATAGCCGACGCCCTCAAAACCTATCACCAGATGCGCTTGCTCAAGATCGCGCTCTTTGCGATTATCTCCGCCAGTATAGCGGCCTCGCAGCGGCGCGGCGGCCTGTGACGGGGAGATGCCTGCGAAGGCCTTTTCCGCCAGCCCTGCCAAAGATTGGTGATCAAGATTACCCGCGGCTGACAGAATCATTCGGTCCCCGCCGTACTGCGCATCCATGTAACTTTTCAGGGTTTCGCACCGCATCCGGCTAACAATGTCCGACGTCCCCAGAATTGCGCGACCCAGCGGCTGATCCGGGTAGGCAGTTTCCTGGAACGTGTCGAAAATTATGTCGTCAGGCGTGTCGTTGGCCTGCCCGATCTCTTGCAAAACGACCGCTCGCTCGCGGTCAAGCTCGTCAACCGCAAATGTCGAATGCATCAGAATATCGGACACTATATCGAGTGCCAGATCCGCATTCTCTTTAAGTACCGTCGCGTAATAAACCGTAGATTCCCGGGACGTGTAGGCATTGAGATGGCCACCGACGTTTTCGATCTCCACGGCAATATCTAGCGCCGAACGGCGAGCTGTGCCCTTGAAAGCCATATGTTCCAACAGATGCGAAACGCCGTTGATCTCCGCCATTTCATTGCGTGCTCCAACATTAACCCAAACACCGAGCGTTACGGTTTCGACCGAACCCATTCGGTCGGTAATAAGCTGCATTCCTCCCGGAAGCGTCGCCTGTTCCATCGTCATGAATGCTTCTCAACCGCACGGCGGACAAAATCCTGCACTGCCCCAATATCGTTCGCCAATGTATGAAATACCTCGTCACGCTCGAAAAGATCGCTCATGCGATCGGGTAATTCCGGATGGACATCGGTTGCCGCCCTTACCGCATCCGGAAACTTTGCGGGATGCGCGGTCGCTAGCGAGATCATGGGCACAGCTTTATCCCCCCGGCATTGGCGTGCCGCATCCACCCCGATCGCGCTGTGCGGATCGAGCAATTCGCCCGTGGTTTGGTAAATCTCGCGAATTACCCGCAGTGTGCCATCATCATCAAGCCTTGCGGCCGAAAATTTCTTACGCGCGGCTGCCAGCCGGGAGTCATCAACCGAAACCCCACCGGATATACGAAAATTAGCGATCCAGTCGCGCACCGCGCTACCGTCTCCACCGAGCATATCGAATAGCAGCCGTTCAAAATTGCTGGAAACCTGAATATCCATACTCGGTGACAGGGTCGGTTCGACCCCGGCCATTTTCATCTCACCGGTCTCAAAAAATCGGAACAGTATGTCGTTTCTGTTAGTCCCCACGACAAGCCGGTCAATCGGCAGCCCGCATTTCCACGCCGCCCACCCGGCGAAAACATTCCCGAAATTACCGGTCGGCACAGCAAAGCTGACAGGGCGTGCGGGCGCTCCGAGACGAACGGCGGCCACAACATAGTAAACAATCTGCGCCATGACCCGGGCCCAGTTAATAGAGTTCACCGCAGACAGGTTTTGCGTTTTTCGGAACTGGGCATCGTTGAACATGCCCTTTACCAGGTCCTGACAATCATCAAACGTGCCGTCGACCGCAATCGCATGAACGTTAGCGCTGGCGACAGTGGTCATCTGGCGCTGCTGCACCGGCGACACGCGACCCTCGGGAAAGAGGATGAAGATGTCAATATTTTCGCGGTCTCTGCAGGCCTCGATCGCGGCAGAACCAGTATCACCCGATGTCGCTCCGACGATGGTCATCCGTTCACCGCGCGTTGTCAAAACATGACCAAACATTCGCCCGACCAGCTGCAACGCAAAATCCTTAAATGCCAGCGTCGGCCCCTGAAAAAGCTCCATCAGCCAGTCATTGGCGCCGATTTGTTTGAGCGGCGCAATGGCGGCATGGCCGAAACCGGTATAGGTCTCGTCTATCATGCCCCGCAAGTCAGCATCAGCAATTGTGCCGCCGACGAACGGTCGGATGACCTGATAAGCGATCTCAGCGTAGGATATATCGACCATAGCCCTCAGGTCGGCAACAGAGAACTGCGGCCAGGATTCAGGGACATACAGACCGCCATCCTCGGCCAATCCAGCGAGCAGAACGTCGTCAAAGGCGAGAACCGGCGCCTCGCCACGGGTCGATACGTATTTCACGAGCAAATCCTCATAATCGCGCGGAATTTAGTCCGGCGGGCGGACAAGTCAAACGGGAATCTCCAGTTGTAGAGAGCCGCGTCGCCTGGTTATCAGCCGTAACGTGCCTGCAGGTGCCCCTTGAACGCCTCAGCGCCGAGCGGCTTGCCAGTCGCACCCTGCATCAACTCGTCTGTCGAGCCCGACGATCCCTTGTTATGCAAGTTTTCTCTCATCCAGCCAACCAACGGCGAGAAATCGCCATTTGAGATTCTCTCCGGTATTTCTGGGCGTGCAGCTTTGGCGGCCGCGAAAAGCTGGGCGGCCGCCATAGCGCCCATCGTGTACGTCGGGAAATAACCCCAAGCGCCGTCATACCAGTGGATATCCTGCAGGCAGCCAAGCCTGTCTTCCGAGGGCCGTATCCCGAGAAGTTCTTCCATCCCTTCGTTCCATGCGCCTGGCAGATCTACAAGCTTCATATCACCGGCTATCAGCGCGCGTTCCAGGCGATAGCGAAGGATGACATGGGCCGGATAAGTCACCTCATCGGCGTCGACACGTACACAGCCTCGCTCGACCCGCGTATACAACCTATAAAGATTATCAGCATCCCATAACGCTCCTGCCCCATCGAACGTCTCCCGCATCAGCGGCGCGGCGAATTCGAGATACTCGCGGCTTCGGCAAGCCTGCATTTCAATCAGTAATGACTGACTTTCATGAAGCGCCATACCACGCGCCTGACCAACCGGCTGATAACGCCAATCATCCGGCAGGCCCATCTCATAAAGCGCATGGCCGGTTTCGTGCAGTACGCCCATCAGGCTTTGAGTGAAATCGTCCTCGGTGTAGCGCGTTGTGATACGGACGTCGCCGGGCACACCACCGCAGAACGGGTGAAGACTAACATCCAGCCGGCCCGCGTTGAATTCAAAACCCAGTTCGCGCATAAGGCGTTCAGCAAGGCCACGCTGTTTGCTCGCAGGGAACGGCCCTGTGGGCAATTCGCCT
>NZGJ01000013.1 GCA_002689465.1 Rhodospirillaceae bacterium | reverse complement strand
ATTCCCGTCCGGACGAAACTGGAGGTCCTTCAATCAGGCCTAGAACCTCTCATGGCGGTAGCCTTGTATTCCTAGGCCCAAATGACACCACCAATTTACCGGCGGAGCCATGCCTTTCGCGAAAATCCGATACTTAGGCGGACCGATACCTAAGCGGTGACTTCTTCTTCTCCAGCGAGTTCTGCTCGTTTTGCGGCTTGCTGCTGCTCATGCCACATCGACGCGTAAATCCCGTTCTGAGAAATCAGATCTCCATGGCGACCGCGTTCGGCGATCTCGCCGTCGTTCAACACGATAATTTCGTCGGCGTCGATCACTGTAGACAAACGATGCGCAATCAACAGCGTCGTACGATCTTTTGAAACGAGTTGCAGCGCGGACTGGATCTCACGCTCCGTATGCGTATCCAGTGCCGAGGTTGCCTCATCAAATAACAGGATACGCGGCCTTTTCAGGATCGTTCGAGCTATCGCGACGCGCTGCTTCTCGCCGCCGGACAATTTCAGTCCGCGCTCGCCAACCAGCGTCTGATAACCATCGGGCGAGGCCATCACAAAATCATGGACCGCAGCCAGCTTTGCGGCTTCTTCGACTTCTTCAGTTGTCGCGCCGGGGCGGCCGTAGGCGATGTTGTAATAGATCGTGTCGTTAAAAAGGACGGCATCTTGCGGGACAACGCCAATCTGGCGACGCAGCCCTTCCTGCTGAACGTCTCGGATATCTTGGCCGTCTATACGGACCGCACCACTATCCACGTCATAAAAACGAAATAGTAATCTGCCTACGGTGGATTTACCGGCGCCGCTAGGACCGACGATCGCAACCTTCTTCCCGGGTGCAACATTGAAGCTGACATTCTTAAGCACTAAACGACGCTCATCATAGCCGAAGGATACGTTGTCGAATTCTAGTTCGCCGTCGCCAGCAACCAGCGAAGCGGCATCGGGGCTATCCTTAATTTCAGCGTCGGTATCGATGAGATAGAACATGGATTCCATATCGACCAGCGATTGCTTGATCTCCCGGTAAACGAAGCCAAGAAAATTCAGGGGAATATAAAGCTGGATCAGAAACGTATTCACCATGACAAAATCGCCAATCGTCATCTGACCAGAAACGACATCCTCACCGGCCATTAGAACGATTATTGTAAGACCAAACCCGATGATAAAGGCCTGCCCGATGTTGAGCAGCGACAAACTTGTTTTGCTGATAACCGACGCCCGCTCGTAACGTTGCAAGGCCCGNTCGAAACGCCCNGCCTCGAACTCTTCATTGCCGAAGTATTTGACAGTTTCGTAATTCAAGAGGCTGTCAATCGCTCGTGTGTTCGCTCGCTGATCAGTCTCGTTCATCTCACGGCGCCACTTCAGCCGCCACTCAGTCACAATCATCGTGTAGGCGATGTAAACAACGATCGATGCAAGCGTGACCGCGGCGTACCATATGCTGAACAGGCCCCACAACACGCCACAGACCAATGCGATCTCCAACAATGTCGGCAGAATATTAAACAGCATGAACCGCAGCAGAAAATCGATCGCCTTGGTTCCACGCTCTATGGCATGTGACAGACCTCCAGTCTGACGTTCAAGATGATAGCGCAGCGCCAGGGAGTGCAAGTGTTGGAACGTCTCGAGGGCGACGGTTCTGATGGCGCGCTGTGCGACCTTGGTAAATACCGCATCTCTTAGTTCGGCGAAGGCGATCGATGCAACGCGAAGGATGCCGAAACCGATGATCAGCGCGACAGGCAAAACAATCACAGTATCTGTCTTATCGCCGAGAACATCGACAACCTGTCCGTACATGACCGGGATATAGACCGTAGCCACCTTAGACGCCGCGAGAAGGAGCAGCGCGGCGAAAACACGGACTTTCGCCTCCGGTCCGCCACGCGACCACAAATAGGGGGACAGCGACCTCAGTGCGCCCCATTCAAAGCCAGCTTCAGTCTTGCGGGCGGAACGCGATCGGTTTTTGTCAATCATTGTTAGAATTTTTAGCACACATCATGATGTGTGGGTGATATAGGTGATACTGTTTCAACACGCCACAAGACAACACTTCCCAACAACGACCCAGCTTCCTCCGCATGTTTGTTTTGTCCAAGATATTCTGGCTGATCGTTAATCCAGCGAACCTATTCACGTTCTTTCTGGTTCTCGGAACGATACTACTATTTACGCGCTTCCGGCGCGCTGGACGTTTAATTGTTGGTAGTGCCGTCGGTTTTTTTATATTCCTCGCATTGGTTCCTGTCGGATTATGGCTGATAACTAATCTGGAGAACCGCTTCCCTACAAACCCAGCGATACCAGCCGATATTGCCGGCGTAATCACACTAGGTGGAACCACAAATCAGCGTATAACGGTCGCGAGGGGACAACCCGCTCTGACCGGTGGAGGGGAGAGGCTTACAGAGTTAGTTCATCTCGCCAACCGTTTTCCATATGCTCGTCTGATTTTTACGGGCGGGTCGGGTGCAATCACCGGCCCACTGCTGAAAGAGGCGGATTCCGCGAGGCTGTTTTTTAATCAGATGGGTCTTTCCGACCGCAACATCCTTTACGAGGACCGCGCGCGAAATACCTATGAAAACGCTATTTTGACCAAAAAACTCGTGGGTGACGATGCAACCCGGCAAAAATGGGTTCTCATCACTTCGGCCGCACATATGCCTCGGGCTATAGGTGTGTTCCGACGAGCCGGCTGGAATGTTATTGCTTACCCGGTTGACTACCTCACAGTTGGTTCGTCACACTCAGAAATAAGGTTTAGGCCCCTGCAAGGTATGTCTGCACTGAACCAAGCCCTCCGCGAATGGGTCGGGCTAATCGCTTATAGTATTATGGGCAGAACATCTTCAATCTTGCCCTCGCCGCGCCGCTGACAGACAATTGATTCGCGAGTCGCATTTTGCTGTGGCACTACAATGCTGAGCCTGTTTCAGCTAAGACTGGGTCGGTCCATGCATCGTCATATTGTCATCTTCGTCGCAGCCCTCCTGATCTCGTCGCCTGTCTTAGGGCAGGAGAAAGACAACCCAAAAGGTAGCTTCGATACATGGCTTCAGGGTATTCGTGATGAAGCCCTAAAACGCGGCATACGCCCGGAAGTAGTCGCCGAAACACTGGCGGATATAAAACCAAACCGCCGCGTGATAAAACGCGACCGTAGTCAGTCAGAATTCAAGCTCACACTATCGACCTATCTTGATCGCGTCGTGACACCTCGTAACATCAAAGTGGGGGCGGCTAAGGCGCGCAAACACCGGGAGCTACTTGATGCCGTGGCCGTAAGGTACCGCGTTCAACCGCGATTTATCCTAGCGATATGGGGAATAGAGACACGCTTCGGTGCCGTCAAAGCAGACGTTCCGTTAATTTCGTCACTGGCAACGCTGGCCTATGACGCCAGGCGTTCGAAATTCTTTAAACGTCAGCTATTCTCGACACTGGAAATGGTTGATCGAGGCTACATCGACGTAAAAAGTCTCTTTGGCTCCTGGGCTGGCGCGATGGGTCAACCACAGTTCATGCCGTCCAGTTATCTCGCATTCGCACAGGATTTTGATGGCGACGGACGCCGTGACATCTGGAATAACGAAGGCGATGTCTTTGCCTCTATTGCGAACTATCTCGCGAAACACCGCTGGAATGATGACCAAACTTGGGGCCGCAAAGTAGAAATCCCGGCAGGTCTCGCGAAATCATTCGGCAAACCAACCCGGCGAGCGGCGCCTGGTTGCCGCGCCCGAACCTACCCCCAAAAATCATTGACTGACTGGCAGGATCTCGGGGTGCGTCGGATGGGCGGCAGGAATCTGCCAAATCGTAACCTCAAAGCTGCGCTCGTGATGCCGGATGGTGATACCGGTAAAGATGCTTATCTTGTGTACAAGAATTATTCGGCCATCATGGCATACAATTGCGCCCATCTTTACGCGGTAACGGTCGGCACACTGGCCGATCTAATTCAGGGAGAACTTCGTAAATGACGCAGTTCTGCCCGCGCCGCTGGGCGATTATTCTCGGTAGCCTGTTCTTACTTTCCGCCTGTGCCAAGACCGAGCTGATTATTCACAGCGCGAAGGAACTCTCCGGCTCGAACAACACCACCAGCGCACCCAAAACGAAGGGCATTTACAAAGTCGGTAGACCCTACCAGATAAAAGGGACGTGGTATTATCCGGCCGAGAATTTAAAGTATGTCGAGACCGGGATTTCGTCATGGTATGGACCCAAGTTTCATGGTCGGAAAACCGCGAACGGCGAAACCTACGATATGAACGATTTAACCGCAGCGCACCGGACTTTGCCCATGCCCAGCATGGTTCGCGTTATAAACCTTAAAAACGGACGCTCGCTCAAGCTCCGTATAAATGATCGTGGTCCGTTTGCCAGAGGCCGAATTATAGATGTATCGCGCCGGGCCGCACAACTCCTGGGCTTTCAAAGGGCAGGTACGGCAAAGGTGCGGGTCGAAATTGTTTCAGAGGAGAGCAGGCAGCTTAAAATCGCCGCTTTAAACGGGAAACTTCCGCCACGAGAGAAAATTAGCGGCCATGCAGTCGCCAAGCAGACGGTTCACGCGCAGCCGCTGCGTGACGGTCTAACAACGACTCGGCTCAGCCCCGGCAGTGCCACTGCCCCGCGAGAAAAGATTGCCGTGGTCCCGCCGAAGATTAACCGATCCGTCAAAACGATACCCACACCTTCAGTAAATCGATTATTCGTGCAGGCTGGTGCATTTGCCGATTTTAGAAATGCCTCGCGGATCCGGAGCAGCCTATCGAAGTTCGGCCCTTCTTGGGTTGAAAAAGCGAAGGTTGGAAATCGTGATTTTTACCGGGTCCGAATTGGCCCGCTGCAAACGCTGGACAACGCAGATGCCGTACTTTTACGTCTGATATCCGCCGGGTTCCCGAAAGCTCAGATCATAGTAGACTNATGGGATGATACCTCATATTTGCCGTCTTTCCCCACCTGCACCGCCTTTAAAGAAGCTGCGATTTGTCGAGGTTAATTTGCTCCAAGCCATAATAAAAGCAATCCCTGTCGGAATGTTCGTTTTTTTGGCGGCACCAAATTCATCGCCAAATGCGCAGTCTCTCGAGACGCCGGCCAGAAATGCCTACGTGATCGACCTCGCAACTAACACTGTGTTGTTAGACAAGTCGGCAGATGCTCCCATGCCGCCAGCATCCATGAGCAAACTGATGACGGTCTACATGGTCTTCGATCACCTAAAAAAGGGATCACTGGCGCTCGACGACAAATTTCTCGTGAGCAGAAAAGCTTGGCGGAAAGGCGGATCAAAGATGTTCGTCAAATTAGGAAAGCGGGTAAGTGTGTCCGATCTTCTGCGAGGCATCATCGTGCAATCAGGAAATGATGCCTGTATCGTGATTGCAGAGGGACTCGGCGGCAGTGAAGACACATTCTCAGAAATGATGACATTGCGTGCAAAAGAGATCGGCCTGAGCCAAAGTAATTTTGCGAATGCGACCGGGTGGCCGCACCCGAAACATCACATGTCAGCGCGAGATCTCGCTATCTTGTCCAGCCGGCTTGTGAGCGATTTTCCCGAACTTTACAAAATGTTCGCAGAAAAGACTTTCACCTACAACAAAATCAAACAAAGTAACCGGAACCCGCTTCTTTACCGCGATATTGGTTCGGATGGTTTGAAGACTGGCTATACAAGAAAAGCCGGCTACGGGCTGGCGGCCACCGCAATTCGGGGGGACCGGCGTATCATCATGGTGATCAACGGCCTCAAGAGTGTTCGTCAGAGGTCTCAAGAATCGCTCCGTTTAATGGAGTGGGCTTTCCGGTTGTTCAAACCTTACGAATTGTTCAAGAAAGACGAAGTTATCACCAAAGCCGATATCTGGCTTGGCGATAAGCCATCGGTCGGGCTTCAGATCCCGGAAGGTCTGAAGCTGACGCTATCCCGCGAAGCACGGGATAAAATGAAGGTAAAAGTACGGATGCAAAACCCGGTCGCGGCGCCAGTGCGAAAGGGTCAGAAACTCGCAACACTAATCATCTCGGCACCTAACCTCAAAACGCGAGAAATACCCTTGATAGCCTCTCAAGATGTTGGACAACTTGGGTTTTTTGGCCGTATCGGTGCCGCAATCAAGCATGTTCTATGGGGGTCTTCCTAACCCGATGCAGTCGGGAAAATTCATAACGTTCGAAGGCGGCGACGGCGCCGGGAAATCCACCCAAATAGAGCGCCTTTCGTTGGCACTGGAAGAAGCGGGTCTGCTCGTCAGCGTCACCCGCGAGCCCGGCGGGTCGCCCGCTGCTGAAACAATACGCAGCATGCTGCTAGACCCCGATGCGATTTGGGATCCATCGACCGAAGCACTTTTGCATTTCGCGGCAAGAGCTGATCATTACACTACGCGCATCGCACCCTCTTTGCGCAACGGTCATTGGGTATTAAGTGACCGATTTGCAGATTCAACACGTGCTTATCAGGGATACGGCCTTGGTTTGGATATGACTGCGATCGAAACACTGTATGAAATTGCCTTGGGTGATTTTGCACCGGACCTCACCATCATCCTCGATATCCCAGTGGAAAAAGGCGTTGCCCGCATCTTGGAGCGGGCTGAAGTCTCAGACCGTTACGAGAAGATGGATCCAACTTTCCATGAGCGTCTTCGTCAAGGATTTCTGGAAATAGCGAATAAAGAACCTGACCGCTGCAAGGTGATATATGCCGATAACGATATTGATACAGTAACATCAGAGATATTCGATTGCGTCGAGAACCGTCTCGGGCTCATTCTCCAACGATGAACGAGAGAATTCACCCGCGAGAAAACTCCGAACTGCTGGGACACGCGGCTGTTGAGAATGAAATCATTGATGCCTGGACATCAGGCCGGCTTCATCATGCTTGGCTGATCAGCGGGCCAAAAGGGATCGGTAAAGCGACACTCGCCTACCGGTTTGCTCGGTTCGTCCTTGCCGGTGGTGGCAATTCACCCAGTGATTCAGCCGCTCTTTTTAGCGCTGAGGAAATACCGGCAGAGCACGCTTCCCTCGCGATCGATCGGGAAAACCCTGTCTTCAAGCGGGTCTCGGCAAATGGACATGGCGACCTTAACGTAATCGAACGCTGTTTATCGGAAGACGGCAAGCGGATGCAATCAGTCATCCCGGTTGAGAAAGTTCGCGAAGTCGGACACACCATGTCACTGACGGCGGGTGAGGGAGGATGGCGGGTAGTCATCATTGACGGCGCTGAGGAAATGAACCCAAACGCAGCGAACGCCCTGCTAAAAGTACTCGAGGAGCCGCCGCCCCGGGCCCTACTTTTACTGGTCACCCACGCGCCAGGACGTCTGCTACCTACAATCCGATCGCGCTGCTCCCAGCTTCGCCTATCCGTCCTGACGTTAGACACGGTCGATGATCTGATCTTGCAGCACCGGCCCGACCTCAACGCCGAAGACCGACGGGTTCTTTGCAGGCTGTCGGATGGCAGTATTGGACGGGCACTGGACCTTGCTGATAGCGGTGGCGTCGCCCTGCAGCGCGATCTGATCGCCATCATGAACAGCTTCCCGTCAATGGACGTTAAATCTGCCCAAAAATTCGCCGATAAATTCGCCCGCCGCGACGCCGATGCAGCGTGGCGGACGGCAGTCGACCTGGCGTCTCGTAGTCTCGCCGATATCGTAGGCGCCGCAGCACGCGGCGAGGATTTTGCTGCCCGCGGCTATAGCCCGATAGAGGCGGAAAGCTTGTCTCGGTTACAGACCCTCGCGAGCCCCAATGCCTGGATTGACCTTTGGCAAAAAAACGCGGGTTTATTTGCCAAGGCTGAAAGCGTCAACCTAGATCGTAAACAAGTTATGCTGAATGCTCTCGCAAATATAGAAAATGTAACCCGTACAGGTGTATAAACCCGGATCACGGTAAAGCGACCCTTTCGAACACCTATGGGCCCTCAGGAAAAATCCATGTCCGGCAAGAAGCCTTCCAACGAGACCTACTATGTCACCTCGCCAATATATTACGTTAATGATGCGCCCCATATCGGCCATGCATACACGACGCTTGCCTGCGATGTCCTGGCGCGTTTCAAAAGGCTCGACGGTTACGACGTCTATTTTTTGACTGGCACAGACGAACACGGCCAAAAGGTTGAAAAATCTGCCGAGGCCGCCGGGGTTGACCCGCAGGCTTTTACCGACCGGGTTTCTCAGAATTTTCGAGAACTTGCCGACTTTATGAATTTCAGCCATGACGGCTTTATTCGGACGACCGAACCCCGTCACGCGACGGCCAGTCAGGCCATATGGACGTCGCTGAGAGAGAATGGCCATATCTATCTCGGCACCTATAACGGTTGGTACGCCGTACGAGACGAGGCTTTCTATGCCGAGGACGAGCTTACCGACGGGCCCGACGGCAAGAAAATTGCGCCTTCCGGGGCGGAATGCGAATGGGTCGAGGAGCCCAGCTATTTCTTCGATCTGTCCAAGTGGCAGGAACCACTGCTCAAATTCTATGACGAGAACCCCGATTTCATCGCGCCGAAATCTCGCCGCAACGAGGTGATCAGCTTCGTCAAAGGCGGCATGCACGACCTGTCCGTCTCGCGCACCAGCTTCAAATGGGGCGTCGACGTGCCAAGCG
Source organism: Rhodospirillaceae bacterium (assembly GCA_002689465.1). Lineage (GTDB taxonomy): Bacteria > Pseudomonadota > Alphaproteobacteria > MPNO01 > UBA830 > CAXBCP01. The sequence goes on along the minus strand of NZGJ01000013.1, from coordinate 2,922 downwards.
ATGAAGAACACATCATGTATGTCTGGCTCGACGCGCTAACTAACTACATCACAGCTGTCGGTTTCCCAGATAAGAAATCGGAGCCCTACACCAAATTCTGGCCCGCGAACCTGCACATGGTGGGCAAGGATATCCTGCGCTTTCATGCGGTTTACTGGCCAGCGTTCCTGATGGGTGCGGGGCTGGCGCCGCCGAAGCGGGTCTACGCCCACGGCTGGTGGACAAACGAGGGCGAAAAAATCTCGAAATCGGTCGGCAACATCATCGATCCGCGCGAAATTGTCGACATCTACGGGCTCGATCAGGTGCGTTATTTTCTGATGCGCGAGGTACCCTTCGGCAATGACGGAGATTTCTCGCGCCGGTCGATCGTAAATCGCATCAATAGCGAACTTTCCAACGATCTCGGCAATCTCGCTCAACGTACCCTGTCAATGGTCGGGCGCTATTGCGAGGGCGTTTTACCAGCACCCGGCGAGCTCACTGATGCCGATAAAGAAATGCGGTCCCAGGCCGCCACCGTCTTGGGCGCCTATCGCACTCATCTGGACAATCAGGCATTCCACGAAGCGCTCGAGTCTATCTGGGTAGTCGTGCGAGCTGCCAATGCCTATGTCGATCAACAGGCCCCCTGGGCGCTTCACAAGCAAGATCCAGCGCGGCGAGACACGGTGCTCTATGTGCTCGCTGAAACGATCCGACATCTCGGCATCTATATTCAGCCTTTTATGCCGGACTCCGGCGCCGTGATGCTGGACCAGCTGGCGGTCCCGGCCGATGCGCGGGACTTTTTCCATGTCGGAGAGGACGGTGCCCTTGTAGCGGGCACCATACTGCCGAAACCGGTACCTGTCTTTCCCCGGTTTGTCGACGAGTAAAAAGCACACTAACGCTGAACGCCAGAGCGGTCTCCTTCGACGGACGCGACCACCAAACGCGGCGCTTCTCCTCTGCCCAGCCTGATGGTCGACACCGCCGTATGCTGCAAAGCATTTCCGGATCTCATCAAGACCGAAAGGTTCGACCGCAACCTCTGAACCCGGCTTGGCGCCGCTAACATAGGACAGAGTAGGGGGCCGTCTCCCTTCTTCATGAAATCTCCGGCATGGTGTGCTAAATAGGCTGCATCTAAACCAGACACCCAATGATAAAAAGGCTCCGCCGCGTGCTTGTAGACAGCCACTGCCATCTCGATTTCGACGACTTCAACAAAGACCGTGTGGAGACCATCCAGCGCGCCCGGACGGCCGGCGTCGCGACCATGGTGACAATCTGCACCCGCGTCACCCGCTTCGAGCAAATCCGCGCGATTGCCGAGAGCGACAGGGATATCTGGTGTTCAGTCGGTATTCATCCGCACCAGGCCGAAGAGGAGCCTCTCGTGTCCGTCGAGGACCTCGTGACCCGCGCCGCGCACCCCAAGGTGATCGGTATCGGCGAGACCGGGCTCGACTACTACTATGACAACAGTCCCCGCGATCTGCAGCAATCCAGCTTCCGCATCCATATAGCCGCCGCGAGGGAGACCGGACTGCCGCTGATCGTTCATACCCGCGATGCAGATGACGACATGGGTGATATTCTGGAAGACGAAATGGAGAAGGGAGCTTTCCAGGGGGTTCTACACTGTTTTTCCTCCGGCCGCCGGCTAGCAGAGCGGGCGCTCGAGATAGGGTTCTATATCTCGTTTTCGGGCATCGTGACGTTCAAGAACGCCGAGGATTTGAGGGATATCGCCCGGGATGTGCCCGTCGATCGTATCCTAGTCGAGACGGATTCACCGTTTCTGGCCCCCGTCCCGAACCGTGGAAAGCGCAATGAACCGGCTTTCGTAGTTGATACAGCAGCCAAAGTAGCGGAAGTAAAAAACCTGGATAACGATTTATTATCAATTACTTCCACTGAAAACTTCTTTCATCTTTTCAATAAAGCATCTCGGCCAACAAGCTCATGAAAGTGACGATGCTCGGCTGTGGGCCATCCCAAGGCGTGCCGGTGATTGGCGACCGCTGGGGCAATTGCGATGCGTCCAATCCAAAGAACCGCCGCAGCCGGCCATCGATCGTTGTCGAGGATGGTAATACCAAGATCCTTGTCGATATGTCACCGGATATTCGAGATCAATTATTAAGTAATAAGATCAGCAAGATAGATGCCATCCTTTTTACTCATCTGCATTATGACCATGTCGCCGGTCTCGGCGAATTAAGGACGTTGAGCTTCCTGGCGAAACGGCGGCTGGAGGTATTTGGGACCGCGAGCGTTCTTAAGGGGCTGGAGCGCGGTGCGGGGTATTTGTTCCATTCCCAAAAATCGGACGATAAGAACCTCTACAAACCGTCGGCTGAAGCACGCGAGATCCGCTACGGTGCTGGCTTCAATGCCCAGGGCGTCCAGGTGCTGCCTTTCTGCCAGGATCACGGTGTCTGTGAGAGTGCCGGTTTCCGGTTCGGCAAGTTTGCCTATTCGACCGACGTAGTGGTGCTGAATGAAACAGCGTTCGCTGCCCTCGAGGGGATCGAGGTCTGGATCGTCGACTGCCTGCGCGATGATCCCCATCCGACCCATGCTCATTTCGAGCGGACACTCCAATGGATCGATCGGGTCAAACCGAAGCGGGCGATCCTCACGCATATGAATTTCGAAGTCGATTACGCCAAGATGCTTGCGCGCTGCCCGAAAGGTGTGGAACCCGGGTATGACGGGATGATTCTAGATATCGATTGAGTTATCCCGCGGGAAATGCATTTTTATCCATAATATACATTATGCGACATTTGGATCATCGCACTTGTGAATATTTTTAGTTACCCATTCATTCCGCCCCTTCTTTGAACGCGTCTGCGGCTTCAACGAATTCGGACAGAGATCTTAAACAGTGAATAGCCCCAAGCATTGCTGCTCCATGGGACCCCCGCAGGT
>NZGJ01000012.1 GCA_002689465.1 Rhodospirillaceae bacterium | reverse complement strand
CGCGCGCACCTTGCCCCATTCGGCGCCGGCGACAACAAAATAGCCAACTTTCAGCGTGCCGCGCTGTACCAGCACGGTGGCAACAGACCCACGCCCGGTTTCGATCTTTGCCTCAACCACGACACCCTGCGCATTCCGGTCCGGGTTCGCCTGAATTTCAAGCATCTCGGATTGCAGAATAATCGCCTCTTCAAGCTTGTCGAGGTTGGTCTTTTTGAGCGCCGAGACTTCTACCGAGAGTATATCGCCGCCGAGATTTTCGGTCACCAATTCATGTGACAGCAATTCGTTACGCACCCGGTCGGGATTAGCATCCGATCGATCCATCTTGTTGATCGCAACAATGATCGGCACATCGGCTGCCTTGGCGTGATCGATTGCCTCGACTGTCTGCGGCATGATGCCGTCATCGGAGGCAACAACCAGCACCACAATATCCGTTGCGTTGGCTCCGCGAGAGCGCATTGCCGTAAAGGCTTCATGGCCGGGAGTATCAAGAAACGTGATCTTATCTCCACTCGCCATGCTGACCTGATAGGCACCTATATGTTGCGTGATACCGCCAGCCTCGCCGGAGACGACATCTGTCGACCGCAGCGCATCGAGCAATGAGGTCTTGCCGTGATCGACATGGCCCATGATGGTGACAACTGGCGGGCGCGGCTGAAGTTTAGCAGTGTCCTCATCAAAATTCCCCTTCAGACCGAGCTCAACATCGGCTTCCGAGACTCGTTTAGAGGTGTGACCGAAATCTGTCACGACCAACTCGGCGGTATCTGCGTCGATTGTCTCTGTGATCGTCGCCATGATCCCATTATTCATCAATGCTTTGACAATATCGCCGGCACGTTCGGTCATACGATTAGCAAGTTCCTGCACCGTTATATTTTCGGGGATGATTACTTCTCGGAACACTTTTTTCGATTCCTTCGGCCCGGAGGCTGCCCGCTTTTCACGTTCGCGCTGCCGGCGCACGGAGGCCAGACTGCGTTGCCGCTCGTCATCGTTCAGCGCCTGGGAGATAGTTAGCTTGCCGCCACGACGCCGGGAATCGCCACGACGGGCAGCCGGTCTGCGGGTATCCAGCTTTCCACCCCGACCCGCCTGATCCTCAGCCACTGTTGCGCGACCTTCGGTCTTTGCCCTCGCCTTTGGTTTGGCAGTGTCGGCAGCCGCAGGATCGGGTATCTCCAGCCGGGCTGCCTGTTCGGCGGCGCGGCGCGCGGCTTCTTCGTCGAGTCGATGACGTTCGTCTTCTTCAGCGCGGCGACGTTCTTCCTCTTCTTTACGACGTTGCTCTTCCTGCTCGCGCCGACGGTCCTCTTCCTCCCGGCGGCGAATTTCCATCGCCTCACGCTCCGCGCGGCTTTCGGCAATGGCCGTTTCAGTCTGGAGGGCGCCCTCGAGAGCCCTAGTCCGCGCAGCACGTTCTTGATCAGTCAAAGTCCGGACAGGTGCTTCTGTTTTCTTAAAGGGCTCCTGTTCAGCCGGTTTTTCAATGACTGGTCCAGCCTCTTCCACCTTCTCCTGTTCGCGAATCTCGGTCATCGCGCCGTCGTCTGCCTGCTTGAAAGTCCGCTTACGGCGGACCTCCACGGCGACCGCCTTGGTGCGGCCGTGGGAAAAGCTTTGACGAACCTGGCCCGCATCAACGGTCTTGTTAAGCTCGAGCTTGCCGGGTCGCGATAACGACAGCTTTTTCTTCTTGCCGTCCATCTTTTCGTTCTGGTCTGTCATCTTTCGTCAGCTTTCCTGCAACTCAAGTTGAGTGCCGATATCGGCACCCTCGCTCTGTATTCCCGCGCATCGCCGCGCTTCCCTCGCTAAGCGGCCAGCAAGACCGCCGGCGAGAATTGCAGCATGAACGCATCTCTCACGCCCGAACGGCGCCCCGAGTTGATCCGCCGTCCATAAAAACAACGTTTCGACCCCAACGGCGCGCCTCGCCAGTTTTTCACGACCGTCTTCGGCCCCGTCAGACGCTTCGACCAGAAGCGCCACCTCGCCGGAATCGATTGCCGTCCGAACCTTTTCGAACCCCGCCACCGCAGCACCAGACCTCCGCGCCAGCCCTATCAGGTCTAGGCAGCGGCTATTCATCAGCGCGTTAACACTGACTGGCAGCTCCGCTGGTACCGTCACATTCCGGCGCGCTTCCTTCGAGAACACATTCTCGGCACACGCCCGTCTGATTATATCGCCGCGCGCGGTCAACCACAATCCGCGCCCAGGAAGCTTCTCTTGCAGGTCCGGCACCACCGTCCCGTCTGGCGAAATGGCAAAACGGATCAGCATCTCGCGCGGCAACGTTTGGCGCGTGTATATGCAGCGCCGGGTCGGTATCTGCTCTCCCGGTCGGGTCATGCCGGCGCGATCAAGCTTCCTGTGCAGGAGCTGTGTCTATAGCACCTGCTTCGGCTCCGTCCTCCGCCGGTTCGTCTTCTTCGTCGAACCAATGCGCGCGTGCCGCCATAATAATCGCGTTGGCCTGCTCTTCGTCCAGATCGTACTGCGCAAGGATACCACGACCTTCCCCTTCCCGGTTTCCAGGGTCGTTTAGCTCATCGGTTGCCAGATCACCGAGATCATCAAGCGTCTTTATCCCGGCTTCGCCAAGGGTAACGACCATCGCAGGCGAGAGGCCGGCAAGCGATGCAAGCTCGTCGTCAACGCCAAGCTCACGGCGCATCGTCGCTAGGCGTTCCTCCTCCTCCGACAAGAAACTATTCGCCCGGTTCCTCAGTTCTTGAGCGATTTCCTCATCAAAGCCTTCAATAGAAAGCAGGTCCTCGATCGGCACGAATGCGACTTCTTCGATGCTGGAAAAGCCCTCGGTCACCAGCAGGTGGGCCAGCACGTCGTCAACGTCAAGACCGTCAATGAACATCTGCGAGCGCAACCGGAACTCGTCTTGGCGGCGTTCGGACTCTTCTTCCTCTGTGAGAATCATGATGTCCCACTGGGTCAGTTGAGACGCGAGCCGCACGTTCTGTCCGCGGCGGCCGATTGCCAGGCTAAGCTGTTCATCGGGAACGACGACCTCAATTTTCTGCTGCTCCTCATCGAGCACTACCTTAGTCACCTCGGCAGGCGCTAGCCCATTGACGATGAAGGTCGCCGGGTCTGGGGACCACTGAATAATGTCAATCTTTTCACCCTGCAATTCTCCGACAACCGCCTGGACGCGGCTACCGCGCATTCCCACACAAGCACCGACTGGGTCGATGCTGGAATCGTTCGACAACACAGCAATCTTGGCGCGGCTCCCGGGATCGCGCGCGACTGACTTGATTTCGATGATCCCGTCGTAAATCTCAGGCACTTCTTGGGCAAACAGCTTAGCCATGAACTGGGGATGGCTGCGCGAGAGGAAGATCTGCGGGCCGCGCACTTCTTCGCGCACGTCATAGATATAGGAACGCACCCGGTCGCCGGGGCGAAGGGATTCACGGGGAATTGACTCATCCCGTCGGATGACGCCTTCGGCGCGGCCGAGATCAACCGTAATATTACCAAATTCGGTGCGCTTGACGATACCGTTGACGATCTCAGCGACGCGATCCTTGTATTCCTCGTACTGTCGCTTGCGCTCGGCCTCGCGCACTTTTTGTACGATCACCTGTTTCGCAGTCTGGGCGCCAATTCGGCCAAAATTAATCGGCGGCAAAGGGTCGATGATGAAGTCCCCGGCGACCGCACCCTCCTGCATGTTCTGCGCTTCTTTCGGGGTCACTTGGGTGACTTCGTTTTCGATTTCCTCGATTACTTCAAGGTAACGCGCAAGCCTTATATCGCCGCTTTTTCGGTCGATCTCAGCGCGCACATCGTGTTCCAGCCCATATTTAGAGCGGGCAGCCTTCTGGATAGCCATTTCCATGGCTTCGAGAACTTCTTCGGCCTCAATCGATTTTTCCCTCGCAACCGCATCCGCGATCTGCAGCAGTTCAAGCCGATCATATCCCGCGACCGGGATGTTTTCCATATCAACCATTTTCGTTCTTCCGTTAGCGTTAAGCGTTTTGTTTACTCTGTTTGTGCGCTTTCTGACTGGTAGCGATCAACTCGTCCGTTAACACTAGTTTGGCGCGCAGAATTTCCCTGAAAGGAATTTCATAGGTTTCGTCATCGACCGCGATATGAATCGTTTCGCCCTCAACGGCTTTTAATGAGCCACGAAACCGCTTGCGATCAATTATCGCCACTCGCGTATCAATCCGCGCCTCAAACCCGACAAAGCGGGTAAAATCTTCCAGCCGAACAAGCGGGCGATCCAAACCAGGAGAACTGACCTCCAGCGTGTAAGTACCCGAAATGGGGTCTTCAACATCTAGGATGGTCGAAATAGCGCGACTGATACTAGCACAATCCTCGACATTCATTTCTGTGCGATCCCAGCGTTCAGCCATAATCTGCAAACGCATATCGGACTCGCCGCCACTGATTTGCACCCGCACTAGTTCGTATCCCATCGACTCGAGGGGCGATTCTACAAGCCTTGCGACAATTGGAGCCTGATCCATCTATGTGTATTTCGCCCAGTTAAGTTTCACGCAAGTCTTTATCTTTTATTCCAGCGCCTATCCGGCCACCCAATAAAAAAAGCGGGCTGGGCCCACTCTTGTATAATTTTATTCGGTTCCCGGAAGAGCCTGTGGATTAACGAGCGACAGCCTAGTCCTGGCCAGCGCGGAAGGCAAGCCCTTATAGCGCCTCAGCGAGCCTGCCGATCTTGCCGGATATACGTCAGAAAAGCACAGCACCGTCCCGCCCTCGCGGCTTTTTGCTCATAGCGTGTCTCGGGCCAGTCATCAGGGCGAACCCGCCAGTCCTGGGGCACCCGTGCCTGCCAGGCAAAGGCCGGTTGTTTCTGCATATGCCACAAAATCCATTCCAGATAACTAGGATCATCGGTGCCAATTCTCAGTTCCGCGCCATCCCGTAATGCACCCGCCAATCGATCGATTACGGGTGTCGAGATAATCCGCCGCTTGTTGTGGCGCGCCTTAGCCCATGGGTCAGGAAACAAAATAAATACGCGATCAAGGGATGCAGCTGGGAGACGATCTAACAGTTGGCGCGCATCATCGCGATACAGTCGGATATTGCCGAGATCGTCATCCCGTATATTCACCAGCAATTTGACGACACCATTGATAAATGGCTCACAGCCAATAAACCCTATGCTCGGGTTTTTTTTTGCCTGCCAAGCAAGGTGCTCACCACCACCGAAACCTATTTCAAGCCATACTTTTTCCGTTTGCACGGCGAACAGGCCGGGCGGCGAAAAGTCCTCGGAGCCCGTTGGCAGGTCGATTTCAATCGACGGCAAGAGGTTTTTTAACAGCGTGCGCTGGCCAGTTCGAAGCTTTCGGCCCTGCCGCCGTCCGTAAAGAATACGCCGGTGGGTCAGTTTTTCTTGATCGACCAAGAGAAACGTCACCTAGGACAGGGCGGCCGCTTTCAGGGGGTCGACCAGATCGGTCTGCTCCCATGAGAAGCCGCCATCGGCCTCGGGCTCGCGACCAAAGTGACCGTAGGCCGCCGACCGCGCATAGATCGGCCGGCTGAGTTTCAGACCCTCGCGGATGCCGCGAGGCGACAGGTCGACCACCTCCTGGATCACATCGGCCAATTTGTCCTCATCGATAGCCGCCGTACCGGCCGTGTCCACATAGACCGACAGTGGCTTTGCAACGCCAATTGCATAGGCCAACTGAATTATGCATTTCTCAGCGAGGCCAGCAGCCACGACATTCTTGGCAACCCAGCGCGCCGCATACGCGGCCGAGCGATCGACCTTAGACGGATCCTTGCCGGAAAAGGCCCCGCCACCATGGGGTGCAGCACCGCCGTAGGTATCGACGATAATTTTGCGACCGGTCAGCCCGCAATCGCCGTCGGGACCACCGATGACGAAACGTCCCGTCGGATTGACGTAGAATTCCTCTTCCGGACACATCCAGCCAGTCGGCAGAATACCCTCGACATGGGGGCGAACTATTTCGCGAATCTGATCTTGGTCTAGCTCTTTGCTGTGCTGCGTCGAAACAACGACCGACGTCGCCCCGACAGGTCTGCCTTGTTCGTATTGAAGGGTAACCTGGCTTTTCGAGTCCGGTCCGAGACCCAAATCGGCGTCGGCATGGCGTGCCGTCGCGAGGGAACGAAGGATTTCATGGGAATAATAGAGCGGCGCCGGCATGAGGGTCGGTGTTTCCGTGCAAGCATAGCCGAACATAATACCTTGGTCGCCGGCTCCTTCGTCTTTGTTACCAGCAGCATCCACACCCTGGGCAATATCGACCGACTGTTGATGAAGATGAACCTCAACCTCGGCATTCTTCCAGTGGAAACCATCTTGTTCATAGCCAATGTCTCTCACCGCATCGCGTGCGACGTCCTCAATCATTTCCTTGGTAATCGAGTCGGGGCCGCGCACTTCACCGGCCAACACCATGCGGTTGGTGGTTGTCAGGGTTTCACACGCGACGCGCGACAAAGGATCTGCACCGAGATAAAGATCGACGACGGCATCAGAGATTCTATCGGAAACCTTGTCCGGATGTCCTTCGGAAACGGATTCACTGGTAAAAAGGTAAGTTCCGTTGGGCACGTTCAGCCTCCTCGAAGTAATTTATTGTCAGAACCCACCCGGCAGGGTCCTCGCCTTGGCAATAGGCCACAGATTCCACAGGTGGCGGGGCGAAATCACCGATATTTCAGCCCGCACAGCGTTGTGACAATAACCGCGGTCGGCGTCAAGTGGAGTGGAGTGGATCGATCTGCCGCCTCGCTTATGCTTAATCAAAGGTAAGCCACCCAGGACCACCCACCCTAATTGTCGGCGAAAGATCTACCGAGCTGTTTTGTTAATTCGAACACACGGCGGCGCACTTTGGGGTCGGTAATCTTGAAATAAGAGCGCACCAGCTCTTGCGTCTCGCGTTTCTGCATTGGGTCATAGTCGTATTCAGCCTGAGCTTCGACCAGCCCTGTCTTGCCGCGCTTTTGGGCATAGAACGGCGAAATATCTTCGAAGAAATAATTGACCGGAACGTCGAGTACTTCTGACATACGGTGCAGGCGACTCGCACCAATGCGATTCGCTCCGCGTTCATATTTCTGGACCTGCTGAAAAGTAAGGCCTAGAGCCTCTCCTAGCTTCTTCTGGCTCATCCCCAACGTCATCCTTCGTAGACGTACGCGGTTCCCGACATGGACGTCCACCGCCTCAGCTCTTCCGCGAGCGCGGGTCGGCGTGGAACGATTTTTTTTTGTATCTTCTGACTGAACCATGTCTCTATTCAGTTTCTCAAAATTGCTGTCCGCCAATGCCTGGCTTCTGAAGGTCGAAGCAAATCGCCAAACTAATCTGGGAGGTAGTATGGTAATTCAGCAATATACTATCGAATGTCCAAACCGCCATATAAATTGGTTCAACATGTTTTATTGATTTTCGAAATGGTTAACGACAGCGAGTAATTCCAGCGGCAGAAAACATAAAAATGATCAAGACTCCGGGGATAATATTACCGAATTGAGAAAAAAGAGTGCGGCTATCTGCTGCCAGCGGCAATTCTGAGTCCAATGTTTCGGCGCGGTCAAGATCTAAGCGCGCAATTACCCGCCCATAAGAATCTATCACGCCAGAAATGCCGGTATTGGCGGCCCGCACCACCGGAAGACCCTCTTCAACGGCCCGCAGCGTTGCAGACGCAAAATGCTGATGCGGGCCAGCACTGGTGCCAAACCAAGCGTCATTCGTAATATTAAGCATCCAAGATGGCCGGTCGTCTGTATCAACGACGCGGGCCGGGAATATAATTTCATAACAAATCAGGGGGCTAAAGGCGGGCAATCCCGAAAGGCGAAGTGTCCGCGGCCCGAGACCGGGTGAGAAATCCAACACCCCCGCCGTAATCTTGTCGAGCGGCAGGAACTCCCGAAACGGCATGTATTCCCCAAATGGCACGAGATGATGTTTGTCGTACAAAGCAACGACATGCGCCTTCTCATCAAGCGCGACTAAGCTGTTCCAAACGCGTGCGACACGGCCATTTTGTCGCTCCAGCCTGACCGCCCCAGTGAGTAACAGGCCCTTCAACGGCACTACGCGACGCATAAGAGCAAGGCGCGCATCGTCCGACGACACTGGGAACGGCACCGCAGTCTCCGGCCAGATCACATGGGTGATGCGGCCATTGCCGCGTTGCCCGCTCATCTGAAGATGCCGTGCATAATTTGAAGCACGACGCGCCGGCAGCCACTTGTCGCGTTGCGCGATATTAGGCTGAACAATGCGCAGGAAGACACCGGGCACGGTTTCGCCGGGCGCGTCAGCGAGGCGGAATGCGCCAGCAATGGCGATCAACCCGAGAACTGCGATACCGGAAACACCCCAAAACCGATCGGTCGACAACCTCTGTGAGCCGGGCGTTCCGAGCACCGAGGGTGCGGCGGCAGCAAAAACCGTTATCGCCGACAACCCGTAAACACCGATTGAAGCGGCAGACTGTAAAACCGGGGGCACGACAATCCAAACATTGCCAACCGGGTTCCAGGGGAAGCCGGTGAGAACAGTCCCCCGAAACCATTCAAATAATGCCCAAGATGCCGCAAGACCAAATGCCCGACCCACGCCCCTCGACCAAAACTGCCGAGCAAGCACCGCCATCGCCGCGATAAAAAGCGCGGGCCCTAGCGACAGACCCAAAACAACAAACGGTATCAACCAGGCGAAGCGCGCGGCATCGACCAAAAGCGCATTGGATACCCAATACAAGCTAGCAGCGAAATATCCAGCGCCGAACATCCAGCCAATGCCAAATGCACTTGTGCGCGACGAGGCACCGTCAAGAAGCCAGACGAAACCGGGAAAAGCAATCAGCAGCGCCGGCAACACATGAAAGGGGGGCTGCGCCGTAACCGCTGATGCACCGAACACGAATGCGAAAAGCCAACGTTGCCATCCAGTGACTGCTGCCAGACGGGCGGGTATGGTTGAAATTGTTTCGAGCACAATCAAGCCGAATGCCGTCGCCGTCGGGGTACTCCACTCATTCGCCGGGTAGCATTGGTATTTGGGATGCTCGCAATCGCCGGATTCGACGCGGGTCAGCCTCTAAGATCTCGAATTCCATTCCCGATTCATGACCGATTACTTCGCCGCGGCCAGGGACTCGGCCTGCAAGATAGAACACAAGTCCCCCCATTGTCTCAATGTCTTCGTCTCGTTCGCCGGGCGTCAAGAAAGCGCCGGCCTCAGCCTCGAAAGCATCAATTTGCAACCTAGCATCGACGTCAATGATACCGGGGCCTTTGCGAACCAGACCGGGACCTCTGTCCTCGTCATGCTCATCTTCTATTTCGCCGATAATCTCTTCAACGAGATCTTCAATCGTCACGAGGCCGTCGATCCCGCCGAATTCATCGACTACCAACGCCATGTGAAGCCGCTGAACCCGCATTTGCAGCAGCAGTTCTAATACCGGCATCGAAGGCGCAACAAAAAGCGGCTTGCGGACAATTTTGCTAATACCGGTTTCCTGACCGCCTTCCCAACAGGCAAGCAAATCCTTGATATGCAACATGCCCACAACATCATCCAACTGATCGCGAAATACCGGCAACCTCGAATGCCCGGACGCGCTCATGACTTTGGCGACATCTGAGATGATTGTCTCGACGTCTACCGCTTTTATGTCAGCACGTGGCACCATGACGTCGTCGACCGTCACGTCGCGCACACTCAGTACATTGCGAAATAAGGTCAGTTCTTCCGCATTATCGCCATCCTCTTCAAGTTCTATGAGCTCTTCAATCGTATCGCGCAGATTTTCAGCGTCGCTACGACTACCGGTCAGCAACCGCCAAAAATTCCTTATGCCGGACCCTGCATCGGAACTCAGCTCCTCAGGCGGTTTGGATTCTTCACGCAGATCGCCCATTACCTGTGGTGCTCCAAACGCTTTTCAGCGGCAACATAGGGATTGGAAACGCCCAGCGTCTGCAAGATCTCTGCTTCGCGGATTTCCATTCGATCTGCATCCACATCGTTCTCGTGATCGTAGCCGCAAAGGTGCATCACACCGTGCACAATAAGATGACGCAAATGATCTTCAGGCGCGATCCCAGCAGCCCTAGCCTCGGCCATTAGCGTCTCAAAGGCAACCGCGACATCACCCAACAATACAAGGGCTCCGGGCGGCGCAATCCCAGGCATATGGGCAATGTTTTCCGCTGGAAATGAGAGCACGTTCGTCGGACCGCTTTTGCCGCGCCACTTTGCATTCAGCGCTGCGATCGTAGTGTTGTCAGTAAGCAGAATACTGAGTTCGACGTCTTGCCCTGCGGCGGTCTTCTCCCCTATTCCAGAAAACGACGCAGCTGCGGCGGTAATCGCTATGTCCCGCGCAAGCGGCAAACAGCGTAACCAGTCACTCGCCTCCACCAAGACATCAATTTCGATATATGGCTTTGAACCATCTTCATCCATCCTGGCTATCCTGGCTATCCTGGGCTTCAACTGCCTCATATGCGTTGACGATGCGCGATACCAACTCATGCCGCACAACATCTTCAGCCTTCAACTGCGTCGTTGCAACGTCAGAAACGCCATCGAGTGTCCGCACTGCATGGCGGAGGCCGGAGGCCACCCCCCGCGGCAGATCTATCTGGCTCAGGTCACCGGTGACGACCATGCGGGCATTCTCTCCAAGACGCGTCAGGAACATTTTCATCTGGACCGGGGTCGCATTCTGCGCCTCATCTAGAATTACATAGGCGTTGGAAAGGGTCCGGCCTCGCATAAATGCAAGCGGCGCCACCTCTATCTCACCGGTCTCGAGACGACGGTCTACCTGTTCCAGCGGCATCATATCGTACAGCGCGTCATAAAGCGGCCGGAGGTACGGATCGATCTTGTCACGCATGTCACCAGGCAAAAAGCCCAGACGTTCTCCTGCTTCAACGGCGGGACGTGAAAGGATAATTCTATCAACCCTGCCCGATGTCAGCATCGACACTGCCATACCAACCGCTAGATAGGTTTTCCCGGTGCCTGCTGGACCCAGTCCAAAGGCAAGCTCACTATCGAGCAGCGCTCGGATATAGCGCTGTTGCCCAGCAGAACGCGGAGAAATATGTTTCTTCGGCGTGTGGATTACGAGCTTTCTACTGCCGAGTTTAGCAGTTCCAGCCGGGCCTTCATTAGCGGCGCTCCGCGCCAGGCGGATAGCGGCGTCTACCTCGGCGAGGGCCACATCCTGGCCGGAGGCGAGTCTTTCATAAAGAGATTGTAACGCAACACGCGCGAATTGACCCAAAGCAGGGTCACCGGTGATTATGATACTATTTCCTCGTGACGCCACCGTCACGCCAAGCAATTGCTCGACACGCGCCAGATGACGGTCAAAATCGCCGTAGAGGGCCGGTAGCAACCGGTTGTCATCGAACTCCAATGAAAGCGACGGCGCGTTCTCGCCCAATTTGGCTTGCTGACTCAAACGGTGGCTGGCTCTTGCAGGGTGGCGCCGGCGTCCCAGACAGGCGTTGCAGCGAGTGAATTGGGATGGGCAGAGAGTATCTGCAGCTCAACGGTGCGGCCAAATGCTCTAGTTGCAGCAGCCAGCGTGTCGAAGTCAACATGTACTGAATGCATCCACGGAGAGCGGCCAGCACGCTGCGTGTCGCTTCGCCCCAGACGATCGAGCAGCACCGGAATTGTGCGCCCAACAAATGTTTCGTTGAACAAAACCTGCTGTTCGTTGATCAACGACTGTAGCCTGGCCAGGCGCTCTGATTTTACATCTTCGGGCACTGCATCTTCCATTGCTGCGGCCGGGGTGCCGGGTCGCGGACTGTATTTGAAGGAATAGGCCTGCGCGTAGCCGACCTTCCGGATCAAACCCATAGTCGCCTCGAAATCCGCGTCGGTTTCCCCGGGGTGACCGACGATAAAATCTGAAGACAGCGCGATATCAGGCCGGGCCGCGCGCAACCCATCTATGATATTTAGATAATCGTGCGCTGTGTGCTGACGGTTCATAGCCCGGAGTATATCGTCCGAACCCGATTGTACCGGCAGATGCAGATAGGGCATTAGTGTGTCAATTTCACCGTGGGCTGTGATCAAGTCCCGGGTCATGTCCCGGGGGTGAGACGTCGTGTAACGAATACGCTCTAATCCGGCGATGCCGGCAAGCTCGGCGACCAATGCGGCGAGTCGCCACTCCCCTCCCGATGGCGATTCCCCGTGGTAGGCATTGACGTTCTGCCCCAGCAGCGTAATCTCTCGAGCTCCGCCACAGACGAGCTGCCGCGCTTCGGCGAGCACCTCAGCTACCGGTCGAGAATATTCCGCACCGCGGGTATACGGTACAACGCAAAATGCACAGAATCGGTCACAGCCTTCCTGTATGGTCAAAAAGGCCGACGGCCCCTGCGACGCCGCTTCAGGTAAAAAGTCGAATTTCTGTTCGACCGGGAAATTTGTATCGATGATGCCGCGTCCGGCACCGCTCAGGCCGGATGTTTCGCGCGTCGCGCGAGCCACCATTTCGGGCAAACGATGATAGGTCTGCGGGCCGAATACTAGATCTACATAAGGTGCGCGACGGACCATCTCGGCCCCTTCCGCCTGTGCTACGCACCCGGCGACCCCGATCATCATCGGCGCTTTGCCCTCGGCGCGATCCTGCTTGAGATCACGCAGGCGTCCTAGCTCAGAATATACCTTTTCCGCAGCTTTTTCCCGAATGTGACAAGTGTTGAGGATCACCAAGTCCGCGTCTTGCGGGGTCTCCACATGACGGTATCCCAGTGGCGCGAGAACATCCGACATGCGTGCGGCATCATACACGTTCATCTGACAGCCATAATTTTTTATGTGAAGCGTTTTTGCCAAAGAGGCGTTCCCGGTCCGTTTGTAACTTCTTGTGATAAGGGTGTCTGCTACCTATTCGGCCGACACCCACGAAACCCTCATGAGCACCACTCAGGTTCTAAATTAAGAATCGCTCACTCTGCAATCTGTTGCTCGGTTCGGTTTTTTCGCAAATTAGCACCGGAAATCAGGGTGTCAACCGGCTGATAGGCCGATTAAAGCGCTGCTATATTCGCCGACCGTCATTACACAGCCATGGTTTGCAGCCTACTAAGGCGGCCAGCATTAGCCACCGACACCCCATCCGCGACAACCTGAAAACAGTACTCGGCTAGACCTTTCCGGGTCTCGTAATCGCGAATCGTGACGGCCGGATGAAACACGATATCTACAGTTGCACGGCCAAGGCCGGCCACTTCCCAGAAATGGCGGGCGAGCGTCATATCGCCATACCAAGCAAAATACGGTCGCAACGCTCGCCCAACTGGCATGCCATCAAGGCGCGTGTAAGCAATCGACACTGGCTGAACCATTAGTGGCTCTCCGTTCGGTTCGATCTGAGCGACGCTGAATAGCGCACTTTTGAAGGGCAGAACGGCGTTGCCATCTGAGCTCGTTCCCTCTGGAAACAGGATTAGGTTGTCACCAGCCTCAAGCCGCCGGACCATTTCGTCGCGCTGCACAGTCGCCTTGGCCGGACGCCGGTCCACGAAAACCGTCCTTTGCAGCCTAGCGAGAGCCCCGAAAAAGGGCCAACTTGCGACCTCTGCTTTCGCAACGAACGAGGCTGGCAACATAGCGCCTAGGATAGAGATATCCGTATAGGAGGTGTGGTTACAGACAAACAGAACCGGACCTTTGGTAACTCTCTTGCCATGCGTACGGATCTGAAAGCCGAGGATACGGACACAGACTCGATGGTATAAAAGCGGCAGACCGACCGAACATTTATAGTTGAACCGCACGGCAAACATCTGAAATGGGAGCAATGAAAACGTCACAGAGAAATAAGCAACGATCCGGACGAAGGCACGCAACGGCGATCCCATTATAGCCCCTCGTCTTCGCCATCTCGACGGCTCTTGCGGTCGTAATGTTTCATGTATTTTTCTGTCACAAGATCGGTCTTGACTACGATACTCACGTCAGTCGTATTGAACTGATGATCCACAACCGCGCCATCGCCGACAAAGCCTCCGAGGCGGAGATAACCCTTTATCAATGGCGGCAATGCAGCCAGAGCCTCGCGCTGATCGATCTGTTCTTCTGGCAGAATGCGCATATCGACATACCGCTCTTTCAAGGCGACCGGCCGTAAAGCAGGTGGCGCGAGATGATACTGGTACATATAAGATAGCGGCATTGCGAGTGCCTTCGGGTCGGTGCCGGGCATGCTCGCGCAGCCAAACATGATCGCGATGTCGTAATAAAAAATGTAGGCGGCAATGCTTTGCCACAGCAACTGCATAGTTGGACGGTTGCGATATTCCTCCTCGACACAGGAACGACCAAGTTCGAGTGTGGGGCCGTGACCTGAAATGAGGCGCCCAATTTCGTATTCATCGGCGGTATAGAACCCGCCCTTCTCTTCGGCGACCGTACTACGGAGTAATCGATAGGTCCCTACAACGCCGCCGGGAAGGTCGGTGCGCTTTGTATCGATCACAAGAAGATGGTCACAGATCTCATCAAAACGATCGAAATCTCGGCGCGTAGCCTTTACCTTATCAGAAGGAATCGCGGACATTTCCTCATAGAATACCCTATAGCGAAGTGATTGCGCCGCTTTAATCTCCGCTGATGTGTTTGCCAGTCGGGCAACAAGGTTTCCGACCATAATCGGTTCGAAGGCTTCTGCCGGTGGCTCAGGGCCATCCATCAGGCAGGTACCTGTGGGCCGTGACAGGGCACAGTCACTTTTCAACCCCTTCATCATCGCCGATCGGTAAACAATATAGCTCAAGCCTCTCACCAACGATTTTGAAACCAAGGTCTGCCGCAATCCGGCGTTTTAGCGTTTCAAGTTCCTCATCCTCAAACTCGACGACCTCTCCGTTTCGCACGTTAATGATGTGGTGATGATGTTCGTCGCCGTCTTCTGCGGTCTCGAAACGGGCCCGGCCGTCCCGAAAATCGTGGCGCTCAAGAATCTGGGCGTCTTCAAATAGACGGACTGTCCGATAAACAGTCGCCAGGCTGATACGATTATCAATTGACATGGACCGCCTGTGAAGTTCCTCCGCATCAGGATGGTCCTGTGCGGCGGACAACACTTGTGCAATGACTCGCCGCTGGCCAGTCATCTTTAGACCCTTATCCCTACAAAGCTGCTCTATGCGTGAAGGCATTGGCGTTTCCACGTTCTTAAAAAATTAAGTAATGGAAACAGTATAGCCAAAAAATTGAGGGCCGAACATGGGTTCGAACTATTGTCGGGAATCAGCTATTCACCCCGGCGTTTACCCAGCCCGATCTTTTTAGCAAGAGAACTCCGCTGTTTGGCATAGTTCGGTGCAACCATCGGATAATCCGAGGGCAGCCCCCATTTTTCGCGATACTCTGCCGGTGTCATGTCATATGCTGTCGATAGATGGCGTTTGAGCATTTTTAGCTTTCGGCCATCCTCCAGACAGATGATAAAATCGGGCGTTACCGACCGTCGGATTGACACTGCCGGCTGCGGTTTTTCTGCCGGGTTTTCTCCTCCGAGCCCTGACAAGGAGTCATATACTGTCTTGATCAAGATGGGCAGATCGCTTATCGCAACACTGTTGTTTTGAACGTGGGATGCGACTATGTCCGCTGTCCAAGCAATCATGTTCTCGTTATCAGAAGGAGATTTCTCGCTCATTCATTGGACCTTTTCATAATAGAAACGGCGTTTTTATAAGGTTTTACATCAATATCTGCAATAGTTTTTAACACCTAATAGATGAAAATGAAAAATCATACTCCTGACTATTTTCTTGATATCACCGCTGAGGTATGCCCGATGACTTTCGTCAAAGCCCGGCTGCAAATTGAAAAAATGAATGAGGGGAAGTTTCTGCAAATCCAGCTACGTGGCGAAGAAGCTCTAAAGAACGTGCCATCTTCTCTTAGCGAACTCGGTCATCGAATTGTTACATGCAACCGCGAACGACCGGATTCTGACATATATACTCTGCTGGTAGAGAAGAAATGTTAACCAAGAAAATGAAATTATTATTCTATTTTAAGCTGGCGCGCGGAGGGGATGCGCTTCGAGCGGGCACGACATAGTAACCGCTGCAACAGTCGTGCCATCATTTCGCGTATAGTAATCCGGACGCCGGCCAACGGGGATCAGGCCACGGCTCGAATACAGTTGGCGGGCGATCCCGTTGTCTTCAGCAACTTCAAGAAATAATTTTGTCGCCCCCGCAATACACGCCTGCTCCATTGCACCGTCGAACAGACAACCGCCAACACCGTCGCCACGTAATTCAGGCGCTACAGCCAACGACAAAATTTCACATTCATCGGCTGCCTGGCGCACCAAGACAAATCCCACCACCGACCATTGACGCTCATCACGCGCCACAGTCCCATATGCCCCGGGCATGGCCAGAATTCGGCGGATCATCGCACCCGTCCAGGCTTCGTCAAATGATAGAGCGTGAATGCGCGCCATTGCACCGATATCGGTTTCCTCTACCGCAGACAGCTCAAACCCTGTCATCTTTTCAACCGCCCTCCGTTTTGGGGAAGTTTTGCTTCGGGCTCGCGCAGATATAATGGGGTTAACGTCTCCTGCCCAAATTCTTCATTGCGCAGAATACTCTCAGCAATCTTGGCGACGTCAACTGGATCGGGATTTCCAGCGCCCGGGATCTGTCGAAGCTTCTTCGGATCGCCATCATACCCCGACAATAATTTTGTGACCGCGTTGCCCACCAGAGCCGGTTGCTCCGAACGGATCAATGCATATAGTGCATCGCCGCTCATCACCCGGGGTGCGTCGGAAGCCATGCCCGCGGGATCGAACATCTGTGCGAAATAATCGGAACGCCGGGTATCGAGAATGCAAAGAATAGAATCAGATAGCTGGCAAGCGTCAGCGGCACCCTTTGCGACTGCCTTTAGAGAAGAAACACCGACGGCCGGCGCCCCAGAAGCGATCGCGAAGCCGCGCGCTGCGGCAATGCCAGTTCGGACCCCAGTGAAAGAGCCAGGTCCGCGCGTTACGCCGATAAGGTCCAGTGCCGTCAGCGCAATGTCCGTCTCCATCGCAAGGTCCTGCACCAGGGGTACCAGGGCTTCAGCATGCCCACGGCTCATTTCAATCTGGCGTACGCCCAAAGTCTCACCGTCCGCAACAAGCGCGACTGCGCAAACATCAGCGCTGGACTCGAGTGCCAGGGTCAAGGTCATTTGCGGAAACCGTAGGTGTTATAATACAATGCTGTCATGGTAGCTTTATGGTCTATCTATGACCTGATAACCAGCGGGAGCAATACATGACCCTTGTTGAGATCCGCAAACCAGTCTTCGATGTGGAAATCGACATCGTTTATGCGTCTACGAACAACTTTACCGGCGCGCCGGTATATGCCCGGCCATGCTGCTATCTGCACGAAGCAGCGGCGGCGGCCCTCACAGAAGCTGTCCGGTTGGCTCGCGTAATAGATTTGCGGTTTCGTATTTTCGATGCTCTGCGCCCAACAGAAGCGCAATGGGCCCTCTGGAATCACACGCCGGATCCCGATTTCCTCGCCGACCCTAACCGTGGGTCACCGCATTCACGCGGCATCGCTGTCGACCTCACATTGATCGACTCATCAGGCAACGATCTCGACATGGGAACAGGCTTCGACGCGTTCACACCACTCTCTCATCATGGTAACATTCAAATTTCCGCCACCGCACAACGCAACCGGCACATACTCATGGGCATCATGACATCAGCGGGCTGGGATTTTTATCGGAATGAGTGGTGGCACTATCAATTGTTCAATCCGAGCCATTACAAACTTATTCAGGATACAGACCTTCCCGAACCGATGATGCCACCCGGCGCAGAAAACGGCCCAGTAGCGTGAATACAACCGAAATGTTGATGCGCCGTAAAACATCGTTTCGTTAACAGAATGGGCAAAATATATCCCGGTGACGCGTTCCTTAGTGTGACTCCACGACTTATGGCAGTGAAAATCTTATGATAACGAACTTGTGAACAGAATTATTCAAGCACTAAAGTACAGACTCTGGCTGGCCAGACGGGGTTTTCGATGAAACAATTTATTCAAAATGGAATTATAGCGCTTTTATTTTCCGTGATAGCGGGTATGCCGGTTTTAGCTCAGGCGCAAAGCTCTGCAGTCGTCGTGATGTACCATCGGTTCGGTGAAAGAATGCATCCATCGACGAATATCCGTCTTGAACAGTTTGAAGCCCATTTAGCCGAGCTCACGAAACCTCAATATACTGTGTTACCAATATCCGAAATCGTCGCACGTCTTCGGGCGAAACAACCTCTGCCGCCCCGCACCGTCGGTATTTCAATCGACGACGCCTTTCTCTCGGTCTATGTCGAAGCGGCTCCGCGTCTCAAGAAATTAGGATTTCCTTTCACGCTTTTTGTCGCCACCGACCCGGTCGACCGCCGAATCGGCGATTATATGTCGTGGGATCAAATTCGAGAGCTTAAAGCTGCAGGAGCAACGATCGGCAGTCAAACGCACACCCATCTTCACATGGCCTCTTCAAGTCCCGAGCAGAACAGCGCCGATTTGCGAAAATCAAACGCAAGATTCAGGGCCGAGCTTGGCGAAGTGCCAACGATTATTGCCTATCCATACGGCGAATTCAGTCTCGCCGTTGGCGTTGCTGCTGCAGAGGCGGGGCTCACCATAGGCTTTGGCCAACACTCCGGAGTGATCCACACTAATGCAAACATGACGTATCTGCCGCGTTTTGCTATGAATGAGAACTTTGGTGGCGGTAGCCGCTTCCGACTCGCCATCAACGCGTTACCCCTGGATGTCTCTGCCGTCTCGCCGCTCGACCCCTTGCTAAAGCAGGACAACAACCCGCCAATTCTGGGCTTTACTGTGAACGGGCCAGCAGCGGGGCGTCTTTCGCAACTCGCCTGCTACGCTTCAGGACAGGGCAAAGCGCGAATTGAACGGCTTGGTTCACGGATCGAAGTTCGCCTAAAAAACCCATTTCCGCACGGGCGTTCCCGGATTAACTGCACGTTGCCCGCAGGCGGTGGCCGCTGGCATTGGTACGGCCTGCAGTTTTATGTTCCGAAGCACTGACTTGTCCAGTAGGCCGTCATCTGGTTACGTGTCGGGCGCGACTGAGCGGCCGAGCTTGGCATCGTCGAAGACCTGCAAAGTGTTAGCACGAATGATGATGCGGATCGTTTTGACGTAATCAGCACCACGCTCTGAATACCGCGTCAGCGCCCCAGCCAAGCTGTACCCATCAACATCGTCAGGAACTGCCCGCATCTTCGCTCGCGCTTCCCGGAAATCCGTGTAGGCGGGGTGGCTATTTAAGTTATGCGCATAGGATTTAACCCCGTCGATCAAATGATCGAACGCACGTACGCGGAACGATTCACCTTTGGCGCGGTTTTTCGGCACGATCCCCTTTTTATGCGGCGCATAGGCGCGTTGGCCGAATAACGCGTTGCCTTCCCGCGCAAAACGGGATGTTCCCCAGCCACTTTCCTCGGCAGCCTGAGAGATCGCGAGGGAGGGGGGAATGATATCAACATGCTCTAGCAAAACGGCAGGGTCTGCACTTTTGGCCCCGTAGCGCTCTGCGAGTTCGGCCAGCCATAGCCCCTCTCGATGACCAATGAGCCGGCCTTCAGCTTGCTGGTCGCTTAGAGATTTCACTTGCCTTCGGTCTTGTAGAATCAGCTCGTTTACCTGCAGGATCAATGGCAGTGTCGACTGAATAAAAGTGTTTTTTCGGAAATCAACGCGTTGCTGGTACCGAAGATCCTGCGGCAGACTAGCTAGAAACAAACGTGGTACTTCACCGTGGATACGCACGCCCTGGATCTCGTACCCAATATCACGGAACAATTCCCACAGTTTTCCGGTGGTGTGTGAAAGCTTCACGTCGAGCGGTTTCACCAAAACACTGCGATGGATCTTGGCTTCGCCAGCACCGAATCCCGAACCTGTTGTTGTCAATTGCGTGTGTGCCTTCACAAGCCGTAGATCACTCGTAGATGCAGAGTGTTCCGCGTAGTGTGCCGGATCGGGTCCGGCATTCGACGCTACTGCGTTATTTTTTGTTAGTACCCCAACGGCAAGCATGCCGGTAGCGCCGGCATAAAGTGCCATAAACACCGCCCTGTACAGCACCTTACCGGCGCTTTTGTGCGCTTTTTTTTGTTTGGTCATATCTCATCTATCCCCCTGGGCCCGCCCATTTTCTGGGTCTGGTTAGTATACAATTTTTACTTGAGCCGGTCCTCGTCCCAGAGAACCGACATATCCAACAAATGCTAGTCGATAGGCTCGACCCGAAGCACGGCGGGCACATAGTGTTTCAACAAATTCTCGACACCCATTTTTAGTGTCGCCGATGAACTGGGGCAGCCAATACATGCTCCCTGTAAACTCAAATAGACAACACCACGTTCGAATCCGCGGTACACAATATCCCCGCCATCCAGCGCGACCGACGGTCTTATCCTCGTTTCAAGCAGCTCCTTAATCTGCCTGACAACTGCATCGTCTTTCTCATCCTCGTCGGCACCTGGCCCCTCATGAACCAGACCTATCGGGTCGCCCGACTCAAAATGCGCTTCTATAACGGCGAAGACTGACTGTTCTAGCGCTCGCCAATCAACCGCCTCCGATTTCGCAACAGAAACAAAGTCCGCTCCGAAAAACACACCCTTCACACCGTCGATCGCGAATAATCTTCGCGCCAGAGGCACTCTCGCCGCCATATCCGCCGAAGCGAAATTTACTGTTCCCTCCTCCATCACCGGACATCCTGGAATAAATTTCAGAGTGGCGGGATTCGGTGTTGCTTCGGTAATGACGTTAATCATTTCGCTGCATAATGGCTGGTTCTCGCGACGGTTTTAAAGAGTCTCAAGCGTCATTCGACAGGGGAAACTGGTTTAAGCCGAAGTTAAGATCAACCCGAAATCGAAAAGGCAGGGGGTTCGCACCATCGCAACCCTTTGATATCTGGCCGATTCAGATTCATTACGCATGCGGAAAGGTTTTGGCTCACAGAAATTAACCCAAAAGAACTCTCAAAAACATGCGCAAAGCATGGACTGGCCATCAAAATCACGCCATTATGTTCGCCACCTAAGGCTTGTTTCTGGAAGTGGGTTTTTAAACTTCTTGCCAGCATCGTTGCTCCGTTCCCACTCGTTTTTCAGCCGAAAATACCACTTCGCCTGCTGATCAGGCTGGCCGGTCAAACGCAAATCTGGATTCCAGAGCAGTCCTTGCGACTGTTTTTCAAACACTGCCTGGTCCTGTGCCAGAAAAGCCCGAACAAAAGGCATTGCCGCCGGTTTTAGTAGCGTCAGCCAGCGCATTGACCACCACATGACATGCGTGGTCAAAGTGCGGCTATCATCCAGCGGCGTGCACGCGGTCATACCGCAGTAAAAGTTCCGGCCGGCACGAATATGCTCAATCCGGATGCCGGGCAGAGCAAAGGCTATCTGCACTTCCGGCGCGCCACCGAGCAACCGGTAGATCTTTGAGTTCGGCGACGCATAGTGGGATGTCATATCAAATCCGAGCGATGTGGGTGCGAAGTGTTTTTCCTTTTCGCGGCGCTCCGCCGGCCGGCGCCACCACCATGATTCATGCACGTGCGGCGTATGCGCAGGATCGATTAGCCCGACCACCGCGTGGTCTATGTTAACTGGGAATTCTAGCGCATGAACAATCTGCGGTGGGCGGTCCCCAACATCCGGAACCAGCGGGGCCTCGATATCGTCACCATCGCCGTCACCGATCCAGATCCAGATCACCCCCTGACGTTCNCGCAACGGAAAACGAGCAACCTTAATCTTGCCAAGATCAACGGGGTCATCCGCAGCCAGCGCCGGGATAGATGTGCAGCAGCCGTAACGATCGAAGGTCCAGCCGTGATAACAGCATTCAACCTCATCTCCCTTCATCCGCCCAGCTGACAACGGCGCACCCCGATGGGGGCAATTGTCTCGCAAAGCAAATGCCTCTCCTGTGACGGTCCTACCCAATACAACGGGTTCGCCACAAATTTCTCGATGCACGAGTTTTCCAGGACGAACATCGCGCGAGGCGATACCAAAATACCAGATATTACGAACGATCATCAGGGCAGAGGTCAAGACAGGGCCGGCGTCAGGTCAGCATGTCGAGCTGTTTGGACGTCAGCGTTCCCGGCACGATGGTTATGGGGATCGGAAATTTGCCGGACATCTTGCCACCAATTGATGACACCAGCGGGCCGGGACCCTTCTTGTCGGTGCCGGCGCCCAGCACTAGTATTGAGATCCGCGGCTCTTCCTCGATAAGCCCGAGGATTGTCTCGGCCGGCTTGCCTTCCCGCACATAAAGCGTCGGCATTTCGCCGGTCCATTCCTGAACCTGCGACGAATGTTTGTGCAGAAAATCCTCGGCCTCCGCGCGGGCTTCTTCCCGCATTTTCTCTTCGACGGACATCCAGTGCTGGAATTCCGCCGGTTCCATTATGTAAAGCAGGGCAAGGCGGCCGCCTGTACGCCGAGCACGGCAGGCGGCGAAATAAATCGCGTTGACGCATTCCTCGGTGTTGTCGACAACGCATAGAAAGACGCGGTTGCTCCGCGCGGACAGGTCCGGCGGGGCAGGGTCCTCGAATGTTGCCTCTTTCGGCCCGGTGTTTGTAATGTCATCATTCATGATCAGGCCCTTCTAAAAATAACGCCCGCTAACCAGCCTGCCATAAGCGCGATTACGATCGCAATCACTCCATACCAGGGAGCATGGTCATGCGCGAAGTCGTAGATCTGTGACTCGAGACCGACCTTGTGGACGGTCAATGGTGTTTTTTGGCTACTGACGTGCTGTCCGTTCTTAAAAAGATGGACAATCACCTGATAGGTCCCGATCGGCACATTCACGGGAAACGGGATCGTCGATCGAAACAGCCGTCCGCGGATAATCTTTATGTTGGATATATCCTCGCTATAAAGAGCCTGCTTCTTTTTATTGCGGATGAACGCGTCGCGAAAGGTCCGGATACTCGCAGCGGAGCGCTGGGAGCGGGTAAAAAGATCGATCCGATCCGATCCAACTTGTAGCTTCGAGAGAATTTCAGGCGATGCAATCTCATTCAGCGGCTTTGAAGCAGCGGTCCGATAATAGGCCGGGGCTTTTTCAAACGTGACAGACGTGCCGTTTACCCAGATACCGGCCACACGTTCCTTGCGGCGAATGATTTCGTCGCGTCTTGGACCCGCGACAGTTACAACAATATCGCCAAAGCCCTCAGTTGCGCCAAATAGCAAAAGTTCTGCACCTGTGAAACCGGTCGAGATCGCCACTTCGCGGGTCGAAAGATCCGCCACAAGGCTTTGAGCCTTCGCCGGTGCCAAAAGGCAAAACACTGCGAAAACTCCGCTGCACTGTGCGATCCATTTCTTCCGAGGCAACATCAGTGCCCACCCCCAAGCCCCAGCGAGTAGAGGTCGTCCGGCGTCACCACCAGAGTCCAGGCAACCCGCACGCATACCGCAAGTACGATCAGGCCAAGCGCGATACGTACTTCTTCGCCGCGCAACTTCGACCCGACGCGTGCGCCGATCTGCGCGCCAATCACACTCCCAACAACGAGCAGCATCGCGAGCACAATATCGACGGTCTGGTTGTTCACCGATTGCAGGAACGTGACATTGGCGGTCACGAAAACAATCTGGAAAAGCGACGTGCCGACGACGATGGAAGTCGGCATCCCCAGCAGATAAATCATCGCTGGCACCATAACGAAACCGCCGCCGACACCCATAATGGCGGCTAGTATACCGACAAACACGCCAACACCGAGCGGTAGCAATGCACTAATATAGAGCTTTGAGCGCCGGAACCGCATCTTGAAAGGGAGACCGTGGAGCCAGTTATGATAATGCAGTTTGCGGCGCGGCGCGGAGGGGTTTCGACTGCGGAACCATGCGCGCGCGCTTTCCACCACCATCAGTACCCCGACAATGCCAAGAAACAATACATAGGAAACTGCGATCACGAGATCAATCTGGCCAATCCCGCGGAGAAAGGTGAAAAGCCAGACGCCAAGCGTTGAACCGATAAAACCGCCGATCATCAGAACGACACCCATTCGGATGTCCACATTGCCGCGGCGCCAGTGGGCCAAAGCGCCCGAGACAGAAGCAGCGACGACCTGATTGGCTTCGGTTCCGACTGCTACAGCCGGCGGAACCCCGATAAAAATAAGCAGTGGCGTCATTAGAAACCCACCGCCCACGCCAAACATACCGGACAGAACGCCCACCATTCCCCCAAGCCCAAGCAACATCAGTGCATTGAGCGACATTTCCGCAATTGGCAGGTAAATCTGCATGGTCGAATCTTGTTAGATACTCGTGAACGAATCATTTGTGCGCTTATAGCGGAAAACGCGCAAGGGGCTAGGTGCTCCTGTCACGCACAACTCGCCCACAGAGAACGCAAAAAGACCCCGCCATACGCGCATTACCATCAGGACGAGATCAGGCCAACGATCTCATGGACTTCTCGCAGGATGGGGTCGGCAAGCGCACGCGCACGCTCTGCGCCATCTGCTAAGATCGCATCGATGTGACCGGGATCAGCCATCAGCTTGCGCATTTCATCCGAAATCGGCGCCAGCTTCTCGATTGCCAGGTCAGAAAGGGCCGGCTTGAAATCGCCAAAACCACGCCCGCCGAATTCCCTTAGCACATCTGCCGCCGTCTGACCGGACAGCGACGCATAGATACCAACGAGATTCGATGCTTCTGGCCTCTCTTTCAATCCCTCCATTTCGGAAGGAAGTTCTTCGGGGTCAGTTTTCGCGCGGCGGATTTTTTTCGATATATCATCGGCTGTGTCCGTGAAGGTAATCCGCGACTGGTCCGATGGATCGGATTTCGACATTTTTTTCGAGCCGTTGCGCAGGCTCATGACCCTGGTCGCCCCGCCGAAAATCAGGGGTTCGACAATCGGAAAAAACTCTATACCGAAATCCTTGTTGAATTTCTGTGCGATGTCTCGCGTCAACTCCAAGTGCTGCTTCTGGTCTTCGCCGACCGGCACATGGGTCGCTCGGTAAGCCATGATATCGGCGGCCATCAAGTTCGGGTAAGCGTAAAGCCCTACAGACGCGTTTTCACGGTGTTTTCCTGCTTTTTCCTTGAACTGGGTCATCCGGTTCAACCAGCCTAGCCGTGACACGCAGTTAAATACCCAGGCTAGCTGAGCATGTGCCGATACCCGGCTCTGATTGAAGATGATGCTGCTTTTCGGATCGATGCCGGCGGCGAGGAACGCTGCCGTTACCTCGCGAGTATTACCGACAAGCTCCTTCGGATCCTGCCAAACGGTAATCGCATGCATATCGACGACGCAGTAGATGCATTCGTAGTCATCCTGCAGCCCAACAAAGTTACGGATTGCCCCGAGGTAATTACCTAGGTGAAGATTGCCGGTCGGCTGGACGCCGGAAAAGATCCGGTTCATCGTGAAATATCCTGTAATGTGAAGGCGCGCGGGTTATCGCCTCAACCCGACAAACGGTCAAGCAGGCGCTTGATATCGGAAAAACGTGCGGCACCACAACCGGCGGCCGTGATCGCAAACACAGCAATGCCCAGCACAACTAGGACAGCCAGCACGACCGGCGCAAATGCGGCATCCGACTCCGCAAAATCGTGGAGCGCGCGCTGCGCAGACCACAAGATACCTGCCATCGCCGCACTTGCCAGCGCTGTCCGAGGGATTGCCCGTTTCAACCGGGCATCGGCCGTGAAATTACCTCGACGCATCAGAAATAGCGCCAGAAGCCCCGCATTGATCCAAGCGGAGATCGCCGTTGCAAGCGCAATGCCTACATGTTGCAACGGCCCGATCAGCGCGAGATTGAGGGCCAAGTTTATAGCTACGCAGAATGCCGCAACCTTCACCGGTGTGGCCGTATCCTCCCGCGCAAAAAATCCCGGCGCGAGCACCTTGATCAGGACATATGCTGGGAGGCCGAGCGCGTAAGCCGATAGCGCAGCAGATGTTGCCACAGTTTCGGCGACACCAAAAGCGCCGCGCTCGAAAAGCACGGCCACAATCAGATCGGGCATCACGATAAGCGCGGCGGCGGCCGGTAACGTCAATAACAGAGAGAATTCGAGGGCACGGTTCGTACTGGCCATCGCTGCGGCATCTTCGCCCTCGCGCAACTGGCGCGACAGCAAAGGTAAAAGCGCCGTGCCCACAGCCACGCCAATGACGCCGAGCGGCAACTGATTGACCCGGTCTGCATAGTATAGAAACGATACCGAGCCGCTCGGCAATAACGAGGCGATCACCACGTCGATCAAAAGATTGATCTGGACGACCCCGGCGCCAAGCATGCCGGGCAGCATCAGGACTAACAATCGCTTCACCCGTGGTGTCAATCGGGGCCGCTGCATACGAAGCTGGAATTCCGCCCGGTGACAAGCCGCCATTAGCCAGATGAATTGTGCCGCACCCGCGGCAGCAACACCCCATGCAAGAGCGTGCCCGGGTGTCTCCAGAAATGGCGACAAAAGTAATATAGCCGCTATTAGGCAGAGGTTGAGAATGATCGGTGTCGCCGCAGCAGCGGCAAACCGTCCAAGCGCATTAAGCACGCCCCCAAGCTGCGAGATGAGCGAGATAAACAATAAGTAGGGAAACGTCACCTGAGCCAGTTGGACCGCTAGCCCAAAGCGATAGGGGTCGTCCGCAAAACCAGGCGCGAAGCCATACATTAGCCACGGCATGGCAATCTGAAGTGCAGTAACAAAGAGCAGCAATGTGACGACAAAAACAGAGAGAACTTCCTCGGCAAAACCGCGCGCGGCTTCCCGGCCGCCTTCCGACATCTGTCGCGTAAACAAGGGCACAAAAGCAGCACTAAAAGCGCCCTCGGCAAACAAGCGGCGGAAGAAATTAGGTAGCTTGAAGGCGACGAAAAACGCATCGGCCACCGGCCCAGCGCCCAGNGTTGCCGCGACCAGGATATCGCGAGNAAANCCGAGCAGNCGGCTGATCATCGTATAGCNGCNAACAGTNGCGATGGANCGGAGCAGCGCCATGNTCGATTATTCCCTCTTATTTACTNGAACCGTGCCGGCACGATAACAGGCTANATCGAACNTGCGACAGGATCTGAGTTCCGGAAATTTTCAATTTAGGCGTGAATTGCGGCTTCGGAGCGGCATGGTTTATTCAGCCGCCGTTGCCGCGGCGTCTGTTGCCCCCGACTGAACGGCTTGATCCTGCATTGCGACTAATAGAGCATCCCGAATTTGATCAAGTTTACTTTGGTTAGTTATCTGCAAGCCAAACAGGTCCTTGACGTAAAACACATCGACGGCCGCCTCACCGAAAGTGCTGATATGAGCCGACGCAATCTGCAGATTCAGCGCTGACAGTGCGCGAGTCAGCTCGTAGAGCAAGCCGTTGCGGTCGAGGCCGTTCACCTCAATGACGGTATGTGTCCGGCTCGCTCTGTTATCGATTAGAACACGGGGGGCGACCTTGAACACCTTCAGACGGCCCGGCAGGCGTACCTCCTTCTCCAGCTCATCGCGGGGCCGCAAACGGCCCGCAAGGGTTTGATCGATGCGCACGTAAAGCCTATCCAGCTTATCGGCACGATCAAATGGCTCGCCGTTTTGGTCCTGAACCCAGAATGTATCGAGCGCCATGCCGTCAGTTGTCGTAAAAATTTTAGCATCGACAATGTTGCCGCCGCTGAGCGCCATGGCGCCGGCTATGCGCGAAAATAGACCGGGGTGATCATGCGCGTAAATCGTGATTTCAGTCGCGCCCTTGAACCGGTCGACGCGGCTCTTGATCGTTAGGGGCGCGGCGCGCGATTCCGCTTCATAGGCAATACGGGCGTGCCATGCGAACGTATCTGGATCGAAAGACAGCCAATAGGAAGGATAGCCCCGCGCAATATGTGCTTCAATTATTTCAGCCGGCAGGTCAGACAGCAGATCCCGTGTTTCCTGCTTGGCATGCTCTATCCGCGCATCGCGGCCTTCCACAGAACGCCCGCTGGTCAGCCGCTCCTCGGCCGCTTCATAAAGGCTACGTAGNAGGGCCGCCTTCCACGCNTTCCAGACGTTNGGNCCGACTGCCCGGATATCAGCAACCGTNAGGACTAGAAGCAGGCGCAGCCGTTCCACGGATTTCACAATGTCGCAAAAATCCGTGATTGTCTGAGGGTCATTGATATCGCGGCGGAACGCTGTGTTACTCAGTAAAAGGTGATAGCGCACCAGCCATTCGACAGTTTCTGTTTCCTCTTCGGTCAGACCGAAGCGCGGACAGAGCTCAAGTGCAACTTGGGCTCCAAGCTCNGAATGATCGCCACCGCGGCCTTTCGCAATATCGTGCAGCAGAACCGCTACGTATAACGCTCGGCGGGATTGTACCTTATGGATCACCTTTGACGAGATCGGCATATCCTCAGTGTAGTTACCATTCTCCACACCGTGCAGGATGCCAATCGCAAACACGGTGTGCTCGTCGACAGTGTAGACGTGATACATGTCGTGTTGCATNTGGGCAACGACACGGCCAAAATCCGGGACAAACCGGCCGAACACTCCGGCCTCATTCAGGCGNCGNAGNGTTTTNTCCGGATCGATCTCCGACGTCAGCATCTCAGTAAATAGCTGGTTCGCCTCCGGATCGTCCCGGATGGTGTCGATAGCGTTAAGGTTGCGCGTGATCGCACGCAATGCCTTTGGGTGGATATCAAGCTGTTCAGATTGAGCGGTGTGAAACAACATTAGTATCTTTGCGGGGTCTTCAAGGAAATCGCGCGCGCTACGGATATTCAGCCGGCCGCTTTCGACTTCGAACCCCGCGATCGATTTCTGGAATAGGCCGATCGACGGCAGGCGAAATTTCGGTTTGCGCTGATGCTCCGCTTCGAGCGCGGCGCAGAAGATTCGGGTCAAATCGCCGATTTCTTTCGCGATCAGATAATAGTGTTTCATGAACCGCTCGACACCCAGCGCGCCCGCACGATCCCGGTAACCAAATAGAGTTGCAATTTCTGGCTGCATGTCGAAGGTCAGACGATCCTCACCACGCCCAGCAAGGAAGTGCAGGTGACATCTCACATCCCACATAAANCGATGCGCGCGATCGAANCGATGGGCTTCTTTTTTNGTTAGNACAGCTAGATCAACTAGATTGGCAACCTCATCAACCTTGTAGAGGTACTTCGCGATCCAGTAGAGCGTCTGCAGATCGCGGAGCCCGCCCTTGCCTTCCTTGATGTTCGGTTCGAGCACGTAGCGCGAACCGCCAAGCTTGTCATGACGGGCATCGCGTTCTGCCAGTTTTTCCTCGACGAATTCCGGACCGGAAGATTCCGCAACCTCGGCATAGAACCGGCGGCGCAATACATTATATAGCTTCCTGTCGCCCCAGAGATAACGTGATTCCAACATTGACGTGCGGATGGTCAGATCGCTGCGCGCCAGCCGAATACATTCGTCGATCGAGCGCGTCGCCTGACCGACCTTCAGCTTTAGGTCCCACATCATATAGAGGATGTATTCAATGACCTGTTCCTGGCGNGCAGTTNCTTTGTACGGCAGCACGAACAGGAGATCNATATCAGAATATGGCGCCAGCCCGCCCCTGCCGTATCCACCTACGGCGGCGACACAAAGCCGCTCACCCTCCGTTGGGTTCGCCGCCGGATAAACGTGATCTGTGGCAAAATCATAGACTAGGCGGATAATTTGGTCAGCCAGAAATGAGAGGGCTTCAGCAACCTCCTCGCCGGTTGCTGAACGATTATCAAAGCGATGCCTCACCTCAGCCCGTCCCTCTTCCATCGCCCGCGTCAACAGTTTAAGGAATTCGGCGCGACACTCCTGTGGCGAGGCTTTCACGCCAATTAGTTGGTCGATCGTCCCGAGAAGGGCGGCGCGATCGATGATGCGGCGTTGTTTCGGGATAGACGGCATCTGACGGTTACCATACATACAAGTCCCGTTAATATAGAGCATCTTTTGGCGATGTCGCCATGCTACGTTTCACAGCTGATCGCACGGCTGTCCCTATTCAGAACATCCCACTCATCCGCTTGATCCAAATCAAGGCAGGGGCTGCGCAATTTGAGAGAACGCCTACGCCCGTGAACCCCGGCCATCGAGGCTTAAACTTAGATCAGCCCTTTCAGTTGATAAAGAATCTCGAGCGCGTCGCGCGGACTAAGTTCGTCGGGATTGATCTCAGAAAGCACGTCTTCAATCGCCGACGCAACAGCAGCCTCCGCCGGAGGCGCTACGGCCGCAGAAAACAGAGGAAGGTCGTCTGCAAGCTGGGCCAGCGCACCCGACTGCTCGCCTTGCTCAAGTATCCGAAGAACCTCCTGCGCCCGGGCGACAACGACGGGCGGCAGGCCTGCAAGTTTCGCAACATGCACGCCGTATGACTGATCCGCGGCACCCGAGATGACCTCGTGCAGAAACACCACATCACCTTCCCACTCAGCCACCTTCATCGAATGGCAGACTAGCGCATCTAGCCTTGCGGTTAGCGACGTAAGTTCATGGAAATGGGTGGCAAAAAGTGACCGGCATCGGTTTACTTCATGCAGGTTTTCCAACGTCGCCCATGCGATCGACAAACCGTCGAAGGTTGCCGTGCCGCGACCGATCTCATCAAGAATCACCAGCGATCTCTCTGTCGCCTGGTTCAGGATTGTCGCCGTCTCGATCATCTCCACCATGAATGTCGAGCGGCCACGTGCCAGATCGTCGGCGGCACCTACACGGCTGAACAAGCGGTCGACAATACCGATATGCGCATTGTCTGCAGGCACGAAAGCACCGGCCTGAGCCATAATGGTGATCAACGCATTCTGACGCAAAAAAGTCGATTTACCAGCCATGTTCGGACCGGTTAACAGCCATAGCCGGTTAGCCTCAGCAAGTTCGCAGTCATTAGAGACAAACACGCCATCACCGGACGTCTTTAGAGCCGCTTCAACGACAGGGTGGCGCCCACCCAAGATTTCAAATTCCATACTGTGATCGACGCACGGACGTACATACCGGCGTTCAGCCGCCAATGCAGCCAAGCCCGATGATACATCCAGCCGAGCAAGGGCATCAGCGGCCAGAGAAATAACTTCCGCACTTGCAACCGTTTCGGTAACAAGATCCTCAAATATTTTCAGTTCCAACGCCAGCGACCGGTCGCCAGCCTGTGCAACCTTGCCTTCAAGTTCGCCAAGCTCAACCGTCGTGAACCGCATCGCAGTCGAGAGTGTCTGACGGTGGATAAACGGGCTATCCTCGCCCGTCGGCATTTTCTCGGCCTGAGCGGCTGTTACATCGATAAAATAGCCCAGAACATTGTTGTGGCGGATTTTGAGCGACGGAATCCCGGTATCGTTGACATAGCGAGTTTGAAGCGCGGCAATCTGTTTGCGGCTGTCGTCTCTCAGCTGTCGGAGCTCGTCGAAGTCAGGCGCATACCCCTCGCGGATAAAACCACCGTCTCGGGAAATCAGCGGGAGCTCATCCGACAGCGCGCAGCCGAGACGGTCGATCAGACCCCGATGAAACCCAATATCCTGTGTAGCTATAGCAGTATCCGCTGGCAGGTCAGAAGAAGTCTCAAGAAGAGCCCGCAGATCGACGGCGACAGACAGTCCGTCTCGCACCGCGCCGAGATCGCGTGGACCACCTCGGCCGATGGTTAGCCGCGTCAAAGCCCGGTCCATGTCGGGTGCGGCACGCAACCGGGCGCGCACGTCCTCTCGCGCGCGCGCGGAGTCTAAAAACCAAGTGACTGCGTCGTGGCGCGCGGTAATCGCCGGGGCGTCCGTGAGGGGAGCGGACAAACGGGCGGCGAGTAGACGCCCCCCGGCGCCGGTGACAGTGCGATCAACGATCGACAATAGAGAACCATCACGCGCGCCATTCATGGTGCGCACCAGCTCCAGGTTTTGCCGGGTCGCGGCATCGATTTCCATAGTTTCCCCGCCGGACATCCGGCAGGGCGGTCGCAGGCGCGGCAGTTTCCCTTTCTGCGTCAACTCGACATAGGCAACAATGCCGCCACAGGCGGCTATTTCGGCACGACCGAAATCACCGAATGCATCCAGCGCTTTGACGGAAAATATATTTTTTAGCCGGCGCCGGCCCGCAGTGCTGTCGAAATAAGAATCTGACTGCACTGCCATCTTATCGCGAAAATCGGAACAAATATCNNAGAGTTCGGGCTGCTCTGACAGCCTCNTTGGGATCAGCAATTCACCGGGTTCGATCCGGGCCAAAGCTGCCGAGAGCCCGGCATGATCGGTAGGTTGCGCAAAAAACGCACCGGTGGACACATCCAGCCAAGCCACACCAAGGGTACCGCCCGCCTCCGCAACAGCGGCAAGATAGTTATGTCGGCGCGCGTCGAGGAGCGCGTCCTCGGTGATCGTGCCCGGTGTAACAACGCGGACGACTTCTCGTTGGACTACTGATTTGGCGCCCCGTTTTTTTGCCTCCGACGCCTCCTCAGTCTGNTCACAAACCGCGACACGGATACCCTTTCGGATTAGGCGGGACAGATAAGATTCTGCGGCATGAACGGGAACCCCGCACATTGGGATATCGGCCCCCTGGTGCTTGCCGCGCTTGGTCAATGTAATGTCAAGAACGGCNGCCGCCTGCTCTGCGTCNTCGAAAAACATTTCGTAGAAATCGCCCATGCGATAGAATAACAAGACATCAGGATGAGCCTGTTTTATCTCTAGGTATTGCGAGATCATCGGCGTGGACGCATCAGCAGCCTGCTTGGACATCCGTTTGTCGGGCACGGGCGCCTTCGCTACATCGACTGTTACTTTTTCTATCTCTTCCACGCGGTGATTTTATCACAGCCTTCTCCGCGTTCGAACCAACATGAGGGAATCGGTGCGATTTTCTTGCCAAAACGCCTCGTCAGGTTAGTCGGCGTGAATTGGTATATTGAATGCTCTGTTGGAGCGACGAAGTTTCATCTCTATCCTATGATAGCGGCATTCCATTAACTGAGGCGAACATGGCCAAGCGTAAATACAGCGATCTTGACAAAGACTCACTCATCATGCACCGGACAGGGCGTCCAGGTAAGGTCGAGGTTATCGCCACAAAACCTTTGACAACACAGCGAGATCTCGCGCTGGCCTACTCACCCGGTGTAGCAGCGCCATGTCTTGAGATTTCGGACAACCCCGATACCGCATTCGAATATACGGCCAAGGGCAATATGGTCGCGGTTATCTCCAACGGAACGGCCGTGCTTGGGCTCGGTAATCTTGGCGGACTGGCCTCCAAGCCCGTAATGGAAGGCAAGGCGGTGCTGTTCAAGCGCTTTGCTGATGTCGANTCCATCGATCTCGAGCTGGATACCGAGGATGTGGACGAGTTCATCAATTGCGTGCGCTATCTTGGACCGACATTCGGCGGTATCAACCTGGANGATATCAANGCGCCCGAATGCTTTCTGATCGAAAGCCGCTTGCGCGAACTGATGGACATCCCGGTNTTTCATGACGACCAGCATGGNACCGCGATCATCGCAGCCGCCGGGTTTATCAACGCGCTCGACCTGACCGGCCGCGACATAAAAAACACNAAACTTGTGGTCAATGGTGCCGGATCCGCCGGTATCGCCTGNATCGAATTGCTGAAAGCATTCGGTATGCAACACGACAACATNATNCTCTGCGATACCCGCGGCGTAATTTATCAGGGCCGCGAAGAGGGCATGAACCAGTGGAAATCAGCACATGCCGCTAAGACCGATGCACGGTCGCTGGAAGAGGCGATGGAGGGGGCGGATTCGTTCTTTGGACTGTCCGTCGCGGGAGCGCTCAGTAAGGACATGGTCAAATCGATGGCCGTAGACCCGATTATATTCGCGATGGCCAATCCGGATCCTGAAATCACCCCGGAAGAAGCCCGTTCTGTCCGCAAGGACGTGATTTTCGCCACCGGTCGGTCTGACTATCCGAACCAGGTGAATAACGTACTCGGTTTCCCTTATATTTTCCGCGGCGCNCTAGATGTNCGGGCGCGGACGATCAACGATGAGATGAAAATTGCCGCCGCGCGGGCGTTAGCAGAGCTNGCACGTGAAGATGTACCCGACGAAGTCGCCGCCGCCTACTCGGGGAGGCGGCTGCGCTACGGTCCGGAATACATTATTCCGGTGCCGTTCGACCCGCGGCTAATTTCGGCAATACCGCCGGCAGTGGCGCAAGCAGCCGTCGATACCGGGGTCGCCCGGATGGAAATGCCCGAGTTGCATGCCTACAAGACCCAACTTTCGGCGCGCCTCGACCCCACAGTTTCGATGCTCCAAGCTACCCACGCCGAGGTTCGTGCCAATCCGCGCCGCGTCGGTTTCGCTGAAGGCGAGGAAGAAACATCAATCCGCGCGGCGATCTCGTTTTCTCAGGCGGGGCTTGGCACCCCAGTTCTGATCGGTCGCGAAGAACATGTGAAAGATACAATCAAGCGGCTCGGGCTGACCGGTGCCGACAATATCGAAATCCATAATGCCGCCCTTTCGCGCGGCAATCGTCATTATATCGAATACCTGTACCAGCGGCTGCAGCGTGACGGCTATCTCTATAGGGATTGCCAGCGTCTGGTGCACCAAGATCGCAATGTATTTTCCGCCTGTATGCTGGTGCATGGCGATATAGACGCAATGGTCACCGGGTTATCGCGCAGCTATTCGGTCAGTCATGACAACATCCGGCTTGCGATTGATCCGATGCCAGGCTCCGAAGTTTTCGGCTTCTCTATGGTCACGTCGGGGGCGCATGCAATTTTCATCGCGGACACCACGATTAACGAACGACCCACCGGCGAACAGCTCGCCCAGATAGCACGTCAGTGCGTCGCCGAGGTTCAGTCTCACGGTCACACACCCCGGGTCGCGTTCCTGTCCCATTCGACATTTGGCAATCCGCCGGGTGCGCTGGCGACTCAGGTGCGGGAAGCTGTGGCAATCCTCGATGCCGAGGGCGCGGATTTCGAGTATGACGGTGAAATGTCACCCGACGTGGCGCTGGATATGGAGCTAAGGGTAGTGTTTCCGTTCTGCCGCCTGACGGGACCGGCAAATATTTTAATAATGCCCGGCCTCCATGCTGCTGCTATCTCCTCGCAGATATTGCAGAAACTGGGTGGCGGAACGGTTATCGGACCGCTTCTAACGGGACTGAGCCGCGCCGTTCAGATCGTTCCAATAAATGCGAATGATGCCACCATGGTGAATTTCGCGACAATGGCAGCACATGATTCAGTAATAATCGCCAACCGGGAATCCGCATCGCGCACTCCTCCGCCCAAGCCGAAATCAGCAGCTAAAAAGAAGCAAGCCTCAAAAAAATAGTGGGGCACTATCGCACTAATTGGCCGATCTATCGTGCTGAGGCCGACAGACTGCCAGCAGCTGCGTCACTTTCTGGAACACCCAAGCAGGGTGTTTTCCTGCGACCAGTTGATCAATTCCGTATTTAGTCACGACACCTTCCTGGATGCCAGGACAGTAGACTTTCATATCCACCGCCTGCGCAAAGCACGGGACGGCAGGCGGCACCAGGATATGAGCCGCAACCGGTCGTCCGTCAGATATGCGCTGAATGCCTTGGCGACTATCGTCTGATTAAGTAAAACTGACAATCGGGTCAGGTAAACATGCCCTTTAGCATGAAGAAAAACATGGCGGCCAGAATACCGCCGGCCGGCAGCGTCACGACCCAAGACGCAAAAATACTACCGATAACGCGCAAATCGAGAGCTGCGATGCCGCGCGCCATACCGACACCCATGACCGCGCCAACCGCGATATGGGTAGTCGAAACGGGCATCGCGGTGCGTGAGGCAATGACGACGACCAACGCCGCAGCCACCGTGGCACAAAAGCCACTGGTCGGTGTGAGTGCGGTAATTTTTGTACCAATAGTCCGCATCACACGATAACCATAGGTCACAAGTCCGAGCACTATGCCGCCACCACCAAGCGCGAGGATCCAGAGCGGCATCGCTAATTTTTGCGTCACCTCGCCTCCGGAATGGACTAACCCGTAAACGGCGGCCAATGGCCCGACACCGTTTGCCACGTCGTTTGAGCCATGGGCGAACGCCATTGCGCAGGCCGTGAACACAATCATCGGCGCAAACACCCGCTCTACACTAGCAAGGTGCGCCGTTTGATCCATAGTCTCGTGTGTCGTCACGCGGCTGATGGAACGCTTACCGATCAATGCCGTGATAATACCTATTAGCGCCGCAACAGTGGCGCTTTCATAGCCGTTTAGATCGATATTTAGGTGCTTGAGACCCTTGAAGATCGTTACCAGCGAAATCACGAACCCAACTAGAACAAATAGAACGGTGCCCAGCGCAAGGCACTTTCAAAGGGCTTTTCTACCTGCAGGATCAGCCTGCGGATACTCATCATCAATGCGAATGCGACCAAGCCGCCAAGTACCGGGGACACCCCCCAGCTGGCAACGATCTGGCTAATCTTACCCCAGGCGACAGCCTCTATTCCGATGCCAGCGATTGCAAATCCAACGATCGCGCCGACGATTGAGTGGGTGGTCGAAACCGGCCAACCACGGAACGACGCCAACGCGAGCCAGCAACCAGCCGCCAACAAAGCCGCTAGCATCCCAAACACCAGTAGCTCAGGCCGGTCTGCAATAGTCGATGGATCGATAATGCCCTTACGGATCGTTTTGGTAACACTGCCGCCGGCAAGGGCGGCACCTGCAAATTCAAATATGGCGGCAACGATAATAGCGGTTCTGACGGTAATTGCGCCCGAACCGACAGATGTACCCAGCGCGTTCGCAACATCGTTTGCCCCAATTCCCCAAGTCATAAAACGCCAAAGATTATTGCTAGAACGAGAAGCGTGGGGCCGAATTGAGAGATAGCGTTCATGAAACTATTTGGTTAGGAATATTAAAATACGCAAAGCCAGCAGGACGGGCCTATCGGGCAAGCAATAAGCGATGGCGGTTGCCTGCCCGTTCGGCATAGTTGGCAAGATCGCCAACCCAATGAATTACCCGGTCCCACATCATCGTTAGCACTGGCCCGATCTCTTCCTCATTTTCGAATAGCAGACGCATCAGCCGGATTGCATGAATATCGGTATCGGTTTCGATCTTGTTAAGCTCATCAATCATGTACATGACCTTATCTGCCTCAGCACCCCGGAAACCTGAGCTGATCAGTTCGTTCATCTCCTCCATGATTTTACCGAGATGATTGCATGCATCGACGCAACGCGTTGTCAGCTCCATTAACGGCTCGCGCATTTCATTTGGCAGTGTCATGTGACGCACAAACATCATGCCGGCGATGTCTTGCGCCGTATCGGCGATGGAATCCTGCAAGTCCAGAATTTCCAGAAGATCGCGGCGGTCGACAGGCAAAAAAAGGCTTTTCGGCAAATGCGCTCGCAATTCATTCTTAATTCTGTCGGCTTCGCTTTCCAGCGTGTTGATCTTGCCACGGATCAATTCGACCTTGGGCAGGTCGTGGTCGAGTGCGGCCGCGAAAATTGCTGGCACTTCATTCGCACAGTCGATTACTACGCAGATGTGTTCCTGCAATGGGGTAAACGGTGACTGACCAAACAGCTGCATTAAAGGGTTTTTGATCACCATTCATTATCTCCGGGATAAGTTGTTTTGATGATATCGATCCGATCGTAGGTGACACTTTCACCTTCGAAATAGCGATAATCTGCAATTTTGAAAGATCAAATGTTAATCTTTTATATTGCGACACAGCCGAATATCAGTCGGCTTTTTCGAGCCGCGGCATCAACCTCACCAGCAGCCACAGCAGCGCGATCGCCGGTATAGACGTAGCGCCGACACCGAAAAAAAATAACGCCCAGTCGCCCCCTAAAGAATCGACAGCCCAGCCCGATACCGATCCGAGCTGTATTCGAGCAAAATTACCAAGCGACGCCAGCAACGCATACTGTGTCGCGGTAAAGGCAACGTTGCACAGACCGGATAGATAGGCGACGAAGGCCGTGGTCGCCATGCCACCGGTTAGATTGTCGAAGAACACAACCGCCGCCAGTAGGCCGAAATCCTTGCCACTGGCCGCCAATAGCGCAAAAGCAAGATTGGTAATCATCATCAGCATAGCGCCTAAGAACATAGCGCGCATAACGCCGAGGCGGATGCACACCCAACCGCCAACCCCAACACCCAATAATGTCGCCGCAAGGCCGACAGTCTTGGTGTAATTGGCAATTTCAATTTTGGTGAAACCGAGATCGACATAGAACACGCCGGCCATCCGGCCCAACATAGCATCGCCGAACTTGTAGAAAACTATGACGGCAAGGACAAGCATCGCCATCCAGCCAAGCCGCGCAAAAAAATCTTGCAGCGGCGCTACTGCGGCCCGTTGCAACCAGTCTCCAATGTTTTTTGCCGATGTCGTAGCCTCAGTTGGATGGGCGGGTTCGCGCGCAAACAGGGTCGCCAGCGAAATGGCGCCGATGACTGCAGCGGCAGCGATATATGCCATCGACCAGCCGCCTGCGGCAGCCACATAGAGCGCTCCCGCGCCGGTAAGAAAGGCGCCAGTGTGCCAGCCATAAATCGCTATTGCAGCGCCGGCACCATATTCTTCTGGCTTCAGGATCTCGACACGATAGGCGTCTATCGCGACATCCTGTGTCGCCGATAAAAAAGAAACAAGCAATGCACAAACGGACAGCATGATAACGGCAGTTTTTGGATCCTGTGCCCCCATTACTAGGACCGCGGGCATCAGCAAAACCTGGCAGCCCAAAATCCAGGAGCGTCGCTGACCCAGCCATTGATACAGCCCTGGAACCCGCGCTCGGTCGACCAAAGGCGCCCATAGAAAATTAATCGCATATGGCGTGGCCACCGCCCCCATAATCCCGATAGAGGTCCGCGATACATTTTCCTCACGCAACCAGATAGAAAGCGTCGCGAATACTAGCGATGAAGGCAATCCACTTGCCATTCCGAAAAGAAAAATTGTCCTGAAACGCGGGTCACGCCATCGCCCGGCCCAAGGCACCTTTTGGTAGTTCATCATAACAGGATCCTAGACTGCGCCGGGCCGGTCTGGCTAGGATCGACGGCGAAGGAGAAACTATGTCCTAACATCTGACAGCGAAAACGGACGTCGGTTTGATCGGGGCAACGATCGCTGATCATACCCTGCTGCTGGAGAACGACCGCACGCGAATAACCCAATGGGTATTTGCCCTTGGCGACCAAACAGGGTGGCACAATCACACCCATGATTACGTCACAGTTAAGCAATCGGGTGGCGCATTACTCCTGCAGGCACCGGGGGGCAGCGGGAAACGCATCGAATATCAAGCTGGGCGCACATTGTCCTGGAAAGCGCCGATCATACGTAACGCGATAAATGTCTCTGATGTTGAGGGTCGTATGCTGGAGATCAAGTTAAAGTCCACTGACATTTCCGAACCAGGCCCACAAATATCCTACCAATATACCGGTATCTCACCGAGATATTGGCCAAAATCACTCGGATTATCCCCTTACGAAAAAAGATGCCGAATTTACAATCGATAGCGCGCGTTGCTGAGGCAGTTTGCAGTCCTTCGTCGGCATGTGCTAAGAATTTTCAGCGAAGTGAAACCACAACAAGGTGTTGACGTTCAATCAGGGACGAATCACTAAACCGGAGTTATCTAATGAAAAAAATTAATGCAGTGTGCGCTGCAGTCGCAGCTGGAGCAGTTTTAGCAGCTGGAGCAGCCGGCGCAAAAACTATCAATATGAAAATTGGGATGGTCACGATAAATGATTCAAACCATTTCAGCTCCAATTGGATGAAAAAAGAAATTGAGGCGAAGACGAACGGCCGCATCAAAGTCGGTGTTTTCCCAGCCGCTCAGCTCGGGAAAATCCCGCGACAAATTGAAGCCATCCAGCTAGGTACCCAAGAAGTTTTCATGATTCCTCCGGGCTTTTTCATCGGTATTGATAAGCGCTTTATGGTCACAGACGCGCCCGGCATGTTCACAGATGAAAGTCATGCAACTAGGGCCGTCAATCAGCCGGAGTTTTTTAATAAATTTTCTCAAATGGGGGCGAAGAAAGGCTTCGTTTTNATGTCAATGTGGGGCTGTGGAGGAACATCCATCGCCACGCTGAAACCGTTTAAGAAACTGGGTGATTTGAAGGGCNGNAAAATCCGGGTTTTGGCCACTCCCCTAGAGCGGGCAGTGATAGGTTCTTTGGGAGCAACCGGTGTCCCGATCCCTTATTCTGAAGTGCTGCCTTCACTGCAGCGAAAGACTATCGACGGTGTGCGTAGCTCCATCGGCGTAATGCATCCNTCAAAATTNTGGACGGTTGCGAAAAACATTACCCTNACGGGAATGGCGCAGATCACATGCGGATCATTTACCAGNACAGCNTGGCTTAACAAGCTCCCNTCAGATCTGAAGAAAATTGTTATGGACGTGGCAAAAGCGTCGACGAAACACTCAGGCAAATGGGGCCACGACCTCACTCGTGCAGCCGAAAAGAACTGGGCAGGTGAAAAAGGAACTGCCGTATATCGCCTATCCGACGCTGAACAGTCAGAGCTGATCAAAAGGGTCAGGCCCATCGGTGATAAAATCTTAGGACAAGACCCTAAAACGAAAGACATTTACGCTTTGCTTAAAAAGGTTGCAGCAGCTACCCGCTAGGTAAAGTTAAGGAAACGAAACACCCCCGGCCTTGGTCGGGGGTGTTTTTCGTTCTGCTCTGT
The DNA here is from genome assembly GCA_002689465.1 of Rhodospirillaceae bacterium. Taxonomy (GTDB): domain Bacteria; phylum Pseudomonadota; class Alphaproteobacteria; order MPNO01; family UBA830; genus CAXBCP01. The sequence goes on along the minus strand of NZGJ01000012.1, from coordinate 58,256 downwards.
AGACAAAAAGCAGCCCAAAGGGAGCACTTTGTATGCCCAATCGGCCTTCTCTTGCCTGGATGGAAAAATACCGGGACACTGTCAATTCCGATCCCGAAATGTCCGTCATCGGCGACTGGTTTACCAATGANTTTAAAATTTCCTTCGAAGGCACCGATTTCCTGATTTCGGTCCGCGAGGGCAAGATTACCGATATCGAGCAAAATCCGCGCTTTGACCGGCCCGCTGCGTTTTCGCTACGCGCACCGATGTCGGTCTGGAATAAATTCATCAGCCCCAACCCGCCGCCACTCTATCATGATTTCTTCGCGATGCTGATGCGTGTCGATGACTTTGTGCTCGACGGCAACACACTGACGACGATGCAGAACGCGCGCGCACTGCACCGCATGATGAACATTCTNAAACAGATGGAGCCGCTCAATGCCCNAGNCTGAATCAANGCATGAATCGATTGTCGGCCGCTACGTNCATGTTACCAGCGGCGGTCTCGACTACCGGATATTCTACGAGGAGGCGGGGGAGGGTGTCCCACTGATCTGCCTGCACACAGCCGGCACGGACAGCCGCCAGTTCCGTCATGTCCTGAACGATCCGGATGTAACGTCGAAATGCCGGGTAATCGCATTTGANATGCCCTATCACGGACGCTCGAACCCGCCGGAAAACTGGTGGCTGACCAAGTACCAGCTTACCACTGACGTCTATCTCAATCTTATCCACGATTTTTGGCTGGCACTCGGCGTCGAGCGTCCGGTCGTGATGGGGTGCTCGATGGGTGGCGCCGTGACGCTCGGCGTCGCAGCGCGGTATCAAGAAGAAATCACAGGCATTATTGGACTGGAAAGCGCTGCATTTGCCGGAGGCCGTGATAATGATTTTCTGCATCACCCGGCAATCCACGGCGGCGAGCTTGCCGCAAGTTATACCTTTGGGCTGAACGCGCCGTCATCACCTGAAGCCGGCTGCCGCGAGAACTGGTGGTATTATAGCCAAGGGGGCCCCGGCGTTTACAAAGGCGATGTCTATTTCTACTGTGAAGATTGGGATGCGCGGGAACAGATCAAATCCATCGATACAAACCGTTGTAAGGTGTCCCTGCTAACCGGCGAGTACGATTATTCGGCAACTCCGGAAATGTCACAGGCAGCAGCCGACGCGATTACCGGGTCACGCCTGACAATCATGAAAGATATCGGTCATTTTCCAATGATTGAAAACTACGATCGGTTCAAACCGTATCTTCTGATTGAACTGGAACAGATGGTATAACTATCTACCGGTCGCACCACATCAGTGCTCGACGATCGACATCAGGCGTTTTCCGCTTCACGCCGAGATTCTTTCTTTCGATCATGCGGGTTGAGTAAGCGCTTGCGCAGGCGGATATGCTGCGGGGTCACCTCCACCAGCTCGTCATCGTCGATGTAGCTGATCGCTTCTTCAAGTCTTAGCGACCGCGGTGTCGTCAGGCGCACCGATTCATCGGTGCCGGCGGCACGAATATTGGTCAACTTCTTGGTTTTTAGCGGATTGACCTCGAGATCGTTGCCACGGCTATGTTCACCAATGACCATGCCTTCATAAACCGCCGCGCCAGCGCCAATAAACAGCTCTCCACGCTCTTCGAGGTTCCATAACGCGAAGGGAACCGATTTTCCCTGACTATTAGATATCAGCACGCCGTTGCGACGCCCTGGAACCTTGCCCTTGTGGTCCGCATAAGAATGATACAAACGGCTCATGACACCTGTGCCGCGGGTCTCGTTGAGGAACTGGCCGTGATAGCCGATCAGCCCGCGCGATGGTGCAAGGAAGGTCAGCCGTGTCTTGCCGCCGCCGGACGGGCGCATGTCGGTCATCTCGCCCCGGCGCTCTCCGAGCGCTTCCACCACAGGGCCAACATAGGCGTCATCGACATCGATCACCACCTCTTCAATCGGCTCTTCGCGCACGCCCGTATGGGGGTGTTTACGGTAAAGCACACGAGGGCGGGAAACCGAAAGCTCAAATCCTTCGCGCCGCAACGACTCGATCAATACTCCGAGCTGCAATTCGCCGCGCCCCTTCACCTCAAACACATTTTCGTCGTTGGTCCGTTCAACGCTGATTGCGACGTTACCCTCGGCTTCGCGTATTAATCGCGCCAGAAGCAGCCGTGATGTGACCTTGTCGCCGTCATCGCCCGAGAACGGTGAATCGTTGATCGAAAAGCTCATCGATAATGTTGGCGGATCGACTGGCAGTGCCTGGATCGGTATCCCGGCTTCAGGCTCGGTAATCGTGTCTGCGACCGTCGCCTCTTTCAGTCCGGCAATTGCAATGATATCGCCCGCCCGTGCCTCGTCGACCGGCACACGCTCGATACCGCGGAATGACAACAGCTTTGTCAATCGGNCTGCTTCAAGCTTTTGTCCATCATGGCTTATTGCTGAAACAGGCGCGTTTACCCTAGCAATTCCTCGTTCGACCCGCCCCGTCAACACGCGTCCAAGGTAATTGTCGTATTCAAGAATGGTGGCTAGCATCCCGAAAGGCGCCTCTTCGTCGGCGACCGGCGCGGCAAAATGTTTAGTGATCAACTCGAAAAGTGGGGTCAACGATTCCCGCGCCGCTTCCAGGTCTTCCGCAGCCCAGCCTTCCTTAGCAGAAGCATACAAGGTCGGAAAATCGAGCTGTTCATCCGTAGCATCAAGCGCCGCGAAAAGATCGAAGACTTCTTCCTGAACTTCGTAGGCGCGCTGGTCAGGGCGATCCGCTTTGTTGACAACGACAATCGGTTTGAGCCCAAGCGCCAGCGCCTTCATAGTCACAAACTTTGTCTGCGGCATCGGCCCTTCCGCCGCGTCAACCAGCACTAAAGCCCCGTCAACCATCGACAAAATGCGTTCGACCTCGCCGCCGAAATCGGCATGGCCGGGGGTGTCGACGATGTTGATGCGGACACCGTGCCATTCAACGGAAGCGCATTTCGCGAGGATCGTGATCCCGCGTTCGCGTTCCTGGTCGTTCGAATCCATGACCCGTTCAGCAACTCGCTGATTATCCCGAAAAGTGCCGGACTGACGCAACAACTGGTCCACGAGGGTCGTTTTGCCATGATCTACATGCGCGATGATCGCAATATTACGAAGTTCTGTCACGTTACGGTTTTCCAAAATAACTAGGCGGGTCATCCTGACCCGCCTGTTCGATTCCAACATGCGCTTGTGTTTTTCCAGGGCTGTATACAGCGAATTGAGAAAATTATCCCAATTTTTCATTAACCAGCGCTGAAAGCGATACGTCCGGCCTCGCACCGTAATGGCTGATTACCTCTGCGGCACAGATAGAGCCGATACGTCCAGAGATTTCCAGCTCATAACCCCGTGTTAGACCGAACAACACACCAGCCGCGTAAAGATCGCCAGCACCTGTTGTGTCAACGACGTCTCTGACCGGCTCAGCCGCAATTTCAATAGCTCGATCAGCGGTTACAATAACCGAGCCTTCGGACCCCCGTGTGACGGCGGCGATATTAACCTTGCCGGCCAGCTGACCAACAGCATCGTCGAAAGAATCCGTTTCGAACAGGGATGTGATCTCGTCACGATTGGCAAACAAGATGTCCACATGCCCCTCGACCAGATTCCGGAAAGACGCCCGGTGACGGTCGACACAGAACGGGTCCGACAGAGATAGGGCCACCTTGCGATTAGCAGCATGTGCCAACTCGGCTGCCTTCACGAAAGCCGCTTTCGCAGCATCCCGATCGAACAGATAGCCTTCAAGATAGGTTATCTGGGCGGCCCCGATCGCTTCGGGATCGATATCGTCGGGGCCCAACATAATGCTGGCGCCGAGGAAGGTCTGCATTGTCCGGTCGGCATCAGAAGTCACAAAAATCAGGCAACGCGCCGTGGATTCGCCCTCGTCCGCAGGCCGCGACCGATAATCTACGCCAGCGGTCTTCATATCATGGCTGAACACCCCGCCAAGCTGGTCGGCGCGTACTTTACCGATATAGGCGCCTGCACCGCCGAGAGAAGCAATGCCCGCCAACGTGTTCGCGGCGGAGCCGCCGGATGTCTCGATACCCGAACCCATTTCGCTATAGAGCCTGTCGGCATCTTCCGCATCAATCAGGGTCATGGTTCCCTTGCTTAGGTTCAATCGCTCGATTAGCGCTTCATCAGCCTTTGCAATTACATCTACAATCGCATTGCCAACGCCGACGACGTCTAATTGGGCGTCTGCCATGGGGTACTCCGGGAATAATCTGGGAATTTGGGAAAACGGGAGAGAAGTATAGCGACGGCGACCAACACTGCAAATTAAACCGCGTGCTTAGCGACAATATTTACGGACAACACCACGCCCACCCTTGCCTCACCGGTCGCAGGGCGGTTAAACAGACGCGCAACACATCGAATTCAGGATTTAGCAAGAGTATGTTTTCCGGACTTTGCCTGGCAATTGAGCAGTTGGGCGATCCACGCATACGTGGTGTGATTATCAAAGCCGTGATGATCAGCGCTGCCCTTTTTGTAGGCTCGATGTTTGCCGCTGGCTGGCTATTGAGCGGGCTGTCGGTGTTCGGGATTGGTTGGATCGACAGCGCCGTTTCGTTTCTGGGCGGCGGGGCTGCTTTCGTGATAGGCCTTTTCCTATTTCCTGCTTTCACCGGCATCATCATCTCGTTGATGCTCGAAGAGATTGCGAGCGCGGTCGAGGCCCGGCATTATCCGGGTCTGCCGCCGGCACGCGAAGAACCGGTGATAGAAATGATGGGCAATGCGGTTCGTTTTGCCGCTGTAACGGTGTTACTCAATTTGCTGGTTTTCATCATCGTGGTACCGCTGCTGCTGGTGACCATCGTGATGATCCCATTCATTCCCTTTGTCTTCTACGCCCTCAACGGGTATCTTCTTGGTCAAGAGTACTTCGAATTCGCAGCTGTTAGGCGGCTTGACTCGGCGACAGGGAGGACATTACGCCGGCATTTCAAATTCCGCATTTTTATCTGCGGGATTGTGATAGCTGTGCTGATGACCATACCGTTTGTGAACTGGCTGATGCCGATTGTCTCAATGGCTTACATGGTTCATTTATTCGAGGGGATGTGCAGCCGTACGGAGAACGAACCATAGCGGCGGTAGAGCGGAAAGTCAGGGTAGCCGCTTTAGCGGCAAGAGTATAACCGCCGCATAGCGGCACTTACCGGAAAGACAGGACTATGGCGGACCAGGAAAACCCGATCAAAAACGAAGCATACGCGGCGCTGCCGCTCAAAGCCGATCCCAACGCGACGTCGACAACCGCGCTGCGCCCAGCAGAGGTCGCACGGCCAGCCCATNATCTTCAGGCTACCGCGCGGCCGTCGAATCTGAGCAGCCCGGAAGGCAAAAAGCTGATAGTCGGCCGTGAAATCGAACTGAAAGGTAATATTAGTGCCTGTGACAAGCTGGTGGTTGAAGGCCGCGTAGAGGCGGAATTGCAAGACTGTCGCCATATAGAAATAGCAGCTACCGGAACGTTCAAAGGCTCCGCCGACATCGAGATGGCGGAGATCAGTGGCGATTTCAAAGGTACGCTAACCGCACGGGATACCCTGACCGTTCGGTCGACAGGCCGGATTATCGGTAGCGTTCGCTTTGGCAAGCTTGAAATCGAACGTGGCGGCGAGGTGGTTGGCGATATTGGTCTTTGCGATGGCGCGGAAAGCGCCTAAGGCTCTTTAGCGGAACACATGTGAAATGTTCCGCCAACTTTTTACAATCATTGTTTGCGCCACTATAACCGCCTGTGTCGGCCAAACCGCCGCACCGAGTGGATCAAGCACCGCATCGCCTTCTCCAAAAAATCAATCAATACCGACTCCAGACAAACCACCAGTGCCGGCTCCGGACGATCAATCAACGCAGGACGCGCAACAGACCGCAGCTGCCGTTAGTCTGGTGCCACGGCAACAAACCGCCATCGATCCGGTAACCCTGGTGGGGATGACCAACGATCGCATCACGGCCTTGTTCGGCATGCCGGTATTCGTGCGTCGGGATCCACCTAGCGAATTCTGGCGATATCGCGCAAAAAGCTGCGTAATGCTGCTGTTCTTTTACCGGCAGAATGGAAAGCAGCGCGTCAATCACATCGAAACGCGAAATTCAGATAGCAGACCAATTGAGCCGGCAAATTGTGTCGCGCAATTGCGAAAACAGCCCGTAGGGGGCTGATTTCTTTATACTAATCCATTTATAGCTGCTTTAAATCGTTCATCAAAGTTCATCAGAACCAATTCGGTCGCGCTTTGACATGGGAGGATCGACTTCTTCATAGTCACCGTTGATTACCGGGCCGCCCGCCATTGGGCCCCGGTGGCTAGGACCTGTGCCTTGTCCTGGACCAGGACCCCGTTGACCATCTTTGAACGCGCCTTTGGAGACAGATATTTTCCCGAGCCGACCGAGCCAACGGCCGATTATGATCGCCGCAAAACGCCTAAATGGGGGAATAAACAGCAAAAAACCAATCCCGTCGGTGAAGAAACCGGGTGTTAACAACAAGATACCAGCGACAAGCAGACAAATGCCGTCAAATACCTCCTGAACGGGCAATTCATTACGCGCAATGGCTTCTTGAGACCGCTGCAGGACTGCCAATCCTTGTAGACGCAGCAAAGTAGTGCCAGCAAAGGCTGTTACGATCACAATTGCGAGGGTTGGCCAAAGGCCAACCCAACTACCGATTTCAATAAAAAGGGCTATTTCGATGATCGGTATGGCAATAAACATTGCCAGCAAAAGGATTGCCATGCTTGCGATTTCCTGGTGGAAGTCTTATGTACCCAATGTTACGGGGGTCGTATGTGAAGGTCCAGACATGGTTCGGGGTCCCTGAGCAGCTCACTGGTCAAAAATGCGGTAACGATTACGATCAAACCAACGTATCATAACGGTGATATTAATTGCGTATGTACCTGCGTACATTCGCCCGCCTTATATCGTTCGATTGCAAACTCAATCGGATGGAAGGCGTCTGACTATAACGGAGCACCCGAAGACGGGCGCCGGAAAGTAAAATGATGGGTGACGGGTTTCAGTTCCTCGATATTGTCCTGTTCGCAATGGTGGCGGGGTTTCTTGTGCTGCGTTTGCGCAGCGTACTAGGCAAAAAAACCGGCCATCAGGAGCCGCGCCAAGATGCTATTTCTCGGCGCCAGCAGGAACCGGAGACCGACAGTAACGTTGTCGAGCTGCCAGATCGTAACAACGAGGTCCCTGAACGCAATTCAGAGCCCTCAGAAGAGGACCCGACCGCCGGGCTGGACCCTAATGACCCACTGACGGCAGGTATCATCCAAATCCAGATTGCCGATAACAGTTTCCAACCTGCGGTTTTCGCTAATGGGGCCCGCAGTGCTTTCGAGATGATAGTTCAGGCCTTTGCTCACGGCGATACCGACACACTTGATAATCTGCTGGCGGAAGATGTATTCGAAAACTTCAACGACGCCATAGACAAACGGGAGGCTGCCGGCCAGAGTCTAGAGACAACGATTATTGGCATCAAATCGGCCAATGTTATTGAAGCCCGAATGGATGGCCAAAATGCTATGGTGACGGTCAAGTTTGTCTCGGAGCAAGTGAACGTCACACATGACGCAGAGAACCGCGTTGTTGATGGTGATCCGAATCAAGTAACCGAAATCACAGATATCTGGACGTTCTCCCGCGATACCAAAACCAGCAACCCAAACTGGAGGTTGGTAGAGACCCGCAGCCAGAACTAGGTCTGCCCGAGTCACACCGTTTTAAAGCGTCGTTCCGGATACCGGCTGCCTCCAATGACTAAAATATCTACTTCACCGAAGACCAGGTCAAATACTGCGATCCGTGGATTAGTTCTCGGTATGAGCGCCGTGCTTGTTCTGACGGCTTGCACGCAGACACCACATCAGAAAGGTAACGATACGCCGAAGTTCACCGACGCGCCGTTCTCTGCGCTGCCGGCATGGGCCTCTGACCGCCACGCCGACGCCATTCCGGCACTCATCCGGTCCTGCCCACCCATGGAAAAACTCGGTGTGAAAGGCTTTGGATCCGCGGATATCTGGCAAACAATCTGTGCCGACGCCCGTTCGCTCCCGGCGGGCGACGATATAGGCGCCCGAGCATTCTTCGAACGCCGGTTCTCACCTGTAGCGGTAACCGGCATGGAAGGTGCCCAAGGGCTTGTTACCGGGTATTTCGAACCTGAGCTACAAGGGTCCCGGAAACGGCATGGGCGATTTAATGTGCCATTGCATCTGCGTCCGCAGGACTTGGTCTCGGTGGACCTTGGCCAGTTCGGCAATCAATTCAAAGGCAAACGGATCGCCGGTAGGGTCGTTCTGGGGCGGCTGGTCCCTTATCACAATCGCAATCAGATAGAGCGCGGCGCATTAAACGGCAAGAGACTGGAACTCGCCTGGGTCAATAACGCGGCGGACGCCTTCTTTTTACATATTCAAGGCTCGGGGCGCATCCGGCTCAGAGATGGCAGCATCATGCGGGTCGGCTATGCAGGCACCAATGGCCAGCCCTACACGGCAATTGGCCGTGAACTGATTGCCCGAGGTGCGATTACGCGCGAACGCATGTCGATGCAGGCAATCCGCAAATGGATCAGCGCCAACCCCACTGCGGGGGGCAAGCTGATGGGGACAAACAAATCTTACGTCTTTTTTCGCAGTTTAACCGGACCAGGGCCAATTGGCGCCCAGGGTGTCGCTTTGACGCCGGAACGCAGCATCGCCATCGACCGCAAATTCTTCCCTCTCGGTCTGCCAGTCTGGTTAGACACCGTGCTACCGGATGGGATGTCGACCCCCTACCGACGGCTCATGGTCGCACAGGATACTGGTAGCGCGATCAAGGGCGCGGTCCGCGCGGATGTATTCTGGGGACCCGGCGCACGGGCGGCCAAAATAGCCGGGAGCATGAAATCGCCCGGACGGTATTGGTTTCTGAGGCCGCGAAATGTAGCGCCTAGGAGTTAAGAAGGGTCGCTGGAAATAGTTGCTCCCGCATCCCCCATCGCTGTTTCTGATCACAACCACTTGGGCCGCAATAATAGTCAGCAAAATTCAATTTCGTAATTTATGGGTCTTCCCGTCACCGAAACTCCCTAGCTGGAAGCATTCTGTAACCCACTGTTTAGCAGTGGCGTTGGCCCTTCGGCGAGGCCAACCCATAAAAACCTGTATCTAAATCATATCTGACAACAACTTTTAGGACCTTGAACACGCACCTCTGTTGAAGTTCTCCCTTGCGGAGTAGAGTGGGTCCGTTCATTTTGAGCAAATGACACTATTCAAAGTTAAGTCTTGACAGCCGGGCCGCAGGTGGGTCTTTTCGCGACCTGTTTGGTTGACCTGTGCCGCCCCTCCGCCGGCTTTGCGGCGGCCAGCCTTCTCGAAAAAGCAGGTTGCGGCGTTAACGTGCCGAGAACTCAAGTGTGTTGCGGACAGCCCGCCTATAACGCCGGCGACATCGAAAACGGTAGCGATGGCCAAGAAGCCTGACCTGACCCGCGGGCGCCCGACAGCGGACGAGGAAGCACTATTTCGGGCTGCGATGGCGGACGCCAAACCGATCGAGAAACGCATACCAGCGCCGGAAAGTAATAAAAAATTAACCGCCGCGACCGGGTATTTCGCCAAACCTGCTCGAGGAAGACAAACAACACCGTTACCACCATCAGGCAGTTCGGCGCCGAAGCCTGTTCTCAAAGTCGGCAAAGCAGTCGACCTTGACCGGCGCACGATGGATAAACTGCGCAAAGGCCGACTACGCCCGGAAGGCCGCCTAGACCTGCATGGCATGACCGCCAACCGTGCCCTTGGTGCATTAAACGAGTTTCTTGCCGATGCTCAGAAGAGCGGCAAAAGGTGTGTTTTAGTTATTACCGGCAAGGGCTCGATGAAAGAAGGCGGCGGCGTTTTGCGTCGCGAGTTGCCATTGTGGCTCAATACCCCCGGAAACCGTGCCCGTGTTTTGGGATTCGTTGGCTCTCTCCCATGCGACGGTGGCGGCGGTGCGTTTTACGTCCTCTTGAAACGCCGCCGATAAAACAGTCCCTAGAGAATAAATTTAGACAGATCGGCATCCTTAGCAAGATCGGCGACAGTCTCGCGGACGTAGTCAGCATCAATCGTCAGTGTTTCACCCGCCCGGTCGGGTGCCGTGAACGACACGTCCTCAAGTAGTCGCTCCATCACTGTCTGCAATCTGCGCGCACCAATATTTTCCACCGTCCGGTTCACCTCTGTCGCAAGAGTCGCAAGCGCGTCTATTGCTTCCTCAGTGAAAGCTAACTTCATGCCTTCCGTCCCCATTAGCGCAGTATACTGGCGGATCAGGTTGGCTTCCGGCTCGGTTAGGATGCGGCGAAGATCAGTCTCTTCAAGTGCCTTGAGCTCGACCCGGATAGGCAGCCGGCCTTGAAGTTCAGGCAGCAGATCCGAGGGCTTCGAAAGATGGAATGCTCCCGAGGCAATAAATAGCACATGGTCGGTCTTGATCGTGCCATGCTTGGTCGCCACCGTGGTGCCTTCGATCAACGGTAGCAGGTCGCGCTGTACACCTTCCCGGCTGACATCTGCTCCAGCGCGGCCATCCGAGCGCACACAAATTTTGTCGATCTCATCAAGAAAAACAATGCCGTTCTGCTCGACCGCATCTAGCGCCGAGCGCACCACCGCATCATCATCAAGCAGCTTGTCGCTTTCCTCGGCAATCAACAGATCATGGCTCTCAAGCACTGTCATTTTTTTGGGCTTGGTCTGGTTGCCGAAGGCCTTACCCATCATATCCTGCAGGTTGATCATTCCCATCTGGGCACCTGGCATCCCAGGAATTTCAAGCGTCGGCATCCCACCCGCAGCATCGGTTACCTCTATTTCAATCTCTCGATCGTCCAGCTCGCCCTGCCTCAGCATTGAGCGGAATTTCTGGCGCGTATCTGCGCTCGCCCCCTCTCCGACCAAAGCATCAAGCACGCGCTCTTCGGAAGCCACCTCGGCCTTGACGACAACCTCCTTGCGCATCCGCTCACGCGTCATGTGAATGCCGGTTTCGACTAAGTCACGGATAATCGATTCCACGTCTCGGCCGACGTAACCGACCTCGGTGAACTTGGTGGCCTCAACCTTCATGAACGGCGCACCTGCAAGTCTAGCGAGACGGCGTGCGATTTCGGTCTTGCCGACACCGGTCGGTCCTATCATTAGGATATTCTTCGGAAGGACCTCTTCGCGCAGGTCGTCCCCTAACTGCTGGCGGCGCCAGCGGTTGCGCAGCGCGATAGCGACAGCACGCTTAGCATCGTTTTGGCCTACAATGAAGCGGTCGAGTTCGGAGACGATTTCGCGAGGGGAAAAACTTGTCACGGATTACAGACTTTCAAGAACCACGTTTTCATTGGTATAGATACAGATATCGGCGGCAATTTTCATTGCCCTGCTAGCAATTTCCCTAGCTTCGAGCCCTTCTTGCTCGAAAAGGCCGCGCGCGGCAGCCAGAGCAAACGGTCCGCCGGAACCGATACCAATGATACCGTCTTCTGGTTCCAGAACATCACCCGTACCGGTAAGCACCAGCGAAACGTCCTTATCGGCTACCGCCATCATTGCTTCCAGACGGCGCAAATAGCGATCTGTCCGCCAGTCTTTCGCCAATTCGACACAGGCGCGGGTGAGTTGTCCAGGGTGCTGCTCCAGCTTCGCTTCAAGACGCTCAAATAATGTGAAGGCATCCGCAGTCGCACCCGCGAATCCGGCGATCACGCCACCATCGCCAAGGGGACGCACCTTGCGCGCGTTCGATTTCATCACTGTGTTGCCAAATGTCACTTGGCCATCGCCAGCGATTACGACCTTACGGTTTTTGCGCACAGACAGAATAGTGGTGCCGTGCCATGTCTCTATATTATTATCTGCCATAACACTCCGGGAGGGCGCATCGATCGGCGCCGGAAGGGATACGAAGTTATTTGCTATTAAGATGATGGTTCGCAGGCCATCGTCAAGAGCCGCCCGAGAGCCTAGCGGTATTAGTTTAAAACGCCTCAAGTCGACCACGCGAATTCTAGCTCGTGTTTTGCGGATGTCCACTGGGCCAAAATCCGGAAGCGGCTCGGAAATTTTGACGCGGGGTGGACGGGATTTGGAATCCACTCAAAAGATGGCGACAGAGATATGGCTGGATGTTCAGCATAGACAGAAATTTTTTCCGCCACACAAACTTACCCGCCGTCGCACCGAGATAAACAGAGACATTATCTGTATCCCACATCCTGCCAGTTAAAATGCTAGCGTGGTAGAACGCATCATTCGCTACCAAGCAAGAAATCTCCGACAAAACACCTCCGGTGCTGTGTTCGAGGCGGAGACCAACTGACCGGGCGCGACAGAAACCGTTCACTAGGTTTCCGGTTTTTGTGCAACCCTTCCCCCGTCGGGGAAGTTCCAATCATTAATATCCGCTAAGCCCGCCATAAAGCTCTAAACTACCAACACCCGATTGACACAATTCATTCGCGTATCAGTCTTTTTTAGGCGGTCCGCTTGGAGGAGAGGCCCCTGAGCAGCAGTCACGCGCGTTCAACACTGGCGTCCGGGCCCGGTACCTGATAAAAACGCGCGATTTTGGGTGTGATATCCCGTGACTCGAAAAAGTGACAACTCTGTTTCGTCGTCATTGATATATGCCAGCACCCATTGAAATATTAGGTACCCGCTCATGCGCAAACAAAAAGTTACCAGAAAAACGACCGAAACAGATATCACGGTCGAGGTAAATGTCGATGGGACCGGAAAATATGACGTCGAAACCGGAATCGGTTTTCTCGATCACATGCTGGAAATATTCTCACGACACGGTCTCATCGACCTGAAGGTGCGCGCGAAAGGCGATCTGCATATCGATTTTCATCATACGACCGAAGATACCGGTATCGCCATCGGTCAAGCCCTGCACAACGCACTAGGCGACCGCCGCGGCATCCGGCGCTATGCATCTGCCATCATTCCGATGGACGAAACGCTTAGTCGCGTCTCGATCGATGTATCTGACCGTCCCTACCTAATCTGGAAGGTAGATTTCTCCAAGCAGAAGCTCGGTGAAATGGACACGGAGTTATTCAAGGAATGGTTTCAGGCCTTCGCGCAAAATGCGCGGATTACCGTGCATATTGAAACTATTTACGGCGAGAACAATCACCATATTGTCGAAAGCTGCTTTAAAGCGCTGGCGCGCGCATTACGTGATGCAATAGAAACCGACCCACGGGCCTCGGATTCCATTCCGTCGACCAAAGGTACTTTGGGCGGCTGAACGGTTGGAATGACATGCAGGTTTTCAGNATACACCTGCGGCCGTCNGCGCTGACGCCCGACAAGGAAGCAATTCTGGTCAAAGAAGGTTTTTGCTGGCCGGCCTTTTTTTTCGGACCTTTCTGGGCACTTTCTCACCGAATGTGGTTCGCTGCCATCGGCTTACTTGCCGGCCCGGTTGCGCTCGGGGGGGGCGGCGCAGCGCTACAGCTTGGTCCAATGACCTGTGGCGCAGTGATGGTCGGCATTGCGACGATCATCGGATTTTGTGCCAACGACTGGCGGCGGAACGCTCTCGATGTCCGAGGCTGGGACATGGAAGGTCTGTCGGCAGCCCCCGACCCTGAGCTGGCACTTAGACGATTTTTCGATTTACGGTCGGATTCATCGGCCATGCAGACCGATGCTGCGACAGGTAGCCCTTCGCAATCTCCAGAATATTGGCCGGTCGCCCGATGAAAACTGTTGTAATAGATTACGGTTCGGGGAACTTGCGCTCTGCGGCAAAGGCATTGGAGCGTGCGGCGCACGAAGAGGGCATCGAAACCGATATCGCTGTCACCGATGATCCGGCGGCGCTGGATGCTGCCGACCGGGTCGTTCTGCCCGGAGTTGGCGCGTTTGGCGATTGTGCGGCCGGGTTATGTGCTCTTCCGGGTATGATCACCGCGCTGGAGAGAAATGTGCGGGAATACGCTAAGCCGTTCCTCGGCATCTGCGTCGGCATGCAGCTTATGGCAGATCGCGGGGTCGAGCTCGGCACATATGACGGGTTTGGCTGGTTGCCCGGCGAAGTTTGCCCCGTTGAGCCATCCGATCCTAGCCTCAAAATTCCGCATATGGGATGGAATGTGATCGAGCTGCGCCCCGAAGCGAGATCGCACCCGGTGCTCGCCGGCCTCACGAGTGGCGATCATGCCTATTTCGTGCACAGTTACGCTATAGTCTGCACGGAACCGGCTGATGTATTGGCAACGACAGATCATGGTGGTGCTTTTGCCGCGATTGTCGGTCGTGACAACATGATCGGAACTCAGTTCCATCCGGAAAAAAGTCAGGTGGCAGGACTTCGTCTGCTTGCCAATTTTCTGAAATGGGACGGAAAGGCACGTTGATGGTTGATATAAAAACAGCGGTTGAACCGCTTGAAGAAGTCTCTGATGAAGATCTGGAAGATCTTTGTGATGCCGCCGAATCCGCAATCCTCGACGGCGGCGGGTTCGGATGGCTGCGGCCGCCGCCCCGCGCGGTGCTTGGCAGGTATTTCCGCGGCGTCGTCCAGGTACCGGAACGGCATCTATTTGTTGGTCGGCTAGAAAGGCGCATCGCGGCCGCCGCCCAACTTCAGGAGCCGCCGCGCAATAACGAAGCGCAGGCCCATGCCGCGATGCTAACAACCCTATTCGTGGCGCCCTGGGCTCGTGGACAAGGCATCTCGGCACGACTTGTTCAGGCAGTAGAAAAACGAGCCGTTGAGCTGGGCTACCTAATGCTGAACCTTGACCTCCGCGCGACCCAAGAAGCCGCGATCCAAGTGTATGAAAGTCTCGGGTTTGAGCGTTGGGGTACCAATCCAGCCTATGCGCTGGTCGATAACCAATTTGTCGAGGGATATTATTATTCGAAGCAGCTACGAAAGCTACCCAAGGCCAAGAAACCGAAAATCAAGAAAAAACTAGCAAAATGATATTGTTTCCGGCAATCGATCTGAAAGACGGCGCCTGTGTCCGACTGGTGAAGGGTGAAATGGATCAGGCAACGACGTTCAATGAGGACCCGGCAAACCAGGCACGCGAATTTGTTGCCGCAGGATTCGAGTGGATCCATATCGTCGATCTGAATGGCGCCTTTGCTGGAACCCCGGTTAATGGCGACGCGGTTGCCGCCATCGTCTCAGCCGTCGACCTACCAGTTCAGCTGGGGGGGGGCATTCGCGACATGAATACCATCGACCACTGGCTGGGCACCGGTGTCGAGCGCGTAATTCTTGGCACGGCTGCGATTAAAAACCCTGATCTGGTGCGCGCCGCCTGCGACAAACATCCAGGTCGGATCATTGTCGGTATTGATTCGCGGGGCGGGCGGGCAGCCGTGGAGGGCTGGGCCGAAACATCCGACACCCGCGCGCTAGACCTTGCGATGCGCTTCGAAAATGACGGCGTGGCGGCCATCGTCTATACAGATATCGACCGCGATGGCGCGATGCAGGGCGTAAATATCGATGAGACAGTCGACCTCGCTTTCGCGCTGACGACGCCTGTCATCGCTTCAGGTGGGGTCCGCGGCATTGCCGATATCGCCGATCTGAGAGAACATGAAGGTGCCGGGATCGAAGGCGTTATCTCTGGTCGAGCAATTTACGATGGCCGGCTCGACACCAGGGAAGCGCTTGCGCTCCTCAAAGGATAGCCTGCCGCCATGCTCAAAGCGCGCATAATTCCCTGTCTTGACGTGAAGAACGGCCGAACGGTAAAGGGCGTAAATTTCGTCGATCTAATCGATGCCGGCGACCCCGTAGAACAGGCAAAAATCTATGACAGCCAGGGCGCAGACGAGCTGACGTTTCTCGACATCACGGCGAGCCACGAAAATCGAGATACCATTTTCGATGTGGTGAACCGCACCGCTGAACGGTGCTTCATGCCACTAACCGTCGGAGGTGGCGTCCGCCGAGTTGAAGACATACGAAAATTACTGCTCGCCGGTGCCGACAAAGTATCTATAAACACGGCGGCCGTGGACCGCCCGGACTTCGTCGGAGAGGCCGCCGAAAAATTTGGGGCGCAATGCATCGTAGTCGCTATTGACGCCAAATCGACTGGCCCGAACAAATGGGAAATCTTCACCCATGGAGGACGCGAGCCAACAGGTATCGACGCCATCGAATGGGCCAAACGCATCGCCGATCTTGGCGCCGGTGAAATTCTTTTGACATCGATGGACCGCGACGGCACACGGTCGGGGTTTGATATCAGTCTAACCCGCACATTGGCCGAAGCGGTCAGAGTGCCGGTCGTTGCGTCGGGCGGTGTCGGCACGCTGGATCACCTAGCGGCTGGGATCCTCGATGGTCATGCCAGCGCCGTGCTTGCCGCCTCAATCTTTCATTTTGGCGAGTTTTCAGTCCCCGAGGCGAAGGCTTATATGGCAGCCGCCGGGGTGGCCGTTCGGCCAACCGAGTAATCAAAGGCCAAGGTCACAGGTCTATCGAAACAAAATACCAGATACTTCGCTCTGCTTAGCTTGCACCGCCGAAAGTGGACGGTGCAAACATCTTGCTGCCCAGCGCTCGGGTCGGGTTAAGGGTAAGGTCACGGCAGCCCGCGGGTTCCGGGGCGATTGCGATGCCTGGCCTCGCATTTTTTATCCCTTCGGATATCCGATCAACGAGATCATCACACTTGACGAGATACACGCCGGCGCCAAATGTTTTAAGAACCGCATCACAACACAGGTCGACATCCCGCTACACACTCAACCAAGAGCCGCATGAGGTTGAAGAGTCCTGCAAGTTCAGCATCTCCAAGGGCGCGGTGTGATAAGCCGAGCTAAACAGGCTCATGAAGAGTTTCCAACAGCTTAGATGACAACGGCCCGACAATCTGATATCGGGAGTCTATGAGAAAGTCAGAAAATATAGACTCGGTGATCGCGCAGTTATGCGACACCATCCACAGTCGGAAAGGCGGCGACGAATCAGAGTCCTATACAGCGAGACTGTTCTCACGAGGTACTGACAAAATCGCGCAGAAACTGGGGGAAGAAGCGATTGAGACTGTCATCGCCGCAGTGGGAAAGGATCGTGAAGGAACAATCCGTGAAAGTGCCGACCTGATATATCACCTGCTGGTGCTGTGGGAAGATGCGGAAATTACTCCGGAAGAAGTGCTGACAGAGCTTAAGCGCCGCAAAGGTGTATCGGGCATTGCGGAGAAAGCGTCGCGTAACAAATAAGGTTAGAACGATGGGATACAACAACCAGAATGTATTCGCCAAGATCCTGCGCGGTGAACTGCCCTGCAGAAAGGTGTATGAGACTGAGCATTCGCTATCTTTTCATGACATCGCGCCGCAGGCTAAGGTTCACGTGCTAGCAATTCCGAAAGGGCCGTATGTGTCTTGGGACGATTTCTCAGCCGGAGCGTCCGATGCGGAGCGCGCAGATTACGTCGCCGCTATCGGCGACACCGCGCGGGCGCTGGGCATCGATAAAGGCGGCTACAGAGTGCTCGCCAATCACGGCCTCGATTCACATCAAGAAGTGCCGCACTTGCATACGCATATTCTGGCTGGCCAGCCTCTTGGCCCCATGCTCGAAGGCGGCGACTTGCCCCCCGGTACGAACTACGTTCGGAACTAAAACGCTGCTAGAAACAATGGTAGAAAAAGATAGCCGTGAAGCTTTTCGCTAGGCTTTTTGCCGTACTTTTCTCCTTTTGGCATTGAACGCACCAAGCGCCCAGGCCGCGGTTCGCACTCTTCGTAATCGATATTTCCCAGTCAGGATCGAACTTCGATTTAATCCACAAGGTCGGCGCCACGAAGACTTATAAAAAGTAAAAAATTGTTCCAGACATTGGTGGCGTTAACCGACCGCGAACCCGCACCACTGGCTGCGCTGGACCTTCTCGGGGGGAATCTGAATGTTGGTGTTGTGCGGTTCTTGACAGCAGCCGTTGTTTCTCGGCGCCTAACTGGAAATTTTACCGCCCATGTTGGTGTTAGAGCATTACTTCCAACGATCACCGCTGCCTCTGACTCTGCTTGGCTTCGGCATCGCCGGTCTGGTAATGATGAGAGTATGGCCTTGAGCGGCCTAACCGTCGTTATGCCGTCTTCAACATTGAGATGGAGGTCCAATGCTCAAACTGTATGACGGAACCATATCGGTCTGCGCCATAAAAGTGCGGCTGGTACTGAATGAAAAAGGCATTCCGTTCGAAAGCCACAATATAGACCTGCGCCGGGGTGATCAACTCGATCCCACCTATCTGGCGCTGAACCCGCATGGTGTGGTGCCAACGCTGGATGACGACGGCGATATCTTGATCGAATCTTCGGTGATCATGCAGTACCTTGAAGACGTGTACCCGATCCCGTCACTGATGCCCAAAAAACCGGCGGATCGGGCCGACATGAGGCTATGGATGAAACGGGTGGATGATACCGCCCATCCAAGCATCGGGAACCTGACGCATGCGACCGTCTACCGCCCCGGGTTTCTGGCGCTGAATGAAGAAGCCCGCGCTGAACGCCTGGCCAAAATACCGGATGCTTATCGGCGCGCGCGATTCGCCGCCGTTTATAAGGATGGGCTCGATGCGTCGATTGCTATTGGATCGGTAAGAAATCTGAACAGGTTGATTGGTGATATGGAAGCCGCTCTAGTAGATAGCGCCTTTCTGTCTGGGGGGAGCTACAGCCTCGCCGATGCCGCAGTCACGCCCTACATAAATAGGCTGTTTGACATGGGTCTACTCGGCCTGTGGGCCGTGTCAGCACCCGGCGTGCTCAAATGGTATTCGGACATCCGCGAACGGGCGAATTTTGCGCCGGCAATTATTAACTACCTGACCGACGATGACCGTGCAGTGTTTNACACGATGGACCCAGAAACGCCGGGCCGCATGATTGAAATACTAAATGCTGAAAATGGTCGAGATTATCCAGCCAAAGGCCGCATCGGGAAGACCATGTCATAGGCCCAGTTGTAGCAAAACGCGTAGACCAAAAAGAAAGCCGACAGGCTAACATCGAGCAGAAACGCATCCCAAAAGGTCATATCGAGCCACCAGGCAATAAGGAATAGACCAGCGATTACCAGCCCCGCTTCGAACAGGATGGCGTGGACCGCACGGATCGCAAACCGGCGCTTTGACATGCCTCGGTAGCGGCGGTCCCAGAGATCGAACAACCAGTTATACAAAAAGTTCCAGCTCATCGCGAGAACACCGAACATAAGACTGAGCGCTCCCATTATCTCCATCGGCCGGTCAAGCAACCAGCCGCCGGGGACCGCCAACATAAACAGGGCTATCGCCTCGAATATCAGCGTATGTCGCAGCCGATCGAGAAAACTGCGCACAGATCTCAGCCCGGGCGTTCGACCCTGCAGTCGATCCGCCAACTAACTGCACCAGCCTTATCGCGATGGTCATAATTGATTCGCGATTTTTTAAGCTGCTTGCGGGCCTCACTGGCCAGCGCAACCTGCAGATCTACTGGCAGCGTTTCAAAATCTAAAGAAACCTCTCGAGGAGCAGTTGATTTTGGCGCCGCTTTACGCTTTGTGGCGACTTTCTTTTTGATGTCGTCGGATTTTTTTTCGCCCCAGATATCATCCCAGCCAGATTTGTATTCGGGTGTCTTGATATTGCTAAAATAGCCGTAGTGACCGACCTCGGCCCCACCGACAGACTCACGCGCCGATTTGCCGCCATCGCCCTTGTTCGACGGTGCCGAAACAGAATCGGATGTTTTGGCCTCAGCCGGTTTCGGTTCGGCCGACTTGGTCTCGGCGGATTTTAATGCGGTCGTGGTTTCAGACTTGGTTCCAGATTGGGTTGGATTTTTTGTATCGCTCATAATTGTGATTACTCGGTAAATTTTATAAAGGGCGTCTCGTACACCTGGACGAAACCTGATGCAATCTCCGATAGAGTGCGGGACTCAGTCAGCAACCGCCGCATGGATATCGAGCAGTGGTATTATCATTTTGGGGTCGCGACGGCCGAACCCACATTCTGTTGCGATGCCGAACGCTGCAACATGACCGGACGCTGCCGCGAGCCGAGTGGCTGTGCCCTCAGTGCCGTCGGTGAAATGGGCAAGCCCGAGATACAGTTCGCTTCCGGTTGGGAGAGACAGGGCAGAGAGCGGGGCAAAATACGCCGCATCGTCGCGACCGCGCGGCACCGGCATATGGATAAAATTCACACGTCGCCGTGATGCGGCGAAGATACCGTTAGCATAGCTGACGCAGGTCGAAAGATCAGCGGGTTCAATGATATGCATGTGACCCGGGTCGCCGTAACACAGATGGATACCCGCCTCAATTTCCGCGGGTACGTAACTGAGCAACCTAGAAATCCGCTTGATCGAAGCATTCATTACATCTTCATAGTGCAACGACATGCCACTATCAGCAGCAACGACCTCGTGACAGACATCCCACTGAATGGCGAGCTGGTCATATGGAATCACGGCGGCAATAGTCTCAACCTCACGCGCTAACGCCGCTTCGATAAGTGGCTCGACGCCTGCGCGTTCCGGCATGTCGAAAAAACCTACGGTTAGGGCAACAGCGGATGGAATAGAGACCAGAAAACGCACCGACGCCGGGATGACCCCGACTGCCTTAAGCTCAGCGAACGCAGAGTAAGAAGAGATCGCCTCAGACGCATAACCCATAGTCTCTATTCGGATCTCCGCCGGGTCGACGCCATCCCGAATATTATACAACCGGCGCTCAAGCGCGTCCTTGTATCCTTGCAGCGATGTGCTAGCTGATTTTAGCTCAAAATCCTGATGTTTTTGGAACGTCTGCTTCTGCCAGCGGATCCAATAGGCCCGCTCACCAGTCTCTCCATCTGGCCAGCGTTTTGCCCGCTCGCCGACTGAAACAGCCAATGTTCCGAAAACAGCGTCGCTATCAGCTAATGGAATGGAGCCCACAAAATGGATAGGGTGAGTAGTCATTAGGGTTTTCCTGATCAGAGGTCAGACTGAATCTTTCAGCGATAGTGGTCGTCGCTATAGCGCCGCTCGATCGCATCCCAAAGCATTTTTTCGACATGCACGCTGTCCAGTCGATTGATCTCCAGGATGCCGGTCGGCGAAGTCACGTTGATTTCGGTCAGGTAGTCTCCAATGACGTCTATGCCAACAAAGGTCAGTCCACGTTCGACCAAAGCCGGCGCGATTTGGCTGCAGATATCGCGTTCGCGACTCGTCAGTCGAGTTTTCTGTGCCCCACCGCCGGCATGAAAGTTCGCGCGCGCATCACCTTTCATCGGAATCCGCGCTACCGCGCCTGCGGGTTCGCCATCGACCAAGATGATCCGTTTGTCGCCCTGGCGGACCTCCGGCAGGTAACGTTGGATAATTATCGGCTCGCGGTATTTCGAGATGAACATCTCAATCAGCGCACCAAAATTTTCGTCCTGCGGCGTAATGTGGAAGACGTCGGCCCCGCCATTACCAAATAGCGGCTTAACAATAATATCGCCGTGCTCCGCGCGAAACGCATCGATCGCCTCTCGGTTGCAAGTGATCAATGTGTCCGGCAGTAGAC
Source organism: Rhodospirillaceae bacterium (assembly GCA_002689465.1). Classification (GTDB taxonomy): domain Bacteria; phylum Pseudomonadota; class Alphaproteobacteria; order MPNO01; family UBA830; genus CAXBCP01. The sequence goes on along the minus strand of NZGJ01000012.1, from coordinate 36,612 downwards.
CGTCAAAATGGGTGACGAACAGCTTTTCGGGTGCATTGCGCACTTCTTTGGGGTCGTTGACCACCAGAGTATCGGGATGGACGTGCTCAAGCAGGTGCGTTGCCGTGATATAGGCCATGTCGAAAGGCGGATCTTGACGCATCAGTACCACGTCAACCGCAGCAAGATCCAGCAATTCCCTCGCCCCCAACGAAAAGTGGTCGCCCTTCTCACGCCGCACCTGCATCGGCTGAGCCATGGCATAAAGCCGTCCATCACGGAACACTAGGTCGTTAGGTTCGTAGTGAAATAACCCGTGGCCCCGGTCCTGCGCCTCCATAGCCAGCATGAAGGTGGAATCGGCATCTATATTGATGCTCGAAACGTGGTCCATCTGTATGGCAACGGCGAGGCTCATGATCGGGTTCTCCGGTAATTGACGCGGCCCATTCTTGCCACATCCCTTTTTGCACGCTGCAGGACACGGGATCAATGGCGGATGGGTTGGCGCTCGGCCCAGTAGGTGTGATGATCCCCGCAGCAAGGATGCCTGAGGAGATGACATTCGGAGCAAATTAACGCGCAACTTCACGCGAAAAGAGCCTAGTTCAGCCGCGCTCTGAGTTTCTGAATAATAGTGGCCGCGTCATGACGCTCAACATCGGTATCGGCACGCTCAACAATGGTCTGAAATGCATCAATCGCGGCGCCAAGATTGCCGACCCGCGCATGGATCGCGCCGGCTTCTCGCCATAGCGACATCCTACCCGGCGCAAACATCAACATGCTCTCAACGACGCGCAGCGCATCTTCGCGCCGACCAGCGCGTTCGTGGCGAGCCTTAATATTATTCTGTAGCCGCATAAGGATATCGCGATTACTGACCGCGGCATAGTGGTCTGGCGAGAGCTCGGCTTCCATTCCATCCATTGCCTTGAGAAGTTGTCTTAGATCTGCGGCGGAGCGTTCAGCGCCTTCATTGAAGGGGTCAATAATCCGCCTTGCGCCGTCTTGACCGATACAGATCATGAAATGCCCCGGAAAATTGATCCCGTTAGCCGCGAACCCATTTGCGCGCGCGGCATGCAGATACAAAACTCCCAACGCCACGGGCAGACCCTTTTTGCGATCGATGACCCGCATCAGATTGGCGTTTTGAATGTCGTCATATGTCAGCATATCGCCACGATATCCATGAGACTGAAAAATGATCCGGTTCAGCGCCTCAACAAGCGTGGGAGGGCTTTTGCTCAGAGAGCGCCCCACTTCTCGTGCGAGCTGCTTAATATGATCCCGATAACGATCGAGCGCGACACCAGGACGATCGAGGGCAGCAAGCGCCAGCGCTCCCTCCGCAAGATCGATTTTATCATCAGGACGGGTTCCGATCTCTCGGAGAACTCCCTCTGCTTGAGCGCGCGGTATCACGATGCCTCGAAATGTTATCGGTTAGTAGGCGGTCTCTTGATCTTAACGTAGTTTATCACTTTTTTGACGTAGGACAGCCCGCGGGCGTGATTCATCACGCGATTAAGCTCTGCCTGGTTCTGAGCAAGACCGATAAGATATACGGTGCCTCCCGTGGTCTCGATCGAATAATTTATCGACGAGATCCGCTTGTCAAACAGCAGCGCTGATTTTAGCTGCGTCGAAATCCAGGTGTCACGTGCGAATCCACTTGCGCCTGCCGATCCCTCAATCTGTATTTCGTTAATAACCTCTTTGACGCCCTTTGCCGACCAGGCAAGCTTAACGGCTTCTGTCCGCATCGCCTCAGTCTCTGCTGTGCCGGTCATCAGGACCCGCCCCATATAAACCTGCATCCCAACATTGCGCCAAAGCCGCTCGTCCCTATCGGAGAACAGAGCATTTATGCGCAGACGCAGCGCAGTGTCATTCGCCGCGCCCGAAAGGCCTCGCTCCTCCATGGCTGCGGTACCTGCCGTAGCCCCCGCACCCACCACGGCGCCGACGCATCCCTGTAACGATGCGCCTAGCAAAATTGCAACCGAGACCGCAGCAGCCGTCTTACGCATAGCAGATACTCGGCGAACTTTCGAAGACGATATCGGGGAATCGCAAAAATTAGGGGTCATGTATCTCTTGCTCCGGAGAATTGGCGCTAGGAAATCTCAACCATAACGAAATCTGTCTAATTGGTCGATTCACTCCAACCACTGATTTTATGGTGCTGTCATTAATCAGGCCAAAAGGCGAGCCGGGCAATGACTAGCCAAGCGGTTTGGGGCAGCTCCAGAAGGGCTGGAGCGCTAATACCGAGAGATAGATTCAATTACGCGCCCCCCGGGGGAACCCTGAACTCGGCAAAGACAATAGCGGTGTCTTTGCAAGCGGCAGGAAAAATTACTCCTAACGGTTTCCCCCAGCGACAGTATTGGAGATATTAGATTGTGAGCGGAAGCGCCAACCGCGCGGCGACTGCCGCTTGTTGCTCGATACGTTTACATACTTGGCAGCTATTGGGTCATTCGCTCAGCGTTTCATTGATCCTATGATAAAGAGGGTTGTGAGCGGCCAAGTACGAGTGCCCTAGCATAGACTTTTTTCCGCGCAAGCCCAGTGGCCGTAGCGACTGTTTCGGCGGCATCGCGGACACTCATAATTTCGAGGGCATCAGCAAGTATCGAATCGAGATCAACGATTGTGGTATTCGCATCATCAAGCGGGCCGATAACGACGACCGCCTCACCCCTCGGCGCCGGTATGTTGGCGTAAACCTCTTTTAGGTCGCGAAGACCTCCGCGACGCACCTGCTCATGGAGCTTGGTCATCTCGCGGGCAACTGCGGCAGGACGATCGCCCAGAACGTCAGCCATAGCGGAAATTGAAGCAGCAAGGCGTTTCGGGGATTCGAGAAATATAAGGGTGGCCTGCAGCGAAGCAAATTCCGATAGCGTGTCGCGACGCGCCTTGTCTTTTGTCGGCAAATAACCCGCAAACAAAAATCTATCCGTCGGCAGGCCGGACAGAACAAGCGCCGTCATCGGCGAGGAAGGGCCGGGGGCGGCTGTAACATGAATATCGGCATCGATGGTATCGCGAACTAGGCGGTAGCCCGGATCAGATATGAGGGGCGTGCCGGCATCCGACACAAGTGCCACGGCTTTGCCACTTTTGAGGCGCTCGATAATACCGATGCGCGCTCTGGAAGAGCTGTGATCGTGATATGGAACCATCGGGGTCTCGACACCGTGGTGTTTGAGCAGCTTGCCAGTTACACGCGTGTCCTCGCAGGCGATAATATCGGCGGCATCGAGGATATCGATGGCGCGCGGAGACAGATCTCCGAGATTTCCGATAGGCGTTGCGACCAAGTATAGGCCCGTAGGTAACGTGGCAAGTGCTCCGCGGCGTTTACTTGGCCGAGGGCCATCGGTAGGCTGCGCCCCGGCATTCATATCGTCCTTCATTTCGTCAGAAAACGGATCCATTTATGAGACTATATTCAGAGATTGCCCTAGCTCTTGCAACAGCTCTTTTCCTCACTGCCTGCAAGAATACAGTAATCGGTGAAGGACGTAACAAGCCAGAAGCTGCGCCTTTGATGGAGGCCAACGTCCCAAGCCGCCTCCAACTTCCGTTACCGAGCGCGGCACCACTTGCGGCGGAGCTTAACCGGGGGGCAACGACCGAACAGGCACCGCCAAGAGTAAAGCTGACCCCCCCCGCCGGCATTGAGAACCGCACACGCGTTGCCATCCTGCTGCCTCTTAGCGGAGGGAGAGCAGAGCTTGGACGGGCCGTCCTCGATGCCGCTAAACTTGCCTTTTTTGAGTTGGCGGATAGTGATTTCGAACTGCGTCCCTATGATACTGCGGCGACTGGCCAAGGGGCGGCGAATGCCGCGGAGAGGGCTGTTGCGGACGGTGTGAAACTGGTAATCGGGCCAATATATTCAGCCGCTGTATTAGGTGCTGCGCCGATTGTCCGCAACGCAGGGCTGAATATGTTGGCCTTTTCGAATAACCGTTTGGTGGCCGAACCCGGAGTTTATTTGTCCGGTCTATCTCCAGAGTCCCAGATTGAGCGCGTCATATCCTATGCGGCCCAGCGTGGTGTTCGACAACTTGGAGTTTTGACGCCCCGTGGAGCGTTTGGGGACCGGGTTCTGGAAACGGCTCGTCGGGCAGCCGGGAAAGCAAGAATCGCGATCGTTCGTAGCGAAAAATTCGGCCCGGCGACCGATGACATCGCGCGCGCCGTACACACCATTGGTAATTACGATGTTCGGCGTGCGGCGCTTTTGAAACAGAAAAGGGCGCTGGCCAAGCGCCAGGATGAAGTTTCGAAACGAGCGCTAGCACGACTTAAAATTCTCGATACGCTTGGCCCCGTATCTTTTGATGCCCTTGTTGTGGCGACCAGCGGGGAGGATCTCTTGAAGATGGCGGCTCAACTGGGTAATTTTGATATCGACACGAAACGGGTGCGGCTATTGGGGCTGGCAAGCTGGGCCGCAGAAGGCACGGGAAGGGAACCCGCACTAGTGGGTGGATGGTTTGCCACACCCCCAGCGGCAAGAGATAATGATTTCGCCCGTAATTTTCGGGCCATATATGAAAAAGAGCCCCATCCCCTTGGGGCAAATGCCTACGATTTGGTCGCCTTGGCGGCCATTCTCAGCTCCCAAGAAGGCGGCGCCAAATATGACAAAGCTACCCTAACGTCACCAACCGGTTTTGCCGGGATCAGCGGGCTTTTCAGGTTTTTACCGAACGGGTTATCCGAACGCGGCCTTGAAGTGCGGGAAGTGACCCCGGGCGGGAGCAAAATGATAGATCAGGCGCTAAAAAACTTCAAATTACGGGAAAACTAGCCAAATTTAGACAGGATCAGTAAGGATCAAAGCATCAATGCACTGATGATCGGGTTTAAACGCTGAATGCCGGCATCTGTAGCGCGTATGCCACGTGTATCCGCCTCTAGCAAGCCTGCTTCACAGAAGGCGGCGGCTTGCGCCCCGTCGATGCAGTCATCCAGTGACTGGCCAACAATCTCCTCAAACTGCGCACGGTCGATCCCTTCAGAAAGCCGCAATCCCATCATGATGTATTCTTCCGCCTGCTCGAACATTTTGATCGGCTCACTGAGCCTGGTCGCATGACCGTCGCGGGCAACTGCCGTTAACCAACCAGCAGGGCTTGGTACTTGCTCTGTGCGGAGACGTTCACCGCCCACTGTGAGCCGCCCATGTGCCCCAGGCCCGATTCCGATATAGTCTCCCCCCTGCCAATAAATCAGGTTGTGGCGGCTCTCATGCATCGCAACCGCGTAATTTGAAACTTCATACGCCTCTAAGCCCGCGTTTTTGGTCAAAATCCTCGTTAATTCATACAAATCGGCTGATAAATCGTCATCTGGAAGCAAAAAACTCCCCTTTCTATGGTCGGCATAGAAAGGGGTGCCTTTCTCAATAGTCAGCTGGTATAGGGAAAGATGACCGGTCCCGCGCACCAAGGCATTTGCGAGCTCCGATGCCCACGCATCAAGGCTCTGATCAGGCAACCCGTAAATAAGGTCGAAAGAGACCCGATCGAAGCACTGTTCCGCTATGGTAATAGCCTGCATTGCCTCCTTCGAGCTATGCGTCCGGCCGAGAAATTTAAGTGCTCGATCATCGAATGACTGGACACCGACGGATACACGGTTCACACCTGCTGCCCGGAACTCGGCGAATTTACCTGCCTCTATAGAAGACGGATTGGCTTCCAAGGTCACCTCGAGGTCGTCGGGTACCGACCAATAATGGGACAGGCGGCCCAACAACGCTCCAACGATTGCCGGCGGCATAAGCGATGGCGTCCCGCCGCCAAAGAATACGCTGTCAAGCCGACGGCCTTTTGTTTGAAAACCGTAATGCCTGAGCTCTAACAAAAGACTTCTCTGCCATCCCTGGTCGTCGACGTTATCGACAACGTGGGAATTAAAATCGCAATAGGGGCATTTGGTCGCGCAAAACGGCCAGTGAATATATAGGCCAAAACCGCCTGGCACAGTCACAGGTCTTGGAATTACCCCTTCACTCATTACTCACAGAGCCGGCGGAAAGCAGGCCTCGACCAACATTTCAAAGGCTGCGGCTCTGTGGCTGCCAGCATGCTTGTCCACGGGGTCTATCTCTCCGTAGGTTCCAGCATCGCCATTAGCAAGAAACATTGGGTCGTAGCCAAATCCCTTTTCACCGCGAGGCGGCCAAACCAGTGTGCCTGCCACTTCGCCCTCGAAAACCTCGCAATGCCCGTCAGGCCATGTCAGGGCAAGGGCACATACAAACCGCGCGGTACGGTCAGGGTTATCGCCAAGCTCATCGTTTACCCGGGCCATCGCAACGTCGAAATTTTTGTCGGGACCACCCCACCGCGCAGAGTAGATCCCCGGCGCGCCCTCGAGCCCATGCACCGCCATTCCAGAATCGTCGGCCAAAGCCGGAAGTTTCGTAGCGAGGGCTGCCGCATCGGCCTTTAGTTTGGCATTTGCAACGAAGCTGTTGCCAGTTTCTTCGGGTTCGAGCAGATTTAGTTCTGATGCCGAAACCACTTCGATCTGCCGGGGTCTCAGCAGCTCGCTAATCTCCCGAACTTTTCCAGGGTTATGGCTCGCAATTACAAGCCGTTTTTCAGTGAGCCGGCGCGCCATATCAGTTGGCAAGAGCCATATTCTGCGCAGTCGTAAGCTCGCCAATGCCTTTCTTGGCGAGCTCCATCAGCTGCTGGAAGGCCTCTTCAGAAAACGGGGCGGCCTCCGCGGTTCCCTGGATTTCAACGATACCTCCGGTGCCGGTCAAAACGAAATTGGCATCCGCCTCGGCATGTGAATCCTCAGGATAGTCCAGATCAAGCACCGGCGTTCCCATGTAAATACCACAGGATATGGCAGCAACCGAACCTTCAACTGGATCGGCAGACAATGCGCCGGAGCGGATCAGGCCAGCCATCGCCAGTTTGAGAGCAACATATGCGCCGGTGATAGAGGCCGTCCGAGTGCCTCCATCCGCCTGGATAACGTCACAATCGAGTCGAACCTGGCGTTCGCCAAGGGCTTGAAGGTCGACCACAGCGCGCAGCGAACGGCCGATCAGGCGCTGGATTTCCTGTGTTCTACCGGATTGTTTACCTCGGGCAGCCTCACGGTCGGTGCGCTGATGGGTCGAGCGCGGCAGCATACCGTACTCAGCTGTCACCCAGCCCCGGCCCGAATTTCGCATCCATGGCGGCACGCGCTCTTCAACGGTTGCGTTACACAGCACATGCGTGTCACCGAATTTCGTCAGGCATGAGCCCTCGGCATAAGAGCTAAACCCGGTTTCCAGCTTCACGGATCGCATTTGTTCGGGGGAGCGGCCGGACGGGCGCATATTTTTCTCCTATTTCGAAAAGTCCTTGCAAGCTATCTAAGCTCGGGCGTGGCGTAAAGCGATCTATTAAATCTTGGACGAGGACCGCCGCCGGATTTAGGTCGGAAAATCATCCGATTGACAAAACCCGGACCAACACTAGATTTCGGGAACATTTCGGTGAATAGAATGAACATTCCGAATTCCACCATAATTAGCGAACTAAACGACCGTTCACGCGAGGTTTTTCGAGAAATCGTCGAGGCTTATGTTGCTGATGGCGATCCCGTCGGCTCGCGCACACTTTCGCGCCGCCTTAAGGTGCCGGTGTCGCCGGCAACAATCCGAAATGTAATGGCCGACCTCGAAGATATGGGCCTGCTTTACGCACCCCATAGATCTGCGGGGCGCCTGCCGACCGATGCCGGGCTTCGGCTATTTGTCGACGGATTGCTCGAAATCGGCGACCTGAGTGCAGAAGACCGCGAAAACATCGAAGCGCGCTGCATCACCCGCGGTACAAATTTGAACGAAGCGCTGAGCGAAGCCACATCGCTACTTTCAGGGCTCGCACAGTGCGCTGGACTTGTGGTCGCACCTAAGACCGCGCGGCCGCTCAAACATATTGAATTCGTCAATTTAGGCGACGGTCAGGTTCTCGCAGTTTTGGTCACCGATGATGGTTTTGTGGAGAACAGGGTCATCAACATGCCGCCAGGCACACCACCCGCGGCGCTGGTTCAGGCCGGAAACTACCTCAACTCGCGGCTTGCAGGCAAAACGATCGATGGAGCGCGGCGTGCCGTCGGGCTTGAAATTGAACAACGACGCGCGGAAATCGACCAAATTACCGCCAACCTCATTGATGCGGGACTGGCGGCGTGGTCTGGCGCAGGCCCGGCCGGTAACACAGGAAGTTTCGGCGGTACCCTGATTGTTAAAGGCCAGTCGCGGCTGCTAGATGAAGTATCGGCCACTCAAGATCTCGAACGCGTGCGTGGGCTATTCCAGGCGCTGGAGACCGAGGAACTTCTGGTAAAGTTGCTAGATGTCACCGATATTGCGGATGGCGTTCAAATTTTTATCGGTGCAGAAAACACGCTGTTCGACCAAGCTGGATGTTCCATGGTGGTAGCGCCCTTCAAAGGCGATAGCCAGACGATCATCGGAGCGATCGGGGTCATAGGCCCAACGAGGTTGAATTACGCGCGCATCATTCCGATGGTTGATTATACCGCAAAGGTAATCGACCGTCTTATCGGATAGGAGTGGCTGCCGGGCCTTAGGCGGTCGTTGACGCCAAAGACAACTCAATAGAAAGCAGAAAACGTGAGCGATCAGGAAAAGAATAGCGAAACCCCCGAGGAAAAAACCGCCGCGACAGACGTAGCCGCGGACGTCGAAGAACAAGCCAGCGAGGACGAGGTCGGCGAAGAATTAAAGGCCGATGTCGAGGTGAAAGTCGACACGATGGCCGACCCGGAATCCGAAATCGCAGAGCTAAAAGACAAACTTCTGCGCAACCTAGCTGAGATGGAAAACCTGCGGCGGCGCTCGCAAAAGGATCGGGAAGAGGCCCTGAAATACGCTTCCGCCAATTTCGCTCGTGACATGCTAACTGTCGCCGATAATCTGCGGCGCGCGATCGAGTCGATCCCAGAAGAAGGCGATCCGGATGGTGCCGCGCTGCTCGGTTTTATTGAGGGAATAGCGCTGACCGAAAAAGAACTGCTGTCGGCGCTCGAGCGCCACAAAATTCAGAGGATCGAACCGATGGGTGAGAAATTCAACCCCCAGTTCCATGAAGCTTTGTTTGAAATCCCCACCAACGACGCCCCGCACGGTACAGTGATGCAAGTAATAGAAACCGGCTACATCATTCACGATCGCCTGCTGCGGCCAGCCAAAGTGGGCATCGCCAAGGCATTGCCCGAAGACACGGGAACAAGAGACGAGATCGACACAACAGTGTAGCTAAGACGCTGTTAAGGCTGCATTGCATCGGGCGTTGATTGCCAATTGTTTCTGCGCAGAGCAGGATGGTAGTTGTCCCCATATTTTTGCTGATTTAGATTGGAGAGACAAAAAGATCTTATGGCAGTTCTTGGGCACCATCCTTCTCTTTTGTTTGCCTCCTCTCGGCGGATTCTAGAAGGGTGGGCGTTAAATTGATGCGCAAGCAGATTATGCCGATCGAACCCCTCACACGCTCAAGCCCGAAGTAACCGACCACCGCGATAGTTACATCAGCCATTTCGTCGCCGCTCGCAATCAGACCGAACAAATCGTCGAGCACCTGTAGGTTGACGACCGCCAAATCCAGTCGATGCCAGATGTCAGTCCAACAAAATGGTATCTAGTCCAGGTCAGCTGGTTTTTTGAGGCCCTTTATTCGGAAGCCGCATCCCGCGGGGTATTAGGGGTTCGATCCAGCATTCAATCTTTTGCTCAATTGCTACTAAAAGTTTTGAGGTCCACATCTTGCGCCACCGGATCGAAGTCTGCTGACGCGCCCTTCTAATGATGAGGTCGTGGCGTATCGCGCCCACATCAATGAAGGGGCCGTCCATGAAGCATTGGTCGGCGATTTATCCATCGCGTCTCGCGCGGTCACCAATAGCGAGTATCTCGAGTTTGTCGAAGACGGCGGCTACCAGCGGCCAGAATTTTGGCATCGCGATGGCGGTACCTCACCACTTTATTGGCACGAAAACGGGTGCGACTGTTGGGATGAGTTGCCTTTGCCAGCATGTGCCCGGTCTATTCCGATGCCGTCGACGTCCGTATCAGCTTTTATGAAGCGGCCGCAAGTACCCTCTGGGCCGGTAAGCCCCTGCCGACAAAGCCTGAATGCAAGATCGCAGCGCGTCAATTCGGATGCGATGCCGTCAATGAGGGCGGGGTTAACCGGTTGGCCTCCGAGTTTTGCGCCCGATTACCGAGGAAGATACGAAGGCATCAGGGTCTCCTCAGTTGATGAGCGATGTCTAGGAATGGACATAAAGTACTTATTCTGCCGACTCCGGCTTCAAGCTCGCCACCGGTGCAGTCGGCGAATATAATGTAAAACCTTGGTGAGCCGGGTGGTGCGGTGCAGAGCGCGTTTTGCGGCCCCACCGGGGCACGCCCGGATCAGCTACCGCAATTTCTTCTAACCTCACCAGCGATGGGCATTTTGCAGATTCCGGCTCTGCGCGTGAGCCTCAAGCCCGTGAGCGGCGAGATGCGCCCGCCTTAATCGTGTCGATCCTAACCATGCGTTACGCTACCACCCTTTTAAATATACACAATTGGAATGGGCAAGGGCGGCTGTGCCCGTTCGGGAAGCTCTTAGCGGCAACCCGCGCAATCCATTCAATCTAGACCGGATACACAAATTTACAACGAAGTCATCGGATATACTGTAACGGACGATGACCCAATGCTGGACCTTGGACTAATAATAATCTGAATGATTATAGAACCGCCCAGACATCATGAATTCGTCACCTGCACCGGCCAGCAAGACGAGTTCGACGGGAACAATGGTCGTTCGTTTATCGCTGCCCTAATCGATCAGCGCTGGTTCCGGCTGCCGCCGCCTGACGACCGATGAATCATATATAAAAGGCTTGCTGAAGCAGGCGGCGAGGCCGAGTTGATGGCCCTCACATATGTTTTCGTATGGTCGGTCTGCGCGCTCTGACTTTGAGGGCATCACATTAGGATTTTTATCGACCCGGCGTGACTTTTAAACCAACCCGCTATGCGGCCAATGTGTCTGGCCAAGCCGGACAACGAGCGAAGAGGCAGGGGTACTGAAAAATAATCTGATAAAGTGCAAACTTCCAGGATTACTGTAACTAGCGGAACCGAACACACGATGACAAGACCAAAATCTCGACGGGATACATCAGCAGCAGGCGGAAGAAGCAGCCGTAAAAGTAAAATACGTAGCTATTGAGTGCTCTAAGCTATTGTAAGAGCTCTTTAAGCTTCTTATATAACGAATAATCCATTTAATTGGGGTTTAGTGAAACCTCGGGGGATAACCATCGGCGCCGAGAGGGCCGTCGGAGTCTGCCGAAAAGCGGGGTACTATTATGGGTAAAGCAATCGGTATCGATCTCGGAACTACAAATTCATGCGTTGCCGTGATGGAAGGTTCTGACGCCAACGTCATCGAAAACTCGGAAGGCGCGCGCACTACGCCGTCTATGGTAGCATTCACCGAAGGCGACGAGCGCCTTGTCGGCCAAGCCGCAAAACGCCAGGCTGTAACCAATCCGGAAAACACGTTATTCGCAATCAAACGGCTGATCGGCCGGCCGTTCGACGATCCAACGACGCAGAAAGATATGGATCTTGTTCCATACAAGATCGTTAAAGCCGATAACGGTGATGCCTGGGTGGAGGCTGACGGCGAGAAATATTCGCCAAGCCAAGTCTCAGCGTTCATTCTGCAGAAAATGAAGGAAACCGCCGAAGCGCACCTTGGCGAGGAAGTGACCGAAGCCGTTGTAACAGTCCCTGCATATTTCAACGATTCACAGCGCCAGGCGACGAAGGATGCCGGCAAAATCGCGGGGCTAGACGTCCTGCGCATTATTAATGAGCCGACTGCGGCAGCACTTGCCTATGGCCTTGAGAAGAAGGAAGCCGGCACAATCGCGGTCTACGATTTGGGTGGCGGTACGTTTGACGTGTCCGTGCTAGAGATTGGTGACGGCGTTTTCGAGGTAAAATCCACCAATGGTGATACATTCCTCGGCGGTGAGGACTTCGATGCCCGTGTTATGGATTACCTAGCCGACGAGTTCAAAAAAGAGAATGCGATCGACCTGCGCGCAGACAAGCTTGCTCTGCAGCGATTAAAGGAAGCCGCTGAAAAAGCTAAGATCGAGCTTTCCGGCTCGTCGCAGACCGAGGTCAACCTGCCGTTCATCACGGCGGATCAGGCTGGACCAAAACATCTCAACCTGAAGCTGACACGCGCTAAGCTTGAAGCACTGGTCGACGACCTAATTGATCGAACTATCGGGCCATGCAAGGCAGCCCTTAAAGATGCTGGCGTGTCGGCGGGCGAGATCGACGAAGTGATTATGGTCGGCGGCATGACCCGTATGCCCAAGGTTTTAGAGACAGTTAATAATTTCTTTGGGCGCGAACCACATCGCGGCGTCAACCCGGATGAGGTCGTCGCCATCGGTGCTGCGATCCAAGCTGGTGTGTTGAAGGGTGACGTGAAAGACGTGCTGCTGCTAGACGTCACACCACTGTCGCTCGGCATTGAGACACTAGGAGGCGTATTCACCCGCCTTATCGACCGAAACACAACGATCCCGACCAAGAAAAGTCAAGTGTTCTCAACCGCCGAAGACAGCCAGAACGCAGTCACCATCCGCGTGTTCCAAGGCGAACGTGAGATGGCCGCTGATAACAAGTTGCTTGGTCAATTTGATCTTATCGGCATTCCACCGGCACCACGCGGCGTGCCGCAGGTCGAGGTCACGTTTGATATCGACGCTAATGGCATTGTTAATGTAGGCGCCAAGGACAAGGCGACGAACAAAGAACAGACGATTCGTATACAGGCATCGGGTGGCTTATCCGACGAAGATATCGAACAGATGGTTCAGGATGCCGAGCAGAATTCCGCGGATGACAAGAAGCGACGTCAATCAGTGGAGGCTCGTAACAATGCAGACGGTCTAATTTACTCGACCGAAAAGACACTGTCCGAACATGCCGAGGCATTATCAGACGAGGATAAAACGGCTATCGAAGCCAGCATGGCCGACCTGAAATCCGCTCTCGAAGAGGACGATATCGAAGCCATCACCGCCAAGACTGATGTACTAGCTCAGGCCGCCCAAAAGCTGGGTGAGGCCATGTACAAAGCACAGCAAGAAGACGCTGCGGCCAGTGGGCCCGACATGGGCGACATCGGAGGTAATGCGGGCGGCGATCAGGCTGGAGGCGATGATGCCACCGTGGTCGATGCCGATTTCGAAGAAGTGGATGAGGACCAGCCCAAAGACAAATCGGCCTAATGGGCCACCAGTGAGTGGTGACGCAGATGGTTCGACGACACCGCACCGGTGCGTTCATAGATCGCGACGTCGCATAGAAGGCTTTGAGTATGGCCAAAACGGATTATTATGAGACCCTAGGTGTTAAACGGGACGCGGACGGGTCCGCGCTGAAAAGCGCCTATCGAAAACTCGCGATGAAGTATCATCCCGACCGAAATCCGGATGACGCGGCGGCGGAAGCAAAATTCAAGGAAGCCAACGAAGCCTACGACGTTCTGAAAGATGTCGAAAAACGTGCCGCCTACGATCAGTATGGCCACGCGGCATTTGAGAACGGTGGCCCGAGCCAAGGAGGTGGCGGGTTCGGTTTTGGCGGTGGGGGTGGCTTTGCAGATATCTTTGACGAGATGTTCGGCGATTTTGGCGGCGGCGGGCGTAGCCAAGGTGGCACGACACATGGCGCCGATTTGCGTTACAACATGCAGATCAGCCTTGAAGACGCATACAATGGACGCGAAACCCATATACGCGTGCCAACGGCAGTAAGTTGCGAAGACTGCAACGGTACTGGCGCTGCAAAAGGGTCTCGGCCGTCGACCTGTGGCACGTGCCATGGTCGCGGTAAAGTCAGGGCCCAACAAGGTTTTTTCACCATTGAACGGACTTGCCCGACCTGTAACGGTGCCGGGCAGGTTATTGAGAATCCGTGCAGCAGTTGCAGTGGAACTGGGCGCGTACGAAAGGAAAAGAAGCTAAAGGTTTCCATTCCGGCAGGCGTCCAGGACGGCACCCGTATTCGTCTCTCAGGCGAGGGCGAGGCCGGCTCCATGGGCGGCCAGGCGGGTGATCTGTATATATTCGTTGCTGTGGCGCCGCACCGCATGTTTCAGCGCGACAGTGCCGACCTGCACCTCCGTGTACCAATCCCGATGGCCACGGCAGCAATGGGCGGATCGGTAGAGGTGCCCACCATAGAAGGTAAACGCGCCAAGGTGACGGTGCCGAAGGGCACCCAATCCGGACATCAGTTCCGACTGCGCAACAAGGGCATGTCGGTATTACGCAGTCAAGCGCGCGGCGACATGTATATCGACGTGAATGTGGAAACGCCGGTCAACCTATCAAAGCGGCAAGAAGAGCTACTCCGTGAATTCGCCGGTGAAAAACCAGCCAAGGGCCAGACCACGACAAGTCCCGAATCCGAAGGTTTCTTCTCCCGGGTAAAGGAGTTGTGGGACGATTTGACGGATTGACCCAACAGGCGCTTCGCTAATACGTCATACATGCCGCATTCAACAGCCCACCGGCAAGCGATGCCGAGCCAAGCCAGACACCGCTAGCCATTTCACCGCTCTCGATCCGCTCGGACATCCTAGGCATCGGGATACGTGCCACAAAATAAATCACGATCTGTACCGCCAGCGCTATCAACCCCCAGATCCCGCAGTCGACCAGGCTAACCGATCCAGCGATAGTGTTGGCGAGCGGCAGGGAAAACCCGATGAGGCTGCCGGCAAACGCAACGGCCGCCGCGAGATTATTGTCGCGGATCAACTTGATCTCGGCATGCGGGGTTACCCACATATAAACCACGATATAAATGCCCGTTAGCACCGCAGCGACAGCCAGATATGCCAAAAAAAGGGGTAGACCCAAGACCGACGTACTAACCGTTTCCATAATATTCACCAATGCTAATTTAGACGCAGTATGCACTCATTGAGCCCTTACTAATACCCGTTACCGTGGGCAAGGTCACGATAGGGTGTTATCCCCGCAAACGTGTATATAGCCCTACCTTCGATGCCGGCCGGGCTTCACAACGGCTGACCCAGGCATTGACGCACTTGAAATCGTCAATGCTAGCCAGTTCGCCCGCACCATAGAAACCGTCGACCACCCTGACCCACGGGAAGGTAGCGATATCGGCAATCGAGTAATCGTCAGTGATTTTATTGGCGGCAAATTGATAGCAATGGCCAAGTTGGCCGAACATCGAGCCGACGCCGCCCATCTGGAATATCAGTCACGGCAGACACTCATACCGTGCCACCGGATCGACGGGCAGCAGCTTTCCGGTTTTTCTGCGAGACAGATAAGGATCTCACCGCTTTCCCAAAGCACCACCGGCTTGGCCCGAGGGCCGCCGGGATCGACAATTGCCGGGACTTTGTTGTTCGGGTTAAGCGATAAGAATTCAGGTGTCATCTGATCGTCGGTACGAAATGATATGAGATGGGGCTCATAGGGCAAACCCATTTCTTCCCGCATGATTGAAGCCTTCGCGCCATTCGGGGTCAGCAAAGATTAAAGCCGCAGGATGTCAGGGTATTCGGCAGGCCAACGTTTGGGGATTTGTAAAGTGGGAAGAACGCTCATATGGACTCTTTTTTTGAAAACGATGGATAAAGGTTGGAATCTGATGATTGTACAAGCACCAACCGCTCAAGCCCGGCGGCCAAACAACACCAGTGCGCGGACAACAATAAACAGCACACAGCCATTCAGCACATGCCATATAAAATGTGTACCCAATGGCAATGCATCGCAAAATGGGTCGTCGATGGTGCGTAATGTCAGCGACACCGCGAACACGGCAGCGGCGAACAACAACGCTGGGCCAGCGGGTTGCTGGCGAACGAGGGACAGAAAACCACCAATCGCGATCAGTGCTGTCAACGCTGCGATATACGAGCCACCGCGAAAACCAGTCAGCGGCGGAACCACCATAGCAAGTCCTAGCACAGCGGCGACGCCTAGCGCGCAAACCCCAGCGTGCGCGACAACAAGCCGGCGGAGAGCATACCATGTATAAATCAGTATGAAGAATGCGATAGGTATGACATCCGTCAAAAGTGCCCAGCGCGACGCAAAAGTATGGAATAACGTACTGCCGATCCCGATTAAAAAGACTAGCAAGGTCAACACCCAGACCACCAGGTCGCGGCGGATCGGGCGATCCGCCCGTAGGATCATCCTTACCAAGCAGAATGCGGCGACAATAAACGCAATGTTCGTCCCTGCATTAACAGGCTCAGACCAGAATTCCGGCCCAACGCGCTCGCAATAGATATCTATATAGCTACTTTCCATGGTCCTACATTAACGATCAACCTGTGGGGTTTAAATTGATTTTGAAGAAATTGAGCCCTCGTCGAGCAGGGTAATGAACTTGCCCGCCTTTTGGGGGGCGATAAACCGAACGGTCTCCCAGACGGCCGACCGGCAACAATATTAGCCGAGGCGGCCGGCCAAATTATCGCCTATTTCGAGTGCACATTGACGGAATTTAACCTGCCACTTGCGCCGCCCCGCTCGCAATACCAAAATTGCGTCTGGAGGGTTATGAAAGAAATAACCTACGGTGAGACCTGGACCTATGGCGACCTCGCAAAAGGAGGTGACGCGGTACCCTGCGCCGTCGGTGCCGCTTGCCGCGCCAATCCGATTCCCGTAATTCTGTCCTCCTACGGGGTAGTTACAGCCAATGGCCGAACAGCGGGCTTTCCGGAAAAGACGGCCTGAATAACAAAACGGGCTCTCTAGACATCGGAAATCGCACAGCACGTTTGCTATAGCGCATGTCGAAACGCCTTTTTGAGCAGTGACTTTTTCTCTCTTTAGCACTATTATGTTAGTAATAAGAAGCGGTTAACCTAAATTTCGGTCTAGTTCCCGGGGGTCACCATGCCAGATATTTCAATCCAGGCTGCCGATGGCAGCAGTTCATTTTCTGCCTATTGCGCCATGCCAGAATCGGGCGCTGGCCCAGGCATCGTCGTGCTTCAGGAGATATTTGGTGTCAATCAGGTCATACGTGATCTGTGTGACGGCTTTGCCGAAAACGGCTATATCGCCGTTGCTCCCGATCTGTTCTGGCGCATCGAACCCGGCGTCCAGCTCACCGATAAGAGCCAGTCCGACTGGGACAGGGCATTCGAATTGATGAATGCGTTCCTGCCCGATTTCGAAAAAAGCGTCGGAGATATTGGAGCAACGATTGCCCATCTACGCGGTCTTGGTGGCTGCACAGGTAACGTCGGCGCCGTCGGATACTGCCTCGGTGGCAGTCTGGCATACGCAACAGCGTGTTTCACGGACGCAGATGCCTGCGCCGGATATTACCCGGTACAGATCGAAGATTCGCTCGAAATGGCGACGAAAATCAGAAATCCGCTGATTCTGCACCTTGCAGAGCTTGATGGGTTCTGCTCCCCGGAATCTCAGGCAACGATCAAAACCGCGCTTGGCGGCAATGCCCAGATAACCGTTCACTCCTATCCGGATGTCGATCATGCATTTGCGCGAGTCGGGGGCGACAATTTCAATGCTGCAGCGGCACAGATAGCAAACTCCCGCACGGCCGAGCTGTTTCTGAAGAACCTCGGGCCCTGACCATCCGGCTACATTTGACAGACACCAGTTGACAACAACGGTGCGGACATGTGGTCCACCCGTTACTCATAGAACGACAGGGCTTGAAAAAGTCCACGCACCGATCAAAAAGGAAAAACTCATGCCTAAAGCCATTGTCGTGGAAAAAGCGGGCGCCCCCTCGGTTATGAAATGGCGCGACATTGAAATCGGCCGTCCGGCTAAAGGCGAAGTTACCTTGCGCGCACGCGCTATCGGCGTGAATTTTATCGATATCTATCAGCGCTCCGGCTTATACCCTATGCCGATGCCGTTCACCCCAGGTGGGGAAATTTGCGGAGAAATCGAGGCGGTGGGCGCTGGCGTCACCAACTTCAAGATAGGCGACCGGGTCGCCACAGGGACAGCCGGTGCTGGTTGTTACTCGGAGATCCTCAACATAGACTCCGGCAAACTGGTGAAGGTGCCGCGCGAAATTGCTGACGATACAGCAGCAGCAATGATGCTGCAGGGCATGACCGTACAGTTCCTGATCCGCCAAGTATATAAAGTTAGCAAGAATGACGTTATCCTAGTCCACGCTGCAGCCGGCGGCGTGGGGCTGATCCTGTGCCAGTGGGCGAAAGCGCTGGGCGCAACCGTTATCGGCACTGTCGGCTCACCTGGTAAGGCTCGACTCGCCAAAGCGCATGGCTGCGACTATCCAATCATTTACAGTCGCGAAAACTTCGTCGACAGGGTACGTAAAATTACCAAAGGGGCGATGGTTCCAGTGGTGTATGATTCAATCGGCAAGGGCACTTTCCCCGCATCGCTCGACTGTTTACAGCACCGTGGACTGTTCGTCACGTTCGGTAACGCGTCGGGCCCAATCCCGCCGTTCGACCCCAGTATCCTGGCGCAGAAGGGGTCACTAATGATGACCCGCCCAACCTTGTTCCACTTTGCCGATACGCCGGAAAACATGCGGAGAATGGCCGGCGACGTGATGAAAATGATAAAGTCGGGCGACGTGAAAATCGAGGTAAACCACAAATATTCCCTCCGCGAAGCCGCGCGCGCACATCGCGATCTGGCTGCTCGGAAGACTACTGGATCAATCATTCTAGAGCCATAAGTCTGACGTCAGTTGCATATATAAAAAGAGGGGTTGGTTGAGACACCCTTTTTTAATCGCTGCCCCAGTGGGGTTATTGGTTCATCGAATCAAAGAAGTCCTCGTTTGACTTGGTGCCCTTGAGCTTACCGACTAGGAATTCCATAGAATCAATCACACCCATCGGTGTCAAGATCCGGCGCAGCACCCACATCTTCGATAGCGTGCCCTTGTCTACTAATAATTCTTCTTTCCGAGTGCCGGACTTAGTGATGTCCATTGCGGGAAAGGTACGCTTGTCAGCAAGCTTGCGGTCGAGGATAATCTCAGAGTTGCCTGTACCCTTGAATTCCTCAAAGATGACCTCGTCCATGCGCGAGCCGGTATCTATTAGCGCGGTACCGATAATTGTCATCGAGCCACCCTCTTCAATGTTTCGGGCCGCCCCGAAAAAGCGTTTAGGGCGCTGCAAGGCGTTGGCGTCCACACCGCCGGTCAATACCTTACCAGAGGACGGCACCACTGTGTTGTAGGCGCGCGCGAGACGGGTGATCGAGTCTAACAGGATGACGACGTCGTGCTTATGTTCGACCAACCTTTTGGCTTTTTCAATCACCATGTCGGACACTTGGACGTGACGCGATGCGGGCTCATCGAAAGTCGACGAAATAACCTCGCCATTCACCGAACGCTGCATGTCGGTGACTTCTTCAGGCCGCTCGTCGATCAGCAAGACAATCAGATAAACCTCCGGATGGTTCGCAGTGATTGCCGCGGCAATAGACTGCAGCATCATCGTCTTGCCGGTGCGCGGCGGGGCCACGATTAGGCCGCGCTGGCCCTTGCCGAGAGGGGTGATGAGGTCGACAATACGTGGCGTCATATCCGTGTGAGTCGGATCATCGCTACCAAGCATCAATTTTTCTTCAGGATAAAGCGGCGTCAGATTATCGAAATTGATGCGGTGACGGACCTTATCGGGTTCGTCAAAATTAATCAGCCCAACCTTAAGCAGCGCAAAATACCGCTCGCCATCCTTGGGGGCGCGGATCTCACCCTCAACCGTGTCGCCAGTGCGCAGCGCAAAGCGCCGAATCTGGCTCGGCGATACATAAATGTCGTCGGGACCGGGCAGATAATTTGCTTCGGGCGACCGCA
The DNA here is from genome assembly GCA_002689465.1 of Rhodospirillaceae bacterium. Lineage (GTDB taxonomy): Bacteria > Pseudomonadota > Alphaproteobacteria > MPNO01 > UBA830 > CAXBCP01. The sequence goes on along the minus strand of NZGJ01000012.1, from coordinate 16,637 downwards.
AAAATCCGAAGCCGTCCTGCAGGATTTCGATCACTCCATCGCCAAAAATAGGGACGTCGTTCTCGGCTAGCTGTTTGAGGATAGCAAACATGATGTCTTGTTTTCGCATCGTCGAGGCGTTTTCGATCTCGAGCTCTTCAGCATAGGTGAGCAGATCAGCGGGGGGTTTTTGTTTGAGTTCTTTGAGGTTCATGGTGTTGGACCGGGAATGTAGAATGGGAGATATAGCGCTAGACAAGCGTTTTCGGAGGGAAGAGCGGCTGATCACCGCTAAGACGCCGGACGTTTTGGTTTTTTATTTTGAGAATACAGTCGGGCAGAATGCCTTCACAATAGGACGACTAATTAGTAAATTCCAAGCATCAAGTCAAATGATGAATATATTCTCATCACCGGAACAGGCTATCTGCCGCCGCTATTCACGGTAAGGGTGCTGAATGCCGATGGCGGGTCCTCAGATTTCCGCACACGGAGGTCATTGAGCTAAAGATGTGAGACCTTGCATATATTTTCGGGTGTTTCGAACCAGACACTTTGAGCCCCGCGCGATTTGGGGCATGATGTGTCCTGATTTGCAATACCAATTAGGCGTGCCTGGTAATTAGGCTGCCAACAAGTTCGGGATATCCCCATTCAATCCAAGCGCATTTTTTATCCCTATATCATGCCCGCGATTTAGCCTAAAAGGCCTGTCGTTCCTAACCATTGGTCGAGGCAAGAGCTTTATTCCCACATGCCCGCCTGACCGACCGAAAGACGAGATAAGCATGAAAACATCCCGCAACACCACCACCACTGAGGCACCCTTAGGTATTACAGCGAGGAATCGAATGCTTGTGGCTGCAATATGCAGATTTCGGTCTTTGTACCGCCGGATGGACCGGTGCCCGTCGTTACCTGGCTCGCCGGCCTGGCCTGCACCGAGGATAATTTCACCACCAAAGCCGGGGCCTATGGCATCGCCGCCGAACTCGGTCTGATGGTGGTAGCCCCCGATACAAGCCCACGCAATGACGACGTGCCGGATGACGACACTTACGATCTTGGCCAAGGGGCCGGCTTCTATCTCGACGCGACCCAGGCACCGTGGGCGACGCATTTTAACATGTATTCCTATATCACCCACGACCTGCCGTCGGCTCTAAAGACTGATTTCCCAAGTGATTGGAAGCGACAAGGGGTTCTGGGCCATTCGATGGCGGCCACGCCGCGAGTCGTAAACCCCGCTACTGGACTGCAAAAATCAATCTTGCGCCGGTTAAATACGCTCGAGTATATCTACGCCATGACGGGCGGCGATTCTCCCTCGATCTGAACTCGGAAACCGGATCGCACCTGCGGCAGATAATCACCGATAGCTCGATGCCAGACACAACGGTTATCCCAGAATGCAATTGAATGAGGCGCCCATTTAAAACGCGTTGTCCATTCTTCTTGCAGACAATGCGCGTACAGAAACTTCAGCAGAGCTTCGCTTTCCTCATAGGACACGTCGTTGATTTTGATTGTGAAAGCTGGGTTCACATAAAGCAGCTTGCGGCCACTCACGGGATGGCGGACGACTACCGGATGAACCGCATCTGGCGTTCCCTCACCGAACTGGTGTTTGCCCTCATGCACTGCCGTCAGCCCTTCTAGGTGGGCCTTCATACGGTCGGACAGGGCGTCATAAGCAGCATACATGCTGGCATAGCCGGTATCGCCACCGCCATTGTCCGGGATGGTGTGCAAATACAGAATGCTTGCCATCGGCGGGACGGGGGCGCAGGACTGATCGGTGTGCCACAGATTGCCGGATACGCGCGGCACATCGCCCGAGGCATAGAATTTACGCACCCGGGGATCATCACTTTCTTGGCTGTTGGTCTTTTTGCCAACATGCTGACCAATAGTGCCGAAATATCCAGCAAGCCGAGCATGATCGTTGTGGCTGATTTTCTGATCGCGAAAAAACAATACCTGGTATTCGGTAAAGGCGGCCTTAAGCTCGGCGATTTCCTGATCTCTCAGCGGCCGGGTCAGGTCGATATTACCGACCGTCGCTCCGATAGAAGGGTTGTAAGGCTTCAGTTCGAGAATCTGGTAGTCGGTACCAACCATCGTTCCATCCATAACATTTTCCTCCGCATCAGTTTTGTGGCGGCGCTCATCGAATTACTCAAATATCTTATTATCAAAACCGGCCGCAAACGCAAAGCAGAAGTCAGGTGCACGACGCATCAGAACGGCTTTACGATCACCATGACTACAATCACAATCAGCGGAATTGTTGGCGCTTCATTCCACAAACGGTAGAACCTAGCCGGTCGAGAATTCCGATCGGATTTGAAATCGCGGCCCCAACGCGCAAACAGCCAGTGGATTTTTAACATCACCAAAAACATCGCCAGCTTTACCCAGATCCAGCCCATTGACCAGTCTATTACGCCGGGCGTCGCTAACATCAGACCGCCGAAAATGACGCTCGCTGCCATCGCCGGGTTGGTGATCGCTCGCAGAAGGCGACGTTCCATTGTTTTGAAGGTTTCTGACTTTTCCGAGCCTGGTACGGCATCAGCGTGATAAACATATAAACGCGGCAGATAGAGGATGCCTGCCATCCAGGCAATAACGCTGATCACGTGGAATGCTTTAAACCAGTCATAATAGTCGCCCAACGTTAGGCTACCTTATTTAGGCAAGGGCAGTCCCCGTGGACCGAGTCGCAGAATGTACCGTTCGCAGGCCCGGTTCCATTCTCAGCCGTATTTTTTACGACGTCGGCAAGTGCCTCGATAAATGCCACATCTGCGCTAACTGTCGGCACTCGCACATAATGGGCAACACCTGCCTCAAGCGCTAGCTTGGCATACTCTATATCAAGCTCTACCAGGGTTTCAGAATGTTCGCTAACAAAAGCAACGGGTACAACCACGAGCGCAACTCCCTCAGCGCCTGCTTTAGTAATCTCATCCTCGGTATAAGGCTGTAGCCACTCCAACGGTCCAACCCTGCTCTGATAACATACGACATGATCTGCATGCGGCGACTTTATTCGGGCTAGTACCGCAGCAGATGTGCGCTCAACCTGGCTGGCGTAGGGGTCGCCGCTCTCGACGATCTTTTTCGGCAGGCCGTGTGCAGAAAAGAGAATTCTGTAGGGTTGCCCATCAGGCAACTTGGCAATCGCCTCATCAGTTCGGCTGGCTATTACATTGATGAAACCATCTACATCGGGCCAGCAGCATATTTCAGCTGTTGGCACCGAAAGCCCTGCCTTCTGAGCTGCCCGATACCACGCCAACGTGAAGGATGCTGTTGTGGTGGTTGAAAATTGCGGGTAGAGCGGCAGCAGAATTACCCGATCTGGCGCCCATTCTGCAACATCCCCTGCGGTTTCATCAGCAAATGGGTGCCAATAACGCATCGATATGAACACACGATAACCGTCGCCTAGTTCTGCTTTTAAAGCATCGCGCTGCTTTTTAGTTTCTGGCAGGATTGGGGAACACCCTCCGATTTGCGCATAAATTTCCTGCGCGACAGGTGCTCGCCGCCACGATATAAAGCGCGCAAGTAACCAGCGTACGGGTGCGGGCACCCGCAGAATCATAGGATCTGAGAACAGGTTTTTTAAAAATGGACGAACCGCTTCGGGCCTGTCAGGCCCGCCGAGATTATATATGACGACCGCAGTTTTACTCATCCAATAATTATCCTCGCACCGCTTTGATCAATCTTTCAACATGCTCGAGCGGAGTTTGTGGAAGAATGCCGTGCCCAAGATTAAAAACATGTGCCCCTTCCGCAAGCGCCTCGACAATCTCCACTGCACGGCGCTCGAGCTGATCGCCGCCAGCCAGCAGTAAAATTGGATCGAAGTTGCCCTGGACTGTAGCATGGGGCTGAATTTCCCGTGCCGCCCAGACTGGATCCACCGCGTAATCAATCCCAATGGCGTCGATTTCCGGCGCCTTTGCTATTTCCGACAGATACAAGTTTGCCCCACGTGGAAATGCAATGATCGGTATATCCGGATGTTCTGCTTTGACCCGACGAGCGATCTCGCAAATAGGTTCTGCGGAAAACCGCTCGAACGCGTATTTCGGCAGCACCCCTGCCCACGTATCGAACAACTGAAGCGCTTCTGCACCGGCCACGACCTGTCTTAAAAGATATTCTGTCGTCGCATCGATCAGCAAATCGACCAGCCTCTGAAACCCATCTGGGTTGCCAAGCGCCCATGCTTTAGCATTTGGATAATCCCGACTGCTGCTACCTTCAACCATGTAGGTTGCTACGGTCCAAGGCGCGCCAGAAAAGCCGATTAAAGCAGCACCATCTGGCAGGTCAGCCGACACGCGTTTTACAGTTTCATAGATCGGTGCAAGACTTTGATGGAGATTATCCATGCTTAGCTCGGCGAGTCCCTCGGCATCGCGCACCGGAAGCAACCGCGGTCCCTCGCCTGTTTCGAACTTTACGTCCTGGCCAAGCGCATTTGGGATAACAAGAATGTCCGAAAAGAGGATAGCGGCATCGAACCCGAATCTCCTTATCGGCTGCAGCGTGACGTCCGCCGCTTTCTGCGGGTCGTAACAGAGGCTTAAAAACCCACCGGCAACCTCCCTTACCGCACGATATTCAGGAAGGTATCGCCCAGCTTGCCGCATAAGCCAAATTGGCGGTGGATCCACTCGGTTGCCTTTTAGCGCCTGAATTAATGGTTTCATATATTTGAGCATCCCATTCACAATGGCACGAATATCTCACGAACAGTATCTTGCACGAAATACCAATCTATTATTTTCTAATATCAATAAGGTAGGAGTAGTTAGTAGGCCCTGTGAACATTGGGGATTATATGATGTCCACAGGCTGTGTCTGACAGGTTCAGAATGTGAATCGTTCAGGGGTAGAAATTTATTAAGTCTACATATGAAATGCACACAGGCGAGGGCAGGAGGATTTTCAACCGCCGGTATTACGTGGATAACTGTTTTTATCCACGCCTATGTTAGAACAAGTACCCTTGGGGTAACTACGCTAGGGAAATTGGTGAGAATGGGTATAGTTTTTTTTGAGTGTTTGAAGATCACCAGTTATCCCCATTTTGGTGCACTAATTGGTCCGGCTGTGAACGAATCGGTTTGGCGATAAAAGGCGGGTTAAGGAACGTGAGTGAGAGTTTTCATATCCATTTGGTGTCGGATTCAACTGGTGAGACTACCCAGGGCGTTATGCGGGCGAGCATTGCTCAATTTGAGGGCGTTGAACCTCGCGAGCATATCTGGCCAATGGTCCGGTCGACAGCCCAGATGGAACTGGTAATTGAGGGCATCAGGGAAAACCCTGGCCCGGTGGTGTTTACGCTGGTCAGCAGTCGCACGCGCCAGCCTCTAGTAGAGGAATGCGCCCGGCTTCGTGTGCCTTGTGTTTCAGTACTTGAACCGGTAATCGGCATGTTCGCCCGCTATTTCAATCAAAAGACAGTGAACCGCCCGGGTGGGCAGCACACGCTAAATGCAGAGTATTTTGACCGGATCGACGCATTGCATTTTGTTATGGCCCATGATGACGGGCAGGCGACAGAGGGCGCAGCCGAAGCTGATTTGATTCTTATTGGCGTGTCGCGCACATCGAAAACCCCAACGTCGATTTATCTTGCAAATCACTACGGGCTGAAAACGGCGAACATTCCTTTTGTGCCAGGCATCCCGCTCCCCGAAAACCTGTTTAATCTCAACAGCAGTGTTATTGGTTTGACGGCGTCCGCTGATCGCTTGATCCAAATACGTCGGAACCGTCTTTTAATGTTGCATCAAGAGCCCGAGACAGATTACGTCGACATCGAAACAGTAAAGGCTGAAATCAGCGATGCACGAAAATTGTTTTCAAAAAATGCATGGCCAGTCATTGACGTAACACGTCGGTCGATCGAGGAGACGGCTGCCGCAATCTATCAACTCTATAGCCGGTTTCATGACGAGACCAATACGGGCGAAACATGACATTAGAGACTTCGCAACCGCAGCGTTTCGTTGGATTTTCCGGCGAACCTATTGTGCTTGCGTCGGCTAGTATAACGCGCCGAAGGTTGCTCGAAAGCGCCGGCGTGCCGCACATTGTTGAGCCGCCTCACATTGATGAGGACGAGATTAAAACTGGCTTGCGTGCCGATGGGGCAAACGGGACAGAAATGGCCGAAGTGCTGGCCGAAGCAAAGGCGATGTCTGTATCGCGCAAACATCCGGCAAGAATGGTTCTGGGCGGCGATCAGGTGCTTGAGTGCGATGAGAAGACCTTGGATAAGCCAGTCGATCGCGCGGAGGCACTAACTCAGTTGCAGATGCTCCGAGGCAAACACCACAATTTAATATCCTATGCGGTGATCGCGCGCGGCGGTCAGCGCATTTGGCAGGCTGTTGATCGGGCGGCGCTTGAGGTTCGTGCTGATGCAAGCGACGAATTTATTACCGCTTATCTCGATGCGGTGGGCCAAGACGCCTTCAGTGGGCCGGGTGGATACAGGATTGAATCCCTTGGCGCGCAATTATTTTCGCGCATCGACGGATGCCATTTCACGATTCTGGGTCTGCCTATGATTTTGCTGCTCCATTATTTGCGGGCGAATGGAGTATTGAAAACATGACGATCTTTGATGGATTTTCTGGGGCGGCTCTTGTTGCCGGTGTGTGTGGCTGGCCGATAAAACATTCTCGCTCCCCGCGGATACACAATTACTGGCTGCGCCAATACGGGATCGATGGGGTCTATGTGCCGTTCGCGATGCCGCCGGAAGGTGCAAAAGATGCGATCCGAAAGTTGCCTGAACTTGGTATCCGCGGCATAAACGTTACCGCTCCTAACAAGGAACAAGCCTATAAGGCGATGGATAACGTAGATCGCTGGGCCCGACGGTTGAAAGCGGTCAATACGATCGTGGTGCGCGGTGGTGTTCTTCATGGTGCGAACACGGATGCGTTCGGCTTTCTAGAATCGTTGCGCAACGCGAAACCGGACTGGCGCGCCGATGCTGGACCGGTCGTTGTGCTCGGGGCTGGGGGTGCTGCGCGGGCGATCGTTGCTGGATTGCAGGATAAAGGTGCCCCGGAAATCCGAATCGCCAATCGGACGCCGGGACGTGCCGAAGCGATCCGAGACGAATTTGGCGGTTCCGTTCGTGCTATTCCGTGGGAACAGCGCGGCCACGCTCTGATCGATGTCGCCCTTTTGGTCAACGCTACCTCGCTGGGGATGCAAGGTCAGCCGGAACTGGATATCGACCTTACTAAATTGCCTGATACGGCAGCGGTCTATGACATTGTATATGTTCCACTAGAGACACCGCTGCTGGCTGCTGCGCGTGCGCGCGGTAACCCCGCTATCGACGGACTCGGCATGTTATTGCACCAGGCGCGGCCGGGCTTCCGGGAGTGGTTTGGTACTGACCCCGTCGTCGATCAGGCCTTGCGAGATCATGTGCTGGCAGTCCTTTAGTGGGCGTTTCGGTATGATCGTTCTTGGTTTGTCGGGCTCCATCGGCATGGGCAAGTCGACGGCGTCTGCGATGTTCCGGCGTATGGGGGTGCCGGTATATGATTCCGATGCGTCGGTGCATGCCGTGCTTTGCAGGGGTGGCGCGGCGGTGGCACCGATTACCGCAGCGTTTCCGGGTGTCGTGGCCGGTGGCGCAGTCGACCGGGATGAACTGGGCAAGCGTGTATTTGGAGACACTGCGGCACTAAAAACCCTGGAAGCGATTGTGCATCCGCTGGTGCGCCGACGCCAGGACGATTTTCTCAAACGCTGTGCGGCGCGCCGGGTACCCTTGGCGGTGCTTGATATCCCGCTTTTGTTCGAGACCCGCCTTGACGTCCGCTGTGATGTTGTGATCGTCGTGTCTGCCCCGACCCGCACGCAGGTGGCGCGGGTGATGGCGCGACCAGGTATGACCAGGGAAAAGTTTGACGGCATTCTCGACCGTCAGATGCCAGATGCGGAAAAGCGCCGGCTGGCGGATTTTGTTGTTGCTAGCGCGCGCGGCAAAGCACAAACCTTGCGTCGGTTGACGCAAATTGCGAGACTCTGCCGTGACATAACGCCTAACCATTGGCCGCCCGACATGTTTTCCGAGAGAACCGTTCACCGACGGAGTACTGATGCGCGAAATCGTCCTCGATACAGAAACCACCGGGCTTGACCCGATCAACGGAGACCGGCTAGTTGAAATTGGATGTGTCGAGGTGGTCAACCATATCGCGACCGGCGAGACTTATCATCAATACGTCAATCCGCAGCGGGAAATGCCTGCTGGCGCTTTTGATGTCCATGGTTTGAGCAAAGAGTTTTTGTCAGGGTATCCGTTGTTTAGTGATATCGTGGACGATTTTCTCGACTTTATCGGTAACGATCCGTTGGTTATCCATAATGCCATTTTCGATATGGGTTTTATCAATGCTGAGCTGCGTCGCCTGAAGCGTCGGGAGCTGCCTATGAGCCAATCGGTTGACACCGTCAGAATGGCGCGTCGCAAATTTCCTGGTGCTCCTGCCTCGCTCGATGCGCTGTGTCGGCGCTTCGATATCGACAACTCATCGCGTACCTACCATGGCGCGCTGCTCGATGCCGAGTTGCTGGCCGAAGTGTATCTGGAATTGCGGGGCGGTCGTCAGCCCGGATTGAAGCTGGCAGCGGTGGAAGTAGGTGTCCGAATCAAAGCATCCGATGCAGAAAACAACAGGTCCGTTTCCATCAAGGAAATCCGCCCGCTCCGCCCGCACGCGCCATCTGCCGAAGAACTGTTGGCGCATGAGGCTTTCGTCTCAAGCCTGGAACAGCCAATGTGGCTGGGCGACCCGAAGAAATAGCTTCACTCCGGCGTGGGCCGGAGCGTCTCTAGACTCATCTGTGCGCGCAAAGGAGCCCAAGCTAGCGCCGCAGTGATAGTTACGGGCCGCAAGGTTTTAGATATCAGAGCCGTTTGAGTCTACGTGTTGCTCAACATACAACGTGCCGAAATCGATCGGGTTGATCAAAAGTGGTGGGAAGCCGCCGTCGCGGACTGCATTGGAAACTATTGAGCGGGCAAATGGGAAAAGGTGCCGCGGGCCCTCTATCAGCACCACGGGTTTGATTTCTTCCTCTGGTATGCCGCCGACCTGAACGACGCCCCCATAGGTCAGTTCAACAATAAAAACGGGGTTATCTTCGACCTGGGCCTCGGCCCGGATAAACAGCAGCACTTCATACATGCCTTCTTCGCCGATGGCGCGGGCATTGGTGCTAACATCGACGCTAACATCCGGGTTGTCTTGAATTGCTGAAAGGGTCTCGATACCGCGCGGGTTTTCGAACGAAAAATCCTTAATGTACTGCGCCCCGATCATGAAGGGCGCGCTGTCCATCTCGCTGTTATCGCCCGCGGTATTGGCGTCGCTTTCAAGGGGAATGTCGTTATCGGCCATTTTTTGCTCCGCTGTGACTGCTACGGTTGTGGCTATCACGGATACTGATGTGAAACAATATTAGTGGCGGTTGATTCGTCTCACATACACCTACCATCCTAATTTATCCCGGGGCTAAGCTTGTCGGGGTCGTGCGGAAAAGGCTGAGCGGATTGGAGGATAGACCCGAGTGACAACGAGGTGGAAAATTGGGGAAATCAGGGCCAAGTCGTATCCAGCGGCGGGTGCGGTTCGGTTGGATCGCAGGCCACCAACCCCGCATTTCCTATGCGCTTGCCGGTCATCGATCGCACGAACCCCCAATGGGTGATGATGGCGACGTGCCGCCAGTCAGGGAGCGCCGCCATGCGCGTCCGGAATGTGGAACAACGGTCGTGGAACTTGGAAATGGTTTCTTCCTCGCGGTTCCACCAGACCTCCTCTAGATTATCGAAATCGAGATGTGGCCAGTTGGCAGCCAGCTCACTGGTCACGGCGCCGACATCGCAGATATAGGCGGTGCGTTCGCGTACGTCTGCCTCGATCGTTACCGGCACGTCGAGCCGGTTGGCGACTATGCGTGCCGTCTGCAGTGCGCGGGTATAGGGACTGGCAATGATGCGTCGGATATCGAGCTCAACGAGGCGTTCGGCCAGTTCGGCGGCCTGCTTGAACCCGAGTTCGGTTAGCGGCGGGTCTTCGATACCGGGATCCCGCTTGGTTTCGCCGAAGACAACGTTGAACATCGTCTGGCCGTGGCGCGCGAGGTACATGAGCTAATTCTGACTGCTCTATCCCGCCGTCTTCGCTTTGAAGCGACAGAGATCGGCGACAGTGCAGTCAGGGCAGTCCGGCTTTCGAGCCTTGCACACATATCGGCCGTGCAGGATCAGCCAGTGGTGGCCATGATCCATCCACTTGGCGGGAATGCGTTTGACCAACTTGTCTTCTACATGTTGGGCGGTTTTACCCGGTGCCATACCGGTGCGGTTGCCGATCCGGAAAATATGGGTGTCGACGGCCATGGTCGGTTGGCCGAACGCAATGTTCAGGACCACATTGGCGGTTTTACGGCCGACCCCCGGCAGCCTGACCAAGTCGTCTCGGGTTTCCGGCACCGCGCTGGCGAAATCGGCGATGAGCATTTCGCACAGCGCGATGACGTTCTTTGCCTTGTTTCGGTATAGCCCGATAGTCCTGATGTGATCGCGCACATTGGTTTCGCCGAGTGCGAGCATTTTTTCTGGGGTATCTGCGACGTTGAACAGGTTTTTTGTAGCTCGGTTCACCCCGACATCGGTTGCCTGAGCCGACAGCACGACGGCGACCAGTAGGGTAAATTCATTGACGTAATCTAGCTCGCCTTTGGGCTCTGGGTCGGCGGCGGACAGCCGTGCGAAGAATTCGTCGACGTCCTTGAGGGGCATGGTGGCACGCATGACTGATTTGTAGCTGGACGGCGCGGCTGAGGGAAGGCCCTTCGGGGTGGAACAGACCCAGAACCCCGGGGGTGTTAATCATTCGTTCATTATTTCTCGACTCCGGCGCTAAATCGTCCCTATGATTGATATCATGGATAAATCGTTTCCTCCTCTGCCCAGTCAGAACCCTCTCAAGGGCAAAAAAGCTTATCTGTTTGATGCAACCCTGCGGCCTAATACCAGCCTTAGGCCGAAAGGCTTCATTTTGCTGATGGTGGCTATCGCATCGGTCAGTTTTTTCGCCGGCATGGTGTTCATCATGTTGGGGGCGTGGCCGGTAATGGGTTTTTTTAGCCTCGATGTCGCACTGATATATCTGGCATTTCGCGCCAACTACCGATGGGCCCGGATCTACGAAACTGTTCGGCTTACCCAGGACAACCTGCTGGTCGAGAAGGTCAACTCTTTGGGTAAGGTGCAGCGCTATCAATTTCAACCTTACTGGCTGCGGGTAAGCATCGATGAGTCGGCGCAAAATGACAGCCGGCTGGTACTGGCGAGCCACGGCAAATACATGCGGATCGGCTCTTTTCTCAGCCCGGACGAACGTGTCCAGCTCGCCCATGCGCTGACCGATGCGCTTGCGAATCTGCGCTCGCCCGAATATCGAAAGCGGGCTTATTACGCGGTTGATCCGGAATATGCTGGTGAATCATCCTGACCGACCCGTTCCGTCTGCTTCGCCTTCTCGCGGGGCGTAGGAAACACGGATACCGCAAATATCGGGTGGGTCGATGCAGCCTTGCCGCGCAGCGTTCGGGCATGTTTCGTATTTTGTGTCATCTGTCCGGTTGCATCGGTACTCGGGTTTGTCTGTCGCAGGACCGATACCGGAAACTGTGCTTTCTGACAGGGCATCGTACGATATCGGTGTGGGCCGGTCGGAAGCCTGGCCTAGCTGATGGAGGAATGAGATCACGCAGCAACAAATAGTCTTCCAGACGGCACAGCAGAAAGCGCAGGATTTCGCCCGGATCGAACGCGCGCTCGCCTATATCCGAGGGAACTTTTGCCGGGAGCCTGGGCTTGACGAGATTGCTAATGCTGCGGCGCTCAGTCCGTTCCATTTCCGCCGCTTGTTCATCCGCTGGGCCGGGGTCAGCCCTAAGCAGTTTTTGGGATATCTGACGTTGGATCATGCCAGGCGGGCCCTCGATCGGGCTGACTCCGTGCTCGACGCCGCGCATGAAGCCAGCGTGTTAGGCCCGTTGCGGCTACATGATCCGCCTGTCCATTTCGAAGGTATCACCCCGAGGCAGTTCAAGGATATGGGCGAGGGGTTAGAGATTCGCTACGGCATTCACCCGGGCTTTCTGGGGGAATTTGTGGTCGCAGTGACCGACCGCGGGGTTTGTGGGCTGCAATTCATTGGGGAAGACGGGCCTCACGCAGCGCTGGCCGATATTCAGCGCCGCCTTCTAGGCGCACACTTCCGTCGCGCGCAGGATGAGACCTGGGCCCACTGCGAAACTGTGTTTGGCCCTGCCCGGGGTGACCCCGAGCGCCCGCTGCGGCTTTGGTACAAGGGCACTAATTTTCAGATTAAAGTCTGGCAGGCATTGTTGGCGATCCCGCCGGGTCAGCTGGTGACATATGGCGATATTGCGCGAGCTATCGGCCAGCCGACGGCGGTGCGCGCCGTAGGAAGTGCTGTCGGTGCCAACCCCATCGGGTTTTTAATTCCCTGCCATCGGGTGATCCGCTCGACCAAACTCTTCGACTCGCGGTATCGCTGGGGTACCGACCGCAAGCTTGCCCTTATCGGTTGGGAGCAAGCACAGGCGGAGTGCGCTACCGTGGCGTAGACGCGGCCGAGCGATGATTCGCGAAAATATAACAAGGGTGGCCTAGGTTCTTTGGTGCCGCCCTTGTTGTTTCTGGGGTGATGGTGCCTGCTGGGTCAGTACTCGATTCCGAGCACGTCGAACATCGTATAAAAACCTGGCTTTTTACCCGCTGACCACAGCGCCGCATGCACCGCCCCGCGTGCGAAAATCTGGCGCGACTGCGCCTTGTGGCTGATTTCGAGGCGTTCGTCCTCTACCGCGAAGGTCGCCGTGTGATCGCCGATCACATTTCCGCCGCGCAGAGACGCGAACCCAATATCGCCACGTTTACGTTCGCCGGTGATGCCGTTCCGCGCCCATTGGGCGACGTCTTCGAGCTCCACTCCGCGCCCTTCGGCTGCGGCTCGGCCCATGCCGACGGCGGTGCCGGATGGCGCATCGACCTTGTGTTTGTGATGCATCTCGAAGATTTCGATATCGAAATCTTCGTTTAGTGTGGCGGCGACCTGCTTAGTCAAGGCAAACAGAAGATTAACTGCAAGGCTCATATTTGGTGCGTGCATGATAACGGTTTTGTCGCCCGCCGCTCTAAGCGTATCTTCTTGCGCGGCTTCCATGCCAGTGGTGCCGATGATGTGCGCGACGCTGGCCTCCGCGGTCAGCGCGACATGACTTACCGTCGGTTCGGGCAGAGTGAATTCGATAATGGCGTCGGAGGCTGCGATGACTGCGCCGGCATTGTCGCTAACTGCAATGCCCAGACGGTCAACTCCGGCTATGTTGCCTGCGTCCTGTCCGATCAGGGCTGAACCCGCTATGTCGCAGGCGGCGACAACTCCGCAGCCCTCGGTATCGGTGACTTGACGGATGCAAGCTTGTCCCATGCGCCCCCCGGCGCCGATAATCCCGATCTTCATGTCGGCCATAGTGATGCTCCTATGTCTGCTGTTGCGCGGTAGGCGCACTGTGGACACGGTTATCGTGCTCGGCGGCGAAGGGCAAGCAGTGTTTGCGCCGTGATTTTTTGCGATAAACCAGCGGTGTGGATAGTACTATTTTTCTTTAAGGGCTTCGCGGCGGGCTGCTTGGCTTTCAGTTTCTTTTTCCCTGCCGGCACGTTGTGGGTGTGATCGCTGTCACTTTTGATGCACCGATTTTTCGCGGCGGGCTTTTTTGACACCGCTCGCAAGGTCTCTGTTTATCGCCTTTCTCTCCTTGTTTTGATCATGAACGACAGAGCAAGGACAGAGCGCTTTGGCTGGTTCAGGCTTGATTTGTTTAAACCCCGGGGAGTGTTTCTTCCCGTCAAGCTGTCTTACAGTGCCTGAGCCAATGCAGCCGGATTGACCAGCGGAAGTGAGCAGGTTTGGCCGATACACACATAGGCGGTGGCGCGGTCACCTTTCTGTCCCTTGCCGGTTGCCGGGTGGTTTTTGGGGAGTTCTGCGCCGGGCGGGATCGCTTGGATGAGTTTGTTCATGTTGGGTGCTTTCCAAGCGACATCCAGTAAGGCCATCGTATCCGGATCGTCGGCGCTGCCGACGACGACCACTTGGGCGCAGGTTTGCAAAAGCTCGTTAGCGCAGAAAAGGCCCGTGAGCGGAAAGAAATTTTGCGCCGCTTCGCCCGCGAAGGTAGAAATAATGCGCTCGGCGCGTTCGCGGAAATGATCTACNCCNGTNAGGAAATNCAAACGCGCCAGCACTNCGGCGATCACGCTGTTGCCCGCGGGCGTGGCGTTATCGGAAGCCGATTTGGTTCGTATGATCAGCGCCTCGGCGTCATCGGCGGTAAAGAAATATCCGCCGCCAGCATCGTCCCAGTAATGCGTGTCGATTACGTGTATCCAGTCGATGGCGGTGTCGACATAGACGCCGTTTCCGGTGGCTTCGTATAGAGAGATGGCAGCACGGGCCATGTTGGCGTAATCGTCTAACGGGGCCGAATGCTTTAGCTTTCCCGCGCGGTAGGAATGGAGGAGCCGCCCATATTTTTGCATCCGGTCACGTACGAACGCGAACGCTGAGTCAGCCGCTTCGAGCCAGTCTGGGCGGTCGAAGACGCGCGCGGCATTCGCCATGGCGGCGATCATCAAACCGTTCCAATCGGCCAGCACCTTGTCATCCCAGCCGGGCCAGATTCGGTCGTTGCGGATCGCTAGAAGCTTCTCGCGGCAGGCTTTAAGCTGTTCTTCCTTGCCAGCGTCGAGCGGTTCAGGGTGGGCTATTCGGTTGAGGATATTTTTGCCTTCCCAGTTACCTTCCGGAGAGACGTTATAGACGGTTTTGAAAAGGGCCGCGTCGGCGCCGTCGCCGAGAATCTTGCTGACCTCGGCGGCAGACCAGACATAAAACTTGCCTTCCAAGCCTTCGGAGTCAGCATCATATGTAGCGGCGAACGGCCTTCCTTCCACATCGGGAGCAGTGGCGTCAACCGGCGCGATCATCTCGCGAAGGCACCATTCGATGGTCTCCGCAACGCGTTGGGCAAAAAGTGGGGCCTTGGTTTCTTGCCAGACCCAAGTCAGCAGATCGACGATCTGAGCATTATCATAAAGCATTTTTTCAAAATGCGGTGCAAGCCATATCGAATCTGTCGAATAGCGGGCATAGCCGCCACCGAGATGATCGTATATTCCGCCCTGAGACATCTTGGTCAGGGAAAACAGCACGGCGTCGCGCTGGGCTTCGTTGCCGGTGCGCAGCCATCCGCGCCAAAGCAATTCGTGGATCGACGGGTTGGGGAATTTTGGCTCTTTTCCCAGGCCGCCATTAACCATATCGAATTCCTCGGCGAGCCGGGAGGCCACTTGGTCGTTCACCGCGAGCGGGATGGCCTTGCCTGCGCCTGTGATGGCTTCGGGGGCCCAGACCTTGGCCAGTCCGCCCTTGAGGGCTTCGACGGTCTCCAATGCTTTGTCACGTTGGTCGGTCCAGTATTCGGAGATCGCCGACATAACCTGGGGAAACCCGGGCCGGCCGTACCGTGAATCCGGCGGGAAATAAGTCCCACCCCAGAATGGCTCACCGTCGGGTGTCAGGAACATGGTCAGCGGCCAGCCGCCCTGTTGGTCGAGAAGCTGAAGTGCGTGCTGGTAGATGGTGTCGATATCAGGGCGTTCTTCACGGTCGACCTTCACGTTGATATAGAGGTCGTTCATGATTCCGGCGATTGTGGGGTCCTCGAAACTTTCATGTGCCATTACGTGGCACCAATGACACGCCGCATAGCCAATCGAGAGAAGGATGGGCTTGTCCTCAGTCTTTGCCGCCGCGATTGCTTCGGATCCCCATCCGTACCAGTGCACCGGGTTGTCGGCATGCTGAAGGAGATAGGGGCTGGTTTCTTCGGAAAGGCGGTTTCGGGACATATGTGGCTTTCGCGAGAGTTGGCGGAACGAACAGGTTGCTTTCGAACTGTGCTAGAGTAGTTGCGATGCAATGGGAAGGAATCAACCATGAAAGTATCATTCGATATTGACTGTACGCCAGAAGAGGCACGTCGAATGCTTGGATTGCCGGATGTCACGCCGGTCAATGAGGCGTTGGTCGAGGAACTGATAAAGCGCGCCGCTGAGATGGTCGACGAAATGGATGCCGAGCAATTGATGCAGCAATGGATGACAGTTGGCGTTCAGGGTTTTGGTGATATGCAGAGAGCGTTCATGGCACAGTTCGCCAAGGCGCAGGGGGGTTCCGGGAGTGACAAGGACTAGATAACTTGTATTTAGGCCGGCGCGTCTTCCCAGAAAACCAGTCAGAAAATCCGGAACAGAATGACCAATATACCTATCATGATTATAGGCGGCGGGCCCGTCGGGATGAACCTAGCCCTTGACCTGGCCTGGCGGAAGGTGCCCTGCATGCTGGTCAATACGGCGGAAGCGACGCCGAACCACCCGCAGGGCAATACGCACAATGCCCGGACAATGGAGCATTATCGCC
>NZGJ01000011.1 GCA_002689465.1 Rhodospirillaceae bacterium | reverse complement strand
TCCGATTGCAGGTCGTTGAGCAGCTTCAGGATCTGCGCCTGAATGGTGACATCCAGCGCCGTTGTGGGCTCATCCGCCACTAGCAACGCCGGGCGGCATACTAGCGCCATTGCAATCATCGCGCGCTGGCGAAGTCCGCCGGACAATTCGAACGGATAGGTACGCAATGTCCGCTGAGGATCAGGAAAACCGACCAAACGAAGCATTTCCTCCGTCAGTTCCATGCCCTCAGAGCTTGAGACCTCGCGATGCAGGAACAATGCCTCGGAAATTTGGTCGCCCACCGTGTGCAAGGGCGACAAAGACGTCATCGGTTCCTGGAATATGATCGATATCCGGCCGCCGCGGATAGAACGCATCCTATCTCCATCCTGATCGAGCCTCAGCAGGTTGGTAACCGACTCATCGCGCGGATCGTGAAAAATCACCTCGCCGCCGATGACTTTGGCGGTTTTTGGCAGAATGCCCATGACGGTCTGCGAGACGACGGACTTGCCGGAGCCGGATTCGCCAACGAGGGCAACCGTTTTGCCGGCGGGCACACGAAAGGTCACGCCGTTGACGGCGCGAACCACGCCTTCAGTCACATGGAATTCGACCTTAAGATCGTTGACGTTTAAGAGATCTGGCATGGGGATCTGTTGCCTGATGTAAATAAGCTTGGTTTGACGCCCAGAAGTTCTATGTTTCCGACCGTCGTTGGCGAAAGGTCGACCCCTTTCTTATTGGCAGCATCCACTGCGATCGCCACAATATCTGCGAACCCCGCGAGAGTCGATTCGACCCGGACCGTCCCTGATGAACTTTTGACTACAAGCTGCATCCAGCCTTTCCGGCCATCGCGACGGGTTGAAAAATACCGAAGCCAGACATCGCTTACCTCCGCCCACGCAACGGACCGCTTGAAGGGTCCCGAAACAGAAATAGCGGTCTCACTGCATTCTATTGAGCCGCGATGCCTAATAACCGTATTGATTGCATATACACCAAACAACAGGGCACCGATGCCGAACACCCAGGCCACGCCACCCGTCATCTCAACACTGACGAGCGGCAGGGCCGTCACCAGAAGGCCGCCGCCGGATCGGGCGTAATCGGCCGTCAGCGACTGGAATGTATGCCGGTGAATCGAGCTTACTGTCATGACGGCATCGGGAACAAATGCGCTGCCGCGCGCCAGGAAACGGCAGGGTGTTCGACGGTGAAACGGCCGAATTTCTCGATAAAATTCCAGCCCGCATCATCAAGCACCAGATGATGGGTCAGTATACCCGTCGCCTCGTAGGGGTCGGCGCTGCCACTCCGTTTGGCAGCGAGATGATCTATTGTAGCGGAAAGTACCGCGTCGTCTCCCCGATACCCGCCGCGGCCCGCCCAGTCGACGATATCGACATGTGTATTGACGATCATGAGTTCATCAATTTGGCCAGCCGCTTCACGTGCGTTGAACGTCGTCAGGCCATGAAACCCGAGCCCAGGCAGCAGGTTCGCCACCTCCGGATCTATCCTATTCCATGGCGGCACCATCACGCTCAACCAGTCCGTATCGAAAAATTCGACCATCCAGCCCCGGCCATCGGACAGTTCTCTCGCGATGTCCCAAAGCCCCCGGTCAGCCCCAAGCTCGGCCTTTTTTGCACCCGCCGGGCGATGACTGATGTGGGCATAGCCGTGCTGGAGTATATCAACACCGGTCTGCCCTTTAAGCGCCTCGGCGAGCTCCGGGCGGGCGGGCGCAGGGATCACGGCAAGCGCTAGCGGCAGATCAAGCGTGGTCCGCAGTGCCAGGAGCCGTTCAAGTTCCGGCGTAACATCGATCGCATCATCGTCACGCCACCAGAATTCTGCTGTTTTCTCCGCTGCTTTCCAGGCATCAAGCTCCTCAGCAAGCCGGTCCCATGGGGTCATGGCGCAACACCAACACGCTTGGCAAGCCAGTCTGCGACTAACGCTGCGGATTTGTCGGCGCCGCCAATATCCAACCCGGATGCGTCAGGAGGAGGTGCATCCAGCGCCGCATTGACCGCCGCCGCCAGCGCCGCCGGATTCAGCATATCTTCAGGGATCGTGCGAATACCGCTACGGTTTTCGAGCAAGCGCGCCCGCAAAGTCTGTTCGGTTTCCAGGCCGCCCGCATAGGGCACGACTACGCCTCGCGTGCGAGCGGTCATCATCTCCATAACCGTATTGTATCCCCCCTGGCTGATCGACAAGGCGCAGTTTGCCATCAGCGTCGAAAAATCAGCGCGGGCGCGTTCGACGACCACGCCATCCGGGGCATCCGCCGCGATAGCCGTGAAGACATCATCGGCCAGACCATGCCCGGCAAGAATGCGCCATTTCCGCCCGGCGAGTCGCGTGGAGGCGCGCGCGGCCATTGCGGTGCGGAACAATTCCTCGCTCACCGCACCGCCCCCGGCAGATACGATGACCTCGCCGGTCCCGACATCGCCAGGCATTTTCCGAGGCACCTCGACGACGTATCCCGTATAGGCAACACGNTCGGCAATGCAGTCGGCATGAGCGAAGGTCTCGTCGAACGGGATCAGGGTGGGGTCGCCATGGATGATCACGCGGTCGTAATAAGTATCGATCCGTTCGAGCATCTCCACCACGCGCTCGGGCTTTGGCGGTTGGACGAGAATGTCGCGCACTGAAGAAACAATCAGCGGTGGCCGAGACTGCGCCTTCGCGGCATCTAGCATGGCTATCAGCTCTTGGCGAAGCTGGCGGCGTCCAAATGGGAACAGCTCAGTAATCACGACGTCGGGCAGAGCGGCGCGATAGGCGATAAGTAATAGCTCACAGCGCCTCGCGCGAAAGGCTTCGTCGATCTGGGCACCCGTCTCATCGACCAGAATTTTGAAATACTTGTCCGCCGCACGAAGCGGCGGCAGTTGTATGAGCGTTGCGCCGCCAAGATCGAGGCCCGGGACGTCATGACCGCCGGAGACGACGGTAACCGTCATCCCAGCCCGGCAAAATCCGCGTGCCAATGTCGCCGTCCGCTTCAGGTGACCGATGCCCAGCAGATGCTGTACCCAGAAGAAGACGTGCGGCTGTTTCACCCGACGTCGTCCCGCAGCAGGCTGATATTCAGTTTGGAGATCTCTAACGTCCCATCGGGATGGGCGTTGAAGACATGGACGCTAGCCCAGTCCATTTTCTCGGGGGGCTTGCCAACCATTCTCCAACCGGTCGCAAGAGATAGGGCGGCGCGAATAATACCTTGATGACATACTGCGCCGGTCGGATTGCCCGTTTCAGCGACACTCCGCGCCCATCCGCCGACACGCTTACGCACGTCGCGAGGGCTCTCGCCGTTATGCGGCCGCAGGTCGAGACCAAGGGCGGCACGCTTGGAGACTTCGTCGCCATAAATTTCATCCAGCTCGCTCCGGGTATGACCTTCCCAATCACCCCAATCCATTTCGATGATCGCTGGCTCACGCTTTCTGATATCCAACGCGAGTAGTTCTGCCGTTTGCTGTGCCCTGTCCAGCGGGCTTGTTACCCAATGATAACCTTGGTACTGCTCCGGCACAGTCCAGGCAGCAACCCTCTCGCGCCCCTCTGCCGATAACGGACGGTCGGCATGGCCCTGCAATCGGTGTTCCGCGTTCCAGTCTGTCGGTCCGTGGCGAATGAGTGCGATTGGTGTCATGCGGCGCAGACCTTCGGAGCGGTTTTGAGAATTTCATCGAGCCGAGACGCAGCTGAGTCGATATCGTTATTTGCCGCCGTCTCCGATAACGCGCTTTGTCGCATCTTTTGCAGACGGCCTGGGCAGTCAAGAAGCTCAGCGACAGCGCTTGCAAAGCCAGACGCATCGCCGACCGGCGCAAGAATGCCGGTCTCGCCGTCGCGCACCACATCCGGCACCCCACCGGTGCGCCCTGCCACTACCGGCAGGCCCGCGCACTGTGCCTCGAGCATTGCCATGCCATAGGCCTCGTTGATCGCAGGCCAGACCATCAGATCGGCGGCGGCGTAAAAGCCCGGCAATGTGTCGGGCTCGGCTGACCCGGCGAAATGCACTCGCCCTGATGCAAGTTCGGCAAACCCTCTCTCAGTTGCGGACCGCGCGGGTCCATCGCCAACGATTATCAAGGTCCAGCCCCTCTCAGAAATCAGTCCAAGTGCATCGGCCAGAACTTTGTAGCTCGCCAATTTATCGCCGTCGCGCATCATACCGACCGCGAGGAGCAGCGGTGTATCGGGGGCAACTCCGAACCTTGCACACACGTCCTGGCGATGTACCGCTCGGCGTTGGGCAGCGGCAGCATAAGGTACAGTATCGGTAAAAGGGGCCAGCCGGTGATAGCGCGCGGGATCTGCAAGGAGCGGCAGAACGCAGGCGGCGTCGAGGCTCGACAGTCCAATGATCCCATCGGCCAAACGAATTGCGGCCTCAGCCGCCCGATAGCCGGTATCCCAGGCACCATCCGCACGTTTAGGAGCGTGCGATACCTCAGCCATAAAATACGGTATCCCGAGTGCACGACTCACCGCCGGCCCGATTACATCAGGTGCCTTGTGATATACGTGGTAGGTGAGCCACGCATCCGGCTGGCTGGCCGCGACACGCCAGCGACGCACCAGACGTGCGCTCAAACCTGCCCCCAGAGAGGCTATTCTTCGCTGACGATCCGGGCTACCGGCGCCATCGCGGCTGCAGAACCGGCTTGCGACCTCGACCCTATGCCGCCGGGACAGGGCCTGGATGAGGTTCCGCGCCATCTCGCGATCACCGGACGGCACAGGCGAATCCGGGTGTTTCATCGGGGCATAAAAGGCAATCTGCATCTTTGATTGTCGGCTTCAGGCCGCGTCCCGGCCAGCCGTCACAACGGCTGCACCGAATTTTTCGATCAGTCGTTCAACCCCGGAGCTGAACGAAAATGCGCTCCTTACACGGGTCTCGCCTTGCCTTCCCAGCAACAACCGGCGTTCCGGATCTTGCGCAAGATTGGCGATCGCCAACGATAGCGCATCCGGATTCTCGGATGGCACGAGCACGCCGGTTTCGCCATCTTCAATCAGTTCCGGAATAGCTGAAACATCGGTGGCAACGCAGGCAAGCGCCTGGCTTTGCGCCTCCATCAAGACATTGGGCAGGCCATCGCGGTCACCGTCATCTCCGACCCTGCTCGCNAGGACAAACAGATCNGCCTCNCGNTATCTTTCNATNACGTCGCCCTGGGGCAAGGCCCCGAGCCAGTCAATGCGGTCGTCGATGCCAAGCCGTTCGGCATGAGCGCTCAATTTTTCGTCCAATGCACCACCACCGATATGCCAGAGCCGCCAGTTCAAGTTGTCGGGTAAGCGCCCCAAAGCTTCAAGAAGAACATCGTGTCCCTTTTTTTCAACAGCACGCCCAACGCATAAAATCATCAACGGATCATCGGGGTCCCGTCCATCACGCATCGGCCGTCGTTCCGGGGGCGCCGGAAAACGCGCACTATCTAGCCCATGATACACCAGTTCGACCCGGGATCCGCTGACATCCAACCCCGCCAGATGGTCGCGCGCATAAGCGGAACACGTCACCAACCAGTCGCAAGCATTGAGTTTCTCGCGGATCTCCCAATCAGGCGATGTCCAAATATCCTTGGCATGCGCCGAAACCGTCCAGCGGCGCGCTGTGATTGTTGCAGCGTAACGCGCAACCGAAGCCGGCGTGTGCAGGAAGTGGGCATGAATATGATTGATTTCGTCGGGTAGTTCATGGGCAAGCACCAGCGCCTGCCCGAACCGACGGATGCGGTTCGGCGTCCGGTCGCGCCACAGGTCGCGCAGCCACACCCATTGCGCTTCCCGGTAGCCCGCCAATTTGCGAACAGCCCACCACGCCACAAATACTCTTCGCGGGTCCTGATAGAGGTACTCAGGCAAATAACGCACCGGCGCTTTGATTTCAGCATGAACGGGATGGGTGTGTTTATCGGTCGGGTGACGCAGAGAGACGATTTCAACATCCATACCGCGTTGTTCAAGTCCGTGGATTTCCTGCGCAATGAAGGTTTCCGTGAGCCGCGGATACCCCTTCAAGACAATAGCGGTCCGTCCCATCATTGAAGGGCGTGCCCGCCTAGCCGCGGTCTGCGACAGCGGCGATTGGTGTGCTGCGCCGGATACTGAGCCTTTGTGCCAGCCGGTTCACATTCGGCAATCCATCGAGGAGGCCGGGCACCACAACGTCAGACGGGCGGTTTTGCTGCGGCAGATGTCGAAGGGCTGTCGCCATATCCTGCGCTTGACGGACACCGTCATCGGCAAGCATGCGCAGCAGCCCCAATTCCTGCGCGCGGTCGGCGCGGATGAATTGTTCCATCCGCGGTACTGTCCGCGGCACAACTAGCGCCGGCTTATCGAACGTCAGAATTTCACAGAACGTATTATAGCCTCCCATTGCGACAATGCCCGACGCCCCCCGAATTAAAGGTTCGATATTCGCCTCAAACGTTATCGCTTCTACAAGCTTCAAATCTGCGGCCCGGCGGGAAAATTCCGTCTGTTTTTCCTGCTGCATAAACGGACCGAAAACAAGTAGCGCGGGATAAGGCACGCTTGCGTCTGTCTCATAGGCTCGCAGAACCCAGTCGACCAGTGCCTCGCCGTCGCCACCGCCACCCGGTGTTACCAGCAAGTACGGACGGTCAAATGGAACTGCATGTTCTGCACCAGGAGCACCGCGCACATCCTCCCGCTCCAGATAACCTGTGAAGACCATTTTGCGGCGAACATGGGGCGAAAGATCGATCTCTTCCAACGGATCGCAGATCTGCGGCAGACCATAGACCCAGATCTCGTCATAAAGATTTTCCAGCGCCGGCATTACGTTTTTGCGCTTCCATTCGGGTGCTAGCAGCGACGGCTTATCCATGACATCGCGCAGGCCAAGCACCAGCGGTATTCCACGCTCTTTTAGCATCGCCAGAGTTTCCGCCACCTCACCACGCAACCCCAGCGGTTCTTTATCGACAATAAATATATCGGGATCAAAAATATCAGCGGTGTGTTTGATGATCGATGCGCGCAAGGCAACCGTCTGCTCAATATCAAGATCGAGGCTGGAAGAAGTATAGTCGCCATTTAGCAGTTTTATCACACCCGGAACGCGCACGAAGTCGACTCGGCGGCGTAAATCGAAATTTCCGATAATCGGAGAGCCTGACAGGATTATTACCGACATGTCCGGACTCTGGTCGACCAGCGCATGCGCGATTGCACGGCAGCGGCGCAAATGGCCAAGCCCAAAGCTGTCGTGGCTATATATCAGTGCACGTTGCTGACGCCGTTCGGTTGTCATCAAAAATCCCATCTTTTCATATTGTATCGAATATTGCACAGCTTTGTTCCGCCCCCAAGCTGCGTTTGATAAGTTTAAATAAGATAAATCTACCAGTATTCAGGCTCGTTGGAGATGACACAGATCACTCCGCTTTACGCGTGTGGGTGACATGCTCATTGCGGATACATCCAGCAATATCGTAAAAACGTCATAGTCAGGCGTCACTTTCCCGCCTTAAGCCTCTAATCGCCACAAACGGAGCTTCCGTGGAAAAAAGCATTTATGGATACATAATCCGCCATTCGCTGCGCCGGCAGATCGTGCTGACTATCATGGCTGTAGCGTCGTTTCCTTTCTTATACGCGTTCTACGAACTGCCGAAACTAATCGTTAATGGGGCTATCCAGTCACAGTCTATTACTTTTCCAACCACTCTCGGCGGGGTCCAGTTGGACCAGATCGATTATCTCTGGGTGCTGTGTGGCGCCTTTCTAGCGCTGGTGATCGTCAATCAGGCGTTCAAATACATTATCAACCTGTACGCGGGCATCACCGGAGAGCGNATGTTACGCCGATTCCGCTTNGATCTATATGGTCGGGTGCTNCGCTTCCCGCTACCGCANTTCCGCAAAACGTCNTCNTCGGAGATCGTNACCATGGTGACTGCCGAGGTCGAGCCGCTGGGCGGTTTCATCGGNGANTCATTCAAGCTTCCNNTCTTNCAGGGTGGTTATCTGGTTGTGATCNTGGCATTTCTGTTNGTTCAGAACTGGTATATGGCGTTGGCGGCGGTCGCGCTTTACCCACTGCAGGGATATCTGATACCCAAACTACAACGCAGGGTGAACCTCCTCGGGAAGGAACGGGTGCGCCTGGTACGCCAGTTGTCGAACCGGATAGGCGAGAGCGTCGCCGGCGTACAGGAAATCCATACACACAACTCAGCCCGCCGTGAACGCGCCGATTTCTCGCACCGTCTTGGTGCCATTTATGAAGTCCGTC
The DNA here is from genome assembly GCA_002689465.1 of Rhodospirillaceae bacterium. GTDB lineage: Bacteria > Pseudomonadota > Alphaproteobacteria > MPNO01 > UBA830 > CAXBCP01. The sequence goes on along the minus strand of NZGJ01000011.1, from coordinate 116,105 downwards.
TCCAAATTTATATCTGGAAGTTCATCGTAAAGTTCCTAAACAACACGATTAACCAGCTTGGTCCCTTCTTTTTCTATGCTATCGGTGGCTATCTTGCGATCAAAGGGGAACTTGAGATTGGCACGCTCATGGCCGCCATTGCCGCCCATAAAGACCTCGCTGCCCCTTGGAAGGAATTGCTCAACTTCTACCAACGTCAGGCTGACGCCAAGATCAAATACGATCAGGTTATGGAACAATTCCAGCCGGCGGGCCTGATGGAGGAAAGCACTCAGCTAGACGAACCGGCAGAGATCTCGGCCATTACCGGGGAAATCTCGGGCTCCAACCTGTCATTGATTGATGATACCGGGGCGGCCTTGGTCGACGGGGCCTCTTTCGTGATCAATGCGAAGGAGCATGTCGCCGTTGTGGGCGTTGGCGGGTCCGGCAAGGACGAGGCCTCACAGATTCTCTCCCGCTTAATCATGCCGACCGCAGGCACACTACGCCTCGGTGGCGCTTCATCGGACGAGTTGCCCGAAGCAGTTACGGGGCGTCGGCTCGCCTATGTTGGACCAAGTGCCTTTCTATTTTCGACAACGGTTCGCGACAACCTTTTATACAGCTTGCGACACCTGCCACTGCGCGAGCCCAAATACAAAAGAGAAGAAGGCCAGCTTCATGCGAAACGGATGTCTGAATCGGCATGCGCCGGAAACTCCACCGATGATCTGAATGCCAACTGGGTCGATTACGAAGCCGCTGGAGTAGCAGATGATGATGAGCTGACAGCCCGCATTTTCGAGACCCTGAAAATGGTCAAACTGGATGAAGATATTTATGTGCTTGGACTACTTGGCTCGATCGACCCCTCTACACAGGCGGATCTCGCGAAGAAATTCTTGAAAGCACGAACTGAATTTCATAAACGGCTCGCCGATCCTGAGATCGCGGCGCTGGTCGAAGGATTCGACCAAGAAAAATACAATGACAATGCAACGCTTGGCGAAAACCTGCTGTTCGGCACACCAGTCGGCGACGGCTTCGTCATGGATCGACTAGCTGAGAACGCATACGTTTTGAGTATTCTCGATAGTGAAGATCTGATCGATCTATTGCTAAATGCCGGGCAGCAGATCGCATCGACGATGACTGATCTATTTGCTGACCTACCGCCCGGTCACCCATTCTTTGAACAATTCAGCTTTATCTCCGCGGATGACCTGCCAGAATATCAGGGAATTCTTACCCGAATCGGCCGGGACGGAATCGCGTCGATGAAGCCCGACGAACGTACAATGTTGCTGTCGCTACCGTTCAAGGTGTCGCCAGCAAGACATCGGCTTGGCGTGATCGATGACGATATGCGGCAGCGTATTCTCAAGGCGCGAAAAGCGTTCTCGGAAAATCTACCTCAGGAATATCAAGGCGGACTGGAATTCTTCAACAGGGGTGTTTTTAATGCTGCCGGATCTCTGCAGGACAATATCCTGTTCGGTAAACTCGCCTACGGCCAACCGCAGGGTACCGAGCGCGTCGGTGAAATCATGGCCGAGGTAATTGACGACCTCGACCTGCGAGACGCGGTGATGGAAGTCGGACTGGATTTTCAAGTCGGCAATGGCGGTAGTCGCCTGTCCGGCGCGCAGCGACAAAAGCTGGGCATTGCCCGTGCCGTCCTGAAACGCCCAGATGTGCTGGTGCTGAACGAAGCCACCGGTAGCCTTGATGGCGCGGGACAGTCGGCGGTTTTGTCCGGTATCAAAACCGAGTTCGACGGTCGCTGTCTGGTATGGGCAGTCCATCGCCCCTCAATGGCCGGCGACTTCGACCGCACGCTGGTGATGAAATCCGGCCGGGTCATCGAGCACGGAACCTTCGATGAGCTATCACGTGAGGGCAGCGCGTTACACGAGCTGGTACAGTCTGAATGAAGCCGGCAAAGCGCTGAAGATAGAGATATTGAGTAATGTTTTGGTAAAATGACAATGACACATCCGACGCGTATTATTTACAAAGCCAAGTCCGGGAGGAAAATGTGAGCCTGAACGAAGAAGTCGAGGCTCTGCGCAGCGTACCGCTGTTTGCGAAAGTCGAGCCGTCCAAGCTGAAACTGCTGGCGTTTACCAGCGAACGTTTAATCTTTCGCGCCGGCCAGGAACTATTTCATCAGGGGGACGCCGGGGATGCGGCCTATGTCATCCTAGAGGGTCACGCCGATATTGTGGTCGACACTCCCAATGGAGAGCTTGCCGTCGCCAAGGTTGGGAAAAATGATTTAGTTGGTGAGATCGCCATCCTGATCGACGTGCCGAGGACCGCGACCATCCGCGCGGAAACCGAGCTGACGACCCTCGCCATCACCAAGGACTTGTTCTTTCGGCTAATTAGCGAGTTCCCTGACATGTCCGTCGAAATCATGCGAGAACTGGCGCATCGGTTAGAGGCGACTACAGCCCAACTTCGCGAAGCCAAAAGCGCCGCGTGAAACGCAAATGATAAGGCGACGATAATGAGCCGTCTTGATTCGTTTATCCGGCGGGTGTCCGCCCAGCGTGACTGCCTAAACATGGCAAAGGGTCTTGTTGCTAGTATATCAGGCCCCGTGCTTGAGCTCGGCCTCGGCAACGGCCGTACTTACGATCACCTGCGCGAGATTTTTCCCGACCGCGAAATCTTCGTCTTTGACCGACGCGTTGCCGCTCATCCCGATTGCATCCCCGATGATGCTCATATGATCATAGGCGATATCACCTGCACTCTAAGCACAGTGCTCAACCGGATCGGCGCAAAGGCCGCGTTGGCGCATTGCGATATCGGCACCGGCGAAAAAGAAAGTAACGCTAGGTTGATAGCTACCATCGCGCCAATGATCGATGAATTGATGGCACCAGGCGGCATCGTTTGCAGCGACCAAGAATACGCGATTGCCCGCTGGGAACCGCAACCCCTACCCGCCAGCGTTCAGCCAGGCCGGTATTTTCTGAACCGGGTGCAAGGATAAAACAGATGACCCAGATTGTGAGGATGGAATTAGCTTCCTGACAGAATCGCGTCGATACCCGCGCACTTCGGCGCACATCTCATGCCGCCAAGATTTATGTTGGAAACGCGACCAGAAATGTTTGGGACACCTTGCAAGAGAATAAACACAAAGCATGTGTCAGCCTTCAGTAAGTCAACGCCTAGCTAAAAGAGGCTACCCCTTGCGAGATCGGCTTAAAAAGCAAAATAGTGGATGTTTCTGCAGAAGCCCCGCGCCAAGTTAACCCTAAAGGAACGTCTGCATTTGAGACAATTTCATAACTTAGCCCAATGTCAGTCGTCTCAACCGTAGCGCATTTCCGACCACAGAGACAGATGACAGGCTCATCGCTGCGGCCGCAAATATAGGCGACAATAAAATGCCGAAAACCGGGAATAGGATTCCGGCGGCAATCGGCACTCCCGCTATGTTGTAGATAAACGCAAAAAACAGGTTCTGGCGGATATTGCCCATTGTCGCCTTCGCCAGCATATGCGCGCGGACAATACCGCTAAAATCGCCCTTGACCAGTGTGATCCCGGCACTTTCTATGGCAACGTCCGCGCCGGTACCCATAGCGATGCCGACGTCAGCCTTTGCGAGCGCAGGTGCATCGTTCACACCATCACCTGCCATTGCAACGGTCGAGCCCGCCTCCTGCAAGCGCGCGACCAGCTCACACTTATCCGCGGGAAGCAGTTCGGCGTGAAAATCTGTGATGCCGAGTTTGGCCGCCGCCGCCCGCGCGGTGCGGGTGCTGTCGCCGGTTGCCATTATGATCCTCAGGCCTTTAGTCTGAAGGCGGCCCAGCGATGCAGGAGTTGTGTCCTGAATCGGATCCGATACCGTTATAAGCCCCGCCAGCGCGCGATCGATCGCGATAAATATTGCCGTTTCGCCCTGGTCGCGACGAGCATCCGCCAACGCCACAAGAGGCGCAATATCTATCCCAGCCTGTTCCAGCAGGTCTTTGTTTCCAAGTAGAATCCTCTTTCCACCGACGGTTCCTATCACACCCTTGCCAATCACCGCGTGGAACCCCTGGGGATCGGCAAGCACCAGATCGCGCTCGATCGCAGCGCCGACGATGGCACCGGCCAAGGGGTGCTCGGAACCACGCTCAAGGCTGGCCGCCAGGCGCAGAATATCATTCTCATCTTGCCCTACTGTGACGATAACTGCTGAAAGTGTCGGTTTACCAGCGGTTAGCGTGCCGGTCTTATCGACGATCAAGGTGTCAACATCTGCGAGCCTTTCCAACGCCTCGGCATCTCGAATAAGCACACCCGCATGCGCTCCGCGCCCGGTCGCCGTCACGATCGACATCGGCGTCGCGAGCCCCAGCGCGCACGGGCAGGCAACGATTAACACCGACACGGCAACTACCAATGCGTAGGCGAGTGACGGTTCCGGCCCGATAGCCGCCCAGACGATAAAAGCCATGATGGCACACAGGACGACTAAGGGTACAAATATCGCGGCAACACGGTCAGCCACCCTCTGCACCGGCGCTTGGCTACGCTGGGCCGCAGCCACCATATCGACGATTCGCGACAGCATAGTGTCGGGCCCAACATGTGTGGCCTTTAGGATGATCACGCCGGTGCCATTGATCGTCGCACCCGTGACGGCGTCACCTACAGTTTTTTCAACGGGGATGGGTTCACCCGTCAGCATGGATTCATGGACTGAGGAATGGCCATCAATCACGGTACCATCGACGGGAATTATCTCGCCCGGGCGCACGCGCAGGTGATCACCAGTTTTAACTTCTTCAAGCGGAATCTCGACCTCGGACCCGTCATCTGTGACAAGGCGCGCTGATTTCGCCGCAAGGTCGAGCAATGCGCGTAATGCGCTCCCCGTCTGTTCACGGGCACGAAGTTCGAGCATCTGTCCCAGCAGGGCGAACACTACGATCACCGCCGCCGCTTCGAAATAAACATCGACCGGTCCATCGGCCTGACGGAACCCATCTGGGAATATGCCGGGGACGACCGTCGCCGTCACGCTGAACAGATAGGCTGTGCCGACTCCAAGGGCGATCAAGGTGAACATGTTGAGATTTTTCGTGGTTATCGATCGTGCGCCGCGCACGAGGAATGGCCAACCGCACCAAAAAACAATCGGTGTCGCCAAAATCAATTCTAGCCAAGCCGCCATACGCGCACCGGCCAAGCCAGACAACCAATCATTAATCAGCAACCCTGCCATTGGCCCCATAGAGAGTAATACTAACGGTATAACAAGAACCGCCCCAACAAAAAAACGCCTGGTAAAATCGACCATTTCGGGGTTCGGGCCAACATTGAGGGGCGGAATCCCCGTCGGTTCTAGTGCCATGCCGCAAGCCGGGCAGCTATTGGGGCCTTCCTCAATTACATCGGGGTGCATCGGGCAAGTGAACAGGGTACCCGCCGGGGCGTTGGCGGCCGCGTCAAGATGCGCGCCGGACAAATAGTGTGCGGGATCACTGGCGAAACGGTCGCAGCAGCCTTGGCTACAAAAATGATAAGTGTCGCCTTGATGATCATGGCGAGGCTTACCAGCCGAGGTATCCACGGACATCCCGCAAACAGGGTCTATGGCTGTTTTATTCACGTTGTTTCGAAGAGTCCCATAGTATCAAATAGTCCGCTACCGATACGGCGGCAATAGCACCACGTCCAGCAATCTTAAATATCAATATCCGCCCAGATTGGCGCATGGTCAGATGGTTTTTCCCAACCGCGAGCATCGCGGTAGACACCGGCATCAGTTACCTTGGCGGCAAGTGCCGGACTGACCCAAATGTGATCAAGTCGGCGGCCTTTGTCACTCCCCGGCCAAGAACGATTACGGTAACTCCACCAGGAATAGATTTTTTCATTTTCGGGGACGACAGCGCGAATGGCATCGACCCAGCCATGGGCCGCGCGCCACGCATCTAACGCCTTTACCTCAACAGGCGTATGGCTCACGACTTTGACCAACTGTTTATGCGACCAGACATCATTTTCGAGTGGCGCGATATTGAGATCACCGACCATGATATTCCGGCTTTGCTTAGGAAGTTTCGCCGACCAATCCGTCGCCTCTTTTAGAAAACTTAGTTTATGCGCGAATTTCTCGTTAACCTTCGGGTTCGGCTCGTCACCACCCGCGGGCACATAAAAATTATGCAGGTAGGTCTTCCCGCCGATATCCGCGGCGATATGCCGGCAGTCTTCGCGCGCGCACCAGTTCCTGCTCCCCCCATCCGAAATTTCAGCACTGGAAAGGATTGCAACACCGTTATAGCCCTTCATGCCACGCACTAACTGCTGGGCGAATCCAGCCTCAGTAATATCAGCGGTCGGAAATTCCGAATCCTGCGTCTTAGTCTCTTGCAAGCAGAGAAAATCTGGCTGCAATGCATCGGCAACTTTTTTGAGTGCATCAATCCGCAGACGCACCGAGTTGATATTCCAAGAGACGATCCGCATTTAGAAAGGCTTAACTATCCATTTTATTTGACAGCGATTTCATACCAGTGCGTGCGGCGACACGTTCGCGGCAGGCATCGCCAAACTCACGCCATAGGCCGAGCGATAGAGTATTTTCCTCAAATCGCCATTCAGCATGCCATTGCACACCGACACAAAAGGCCTTTGACGAAGTATGTCGAATACCCTCGGTCACTCCGTCCAACGATACGCATTCAACTTCGAACCCGGGCGCAACAGTCTCTACCGCCTGCGCATGCAACGAATTGACCATGATTTCACGCGCACCGCAGAGCTTGTGAAATAGTCCGTCTTCAAGCGTAACTACCAGATGCCGCTCGCCAAATTTATGTTCTATATCGCCCTCTCGCGGCATCCGGTGGTCGTTGAAGCCGTCGACTTCATGAACGCGGTAGTGAAGGGAACCGCCCATCGCAACATTGATTTCCTGGATACCGCGACATGACCCGAAGACCGGCACGCCCTGCGCAACACATTCACGAACTAATGGCAACACGGTGTTGTCACGGGGCGGATCGCGCACCTCGTCTTCGGGAAACGGTGGGCCGTTATAATGATGGGGCTCAACATTAGCGCGACCGCCGGTAAGCATCAGACCATCAAGCCGGCTGGCAAGGTCGACAAAATTGTAATCTTCCGCCAGCGCGGGAATTACCATCGGCATGGCCCTCGCTCCGCATGCAACAGCCCGAATATAGCGTTCTCCGGCACCGTGCTGTGCCATCGAATGACTTGGGAAAAAAATCTGGCTTGCGGGGATACCGACAAGCGGTAGCGAAGAATTTTCCAGCATCGGTAAGAGCTATCACGTCACTGCCAAGACGGCAATATGGGCAACATCAGTTACAGTCGTAGAGACGGTATTTAAGTTCCCTAGCGAACTTCGAATTCGAATTTTGATGCATCAAAAACAAACACCTCGTGCGGGATCATTACATTAAAATCAGGGGCAACTAGGCTGACCGATATCGATACACCCTTCGCATCCGTGACCGTCCATTTTCGCAACGCCAACGGAGAATCAGAAAACGTGAGGACGAAGCGTCCGGAATCGGGTTCTTCGGTTTGCACCATGACTACGGAGACCAGTTGCGCATCCCGCATCACGCGTTCCACTGTGACGTCACCGCTTAACTTTATGCGGTCACGAACTAGAAATGTGGCAGGTGTTGCCTTAAGGGGTACATGCCAAACGGCCTCAAGATCTGTATCGACATGCGCAAGCCAGTTTCCATTGGCATAGACCTGAATATTGGGCGGATTTTTGTATTTCAGCCGTAATCGATTCGGACGCTCAATATAGATCGTACCCTCTGCAACCCCGCCACCGACAGAAGTCTGGATAAACTTGCTCCTCAACGAGACCATTGCATTCAGGTAGGCTTCAATCCGAACGATATCTGACCGATCCTGTTCAGTGATGCGATAAGCAGCGTCTATTGGCGCGGCGAAGCCGGTCAGCAGGAGTACAAAGACAGTAACTCGCAACAAGCAGAACATGCCAACCTTATAGGCCGGGGTTGCGGAAATTGTAAGGCAGGCTGTTGCAACTGTTGTCGGACTAAATCTCGGCGTTATCGTTGTCCCGCGCCAGCACTTCGCGTTTACCGGCATGATTGGCGCGGCTAATCACACCTTCTGCCTCCATGCGCTCGACGATGCGTGCCGCACGATTATAGCCGATCTGCAGGTGGCGCTGCACAAAGCTGGTAGATGCCTTGCGCTCGCGGCATACAACCGCCACAGCCCGATCATACATTTCGTCGTCGCCTGACCCACCGCTACTGGCATCTCCGGACGGAATGAAAGGACTCTCGTGATCGCCCTCGGTGACCTCTTCTAAATAGTGCGGTTCAGCCTGCGCCCGTAGAAAGTTAACAACACGTTCGACGGCTTCATCCGATGCAAACGGCCCGTGAACGCGGCTGATCCGACCCCCGCCCGCCATATAAAGCATATCGCCTTGGCCAAGCAACTGTTCCGCGCCACCCTCGCCCAAAATCGTGCGGCTATCGATCTTTGACGTAACCTGGAAAGAAATACGAGTCGGGAAGTTCGCCTTGATCGTACCGGTGATCACATCGACCGATGGTCGCTGGGTTGCCATGATCACGTGGATACCGGCGGCGCGGGCCATCTGCGCCAGGCGTTGAACGGCAGCCTCGACCTCTTTGCCGGCGACAAGCATCAGGTCCGCCATCTCGTCGACTATCACGACGATGTATGGCAGCGCGTTCATATCGTAGGCGTGCTCTTCGTAGATAGGCTCACCGCTCTCGGGATCGAAGCCGGTCTGTACCTTTCGCATCAGGATTTCGCCTTTCTTGGCGGCATCCGTAATACGTTGGTTGTAGCCATTAATGTTCCGAACACCGAGGTTGGACATCGCTCGGTAACGATTCTCCATTTCTCGCACCGCCCACCTCAGCGCGACAACGGCCTTCGATGGATCGGTAACTACAGGCGATAGTAGGTGCGGAATTCCATCATAGACAGACAATTCTAGCATCTTTGGATCGATCATGATGAACCGGCACTGTTCCGGTGTCAGCCGGTAAAGCAGCGACATAATCATTGTGTTGACGGCAACAGACTTGCCCGAGCCGGTCGTCCCAGCAATCAACAAATGTGGCATTCGAGCAAGATCAACCATGCTCGGCCCACCGCCAATATCCTTACCCAGGACAAGAGTAAGTGCTCCAGCATGTTTCTCAAAATCCTCGGATTCAACTAGCTCACGCAATGTAACAAGTTCGCGCAACGCGTTTGGCAACTCGATGCCGATAACGTTTTTACCCGGGACCACGGCGACGCGCACGGAGACCGCGCTCATCGAGCGGGCGATATCGTCAGCGAGGCTAATGACACGAGACGATTTTGTCCCTGGCGCGGGCTCAAGCTCATAAAGCGTTACGACTGGTCCAGGTCGCACCTTTACGATACGGCCACGCACACCAAAATCTTCCAGAACGGATTCAAGCAACCGAGCATTTTCCGACAGTGCATCCTCGTCCTGCTTGTTTTCCTTATAATCGTCGGGTCGCTCATCTAGGACATCGAGCGGCGGCAGTGTATATTCACCTGTGTTGAGATCCAGCTTCTGCTGAACGGCCTCAGCGGCGCGTTTGCCAGCGGCCGGCTTTTTGCGCCGGGCCGCGACGATCTTCGTCTTGGACAATCTTTCGTCCGAATCGTCCCCGCGACCATGGCGCACTAACAACTTTGGTTCGCGGCGACCTCTCTCATCAGGGTCTTTATTCAAGTCGTGCTGGTAGTTTTGGCAATCATCAGAATCCTGATCTCGCTGGTCACTGAAGAAGGGCAGACGGTCATAGCGGAACCTGAACCACGACACGACGCCGAAACGCTGCGCCACACGACCGGACCAACGACCGCCGGTTACACTTGCCTTTGCGGTGCTTCCACCAAACCGCCTAATGCATTGGAACCCAGTGGCCCATTCTTCACGGGTGATCCCTAAGGTGAATGCTAATGACAGAATAGTGAGGATACCAATTGCCAGAGAGAACAGCCGAATCGGACTGCCGACGAACATGGAAAGCGCTGCAATATCGTCCAGAAGTAAAGTGCCAGTGATACCGCTTAAACCGATTTTGAGCGGCCAAAAAGAAGGAGTGCTGATCGCCGAAAGGGCGATGGTGGCCAACAGGATTGTCACCGGAAAGGCCGCAAGACGGAGCCATATAAGTCCCACATTACGGTGGGTGCCGATGCGCCAGCCCCAGACTATCAGAACAATGCCGGGCAGAATTGCCGCAGCTCCGATAACGTGAATCAAAATATCGGAGAGCCAAGCACCGTTCATGCCGAGCGGGTTGGCGGCATCACGCGCAACCGAATGGTTCCACGACGGATCGGAAGAATCGTACCCGAGGACCGATAAACTGATCGCTAGTCCACACAGAATAAGAATAGTGCCGCTTAGTTCCTGCAGGCGCCGGCGCAGAAAGATATGCATCCCCTGAGACAGAAATGTTGCGCGTCCGGCGTTTCGGGTTCGACTGGCCATGGTTTACTCCCGTCTAAAGTACTTTAGTGATACGCATCAGCGCGTCACGGGTTATCTCTAGTTCGTGCACAAGAGCGAGCCGGATGTAGCCTGCGCCTGGGTGACGGCCGTCGGCTTCGCGTGCAAGATATTCTCCTGGGATAACCCGCACGCCAGCATCACTCCAGAGCGCACGGGCGGCCGCTTCACCATCGCCGACGTCAAGCCAGAGATAGAACCCGCCCTCGGGCGTGTAATATCCGTACTTACCGTCGAGAATTTCCTCGGCCGCTTTGTACTTCGCTGCGTAGAGCGCTCGGTTAGCAATGACGTGTTCTTCATCCGACCAAAGCGCGGACGCGGCCGCAAGAAGCGGTAGGGGCGGCGGTGCGCCGCCGTAGTCTCGCAGACGGGCAAAACGCCGGATAAGTTCGGAATCGCCGGCGACAAAACCAGATCTTAGTCCCGGTGCGCTGGACCGCTTGGATAACGAATTCATTGCCACCACGTTCTGCATCGCATTGCCAGGCTCGTCGCCGAGTGCCACGCAGGCTTCAGCCGCACCAGTTGGAGCTGCGCCGTAATAAAGTTCGCTGTAGCATTCGTCGGAAACCAGCAAGAAATCATGCGCTCGCGCCAATGCTATTAGGTTCTTCATTGTGTCCATCGTCGCGATTGCACCTTGCGGATTAGCGGGCGAGCAGTAATAGGCAAGCACTGTTCGGTCCAAGACCTCATGCGGCAGCGCAGCATATTTAGGCAGAAATCCGTTCTCGCGGTCGGCCGGGACGAGAACCGGTTCGGCCCCTGCTGTGACAGCCGCACCGAGATAGACCTGGTAAAACGGATTGGGCATCAACACGACAGGCTTTTGACCGTTCTTTTCCTCCGGTACAGCGGCAAGCGCAATCATAAACAGGGCTTCTCGGGTCCCGGACACCGGAACCACCATTGAACCCGGGTCAACCAATCCGGCAGGCAGATTGTACCGCCGCGTCAGCCAGTCGCTAATAGCAGTGCGGGCAGAGTCGGTTCCGCGAACCGATGGATATTTAGACCAGCCGTCCGCCTCGCGCTTCACGGTTTCCGCCAGAAATGCCGGTGGAGAGTGTTGGGGCTCGCCAAGTGAGAGCGCAATCGGCATCAAGCCAGATGGTGGTTCAATCCCATGAAGCAACGCGCGCAGCCGGTCGAACGAATAATCGCCGACGGAATCAAGACGGTTATTCAATGGCACTGGTTACCAGCCCCGCTGATCAGCCTATTGTTCTTCATACACCCCGAAGCTTCCACTAGAGATTTGTGTCCCCCCTCCAAAAAGAGAACAAATCATAAAAACGACTCCACTGGACATTTTCCACATGTTCCAAAAAATCGCTGAGATTCTACATCATCATGAGCAGCTAAGCTACTGGTCTACAATGGGTGGCGTGATTCGTTTGATTCCGGTACCGAAACGAACATTACAAGAACATAATGTTTGGAACTTACAGACGGGGCGTTATTTATCAGAGGGATAGGCATATTTTAATAGGAGACTACCTTTATTATCATCACGCACAAACAAAGCCGCTCACGGGGCGGGCCACTCCCATTTGCGCAACTAGAGGGCGCAGCGCATGTAGACGGATATATGCTAAGCGAAGTCGCCGGAGAACAGGCGGATGGCAGTACGCCTGGTCTCCGGCTTGTGACCACCTCGGCGTGGCGCGCCTGATGGTGGAACACCTCTTAGCCCCCGGTGCGACATCGTTGAATCTGGGCTGCCGGATGGTCAGCGGTTGCTAAACTCCGGATACGCCTCCACCCCGAGTTCGGTTTTATCAAGACCGGCCAATTCGGCCTCCCCATCGACACGGATGCCAATAGTCATCTTTAGGACGACCCAAACAATCAAGCTGGAAACAAACACGAAGGCTCCAATCGCGATGATGCCGATAAATTGAGTCACCAAAGACCCAGATCCGAAGATACCAACGGCTAGTGTGCCCCAGATACCACACACCAGATGGGCAGAGATAGCGCCCACCACATCATCAATCTTCAACTTGTCGATCAACGGCACGGCGAACACTACCAGTGCACCGCCAATACCTCCGATAAGCATGGCGTGAGCATGCTGTTGGACATCGGGACCCGCCGTAATTGCTACAAGACCGCCAATGGCGCTGTTGAGGCACAACGTGAGATCCATTTTTTTAAACATCAACTGTGTTAGGCCTATAGCGACCACAACACCGGAGGCGGCCGCCAAGTTAGTATTGACGTAAACGATCGCAATAGCCACCACATCCGCCGCGGAGCCAAGTGCAAGCTGTGACCCACCATTAAAGCCGAACCAGCCGAACCACAGAATGAATGTTCCAAGCGTAGCCAATGGTAAGTTTGCACCTGGCATCGGGTTGACCTGTCCTTTCGGCCCGAATTTACCTTTTCGGGCACCTAGAACGATAGCACCGGCAAGCGCTGCCCAGCCACCTGTCGAGTGAACCAACGTTGAACCGGCAAAGTCAGAGAAACCCATTTGGCTGAGCCAGCCGGCACCCCAGACCCAGGAACCCTGAATTGGATAAATAACGGCTGACAAAATTACAACGAAGATTAGAAACGGCCAGACCTTGATACGTTCGGCCAACGTGCCCGACACGATGGACGCCGCCGTCGCAACAAACACCATCTGGAAAAACCAGTCGGACATCGACGCATATGTGGAATCCCTGAGCAGAGCCGCATTTGCAGCCGTTTTACCGGCCTCGTCTGTATTTAGTAATGCCAGTTCGGCCTGTGCCGGGTTATAGAGGAATTCGAAAGCGCCGATCCAGCCTTTTTCGACGTTCGTATACATTAACGAGTAACCGATAATGTAAAACATCAGTCCAGCTACCGAATAGAGAGTAATGTTCTTGAGACAGATCGTTGCGGTGTTTTTAGACCGGGAAAGACCGGATTCCAGCATAGCAAAACCGGCCGCCATAAACATTACCAGAAGGCCGTGTATCAAGAATGAAAACGAGTTCAGGATAAATGCTGTTTCAGCGTTGACGGAGGCCTTAGCGTCGCCATTTCCGAATAACACCATCGTCGCCATTGTGACGACGATGGCCGTAGTTTTGATATATCGTTTCATTGTAGTATTTCCTTAAAGCGCTTCATTGCCGGATTCGCCGGTACGGATACGAACCACTCTGGTTAGTTTCTGGACAAAGATTTTTCCCTCACCTATCTTGCCGGTATTCGACGCTTGCTGGATCGCTTCGACTAACTTTTCTTAGGCGTCATCTTCCACCGCGATATCTATTTTGACTTTCGGCTGGAATGAAATGGTGTATTCAGCACCACGATAGATTTCTGCTTGGCCTCTCTGATGCTCGAAGCCCCTGACCTCACTGACTGTCATGCCCTCGATGCCAACATTCGTGACCGCCTCGCGAACCTCATCCAGCATGAACGGCTTAATAACCGCAGTAATCAGTTTCATGCCCGAAGACCGTCCTTTGTTGTTTTCCAGAAAAAGAAAACGAGATCGCGAATAACAACCCCGATCCCCGATCCAAAATAAGCGTGAAATTTTCACCAAGCCACGCTGCATGCATCGCCTCATTCTGCTTCTGCCAGCTCGGTTTCGGATTGCGTCAGGCATAGATCAAACACGCCTTTCGAGTGATTTTGCATTTTTATGCTCGGAGTCTGCGCCATATGAAATCTACTATGTTGCGTTGCACACGCTTTTATATGCAAAATACGTGCCAACCGGCCCCCGGCTGGTTAAGTAACAGGGTAACCTGTTGCAAAATATGCTGTTTATGTTTTTCTCGATATCTTTTATATTTCACCGCCTTCGAGAGGCTTTGCAGTATGACTAATTTTTATGCAAATATAATTTTTTGTTTAATTTTTCATCAATGCGCTAATCTGCCACTAGACAGTTAGATCGGCACCCACCATCTTCGTGTTATGGAAACTCAATCTTCAGAAGTAGCTATCGTAGGCGGAGGTATGGTTGGGCTGAGCCTGGCACTCGGACTCGCGGGTGCAGGGGTTCCAGTGGCACTGATCGAACGCGCCACCTTGTCCGACATGGCAGTCGCTAGCTTTGACGGCCGAGGATCGGCCGTTGCGGCGGGTTCCCAGCGTATTTTAGACGGGCTGGGTCTTTGGGAGGGGATAGCCGACGAGGCGGAACCCATTCTCGAAATCCGGGTTGCAGATGGCGAATCCCCGCTTTTCTTGCACTACGATCACAATGAAATCGGTGCTGGCCCGCTTGGCTGGGTCATTGAAAATGCTGTGATACGACGCTCACTTGCCGACGCAGCACGACAATCATGCCTCCAGGTGTATGATGGCACAGACCTTTTACATTGCGATATCGGTGAAAATGCCGCCGTGCTCAACATGGCAAACGGCACCTCTATCTCGGCGCGTTTAGTTGTCGCCGCCGACGGGCGCGAATCGCCGCTTCGCGAAACCGCCGGCATCGGCGTCGTTCGGTGGCGTTACCCGCAGACCGGTATTGTCTGCGCGGTGAAGCACGAAGCGCCGCATAACGGCGTCGCACACGAACACTTTTTATCCGCAGGGCCGTTCGCGATCCTGCCGATGACTGAGGACCGTTCGTCCATCGTCTGGACCGAGCACAACGATCTTGCACCTGATATCCTAGCACTCGATGATGATGCTTTCGCAGCCCAGCTCGGCCAGCGTTTCGGTGATTTTCTAGGCGAAATACAGATAGGATCGAAGCGTTGGTCCCATCCGCTTGCGGTCGTCCATGCCAAACGCTATATCGCGCCTCGGCTGGCCTTAGCCGGAGACTCCGCCCACGCCATCCACCCGATCGCCGGGCAGGGGCTCAATATTGGTCTGCGCGACGTCGCAACGCTAGCCGAAGTCATTATAGATTCATTGAGACTTGGTCTTGACCCGGGGTCAATGACAACGCTTGAGCGATACGAGCGTTGGCGCAAACCTGACAACATGATGATGATCGGGGTCACCGATGTCTTGAACCGACTGTTTTCGAACGATATCCCGCCAATCCGCGTCGCGAGAGATATGGGCCTTGCGGCCGTAGATCGGGCGACGCCTTTGAAAAAGATTTTTATGCGCCACGCTATGGGCTTAGTTGGCGATTTACCTCGTCTGACGCGCGGCGAACCCCTGTGACCTTTGATAAGGCGATGGCTGAGCTGCGTTAGTCTGCCTCTGCCATCAGTTGCCTGACTGGCTTGCGACCACAAAAAATTCATGAAAATCGGAATCCCAAACAGCGTGCTCCGACCAAAATCCAAACCTATTAAAAATTGGTCGCCGAACATTTCTATTGTTCATGGATCGCGGCTGAGACCTGCCTCCTTAAGCGCTGACACGAACTCAGCCCATCTCAGGTTATGCTCAGTGCCTAGTTGGTACAGATATCGCCAAGAGAATATACCGGTGTCATGCAGGTCATCGAAGATTATCCGAATCGCATAATTACCTACAATCTCTAGATCTGCGATACCGACATGCCGCCGGCCAGCGACCAAAACCTTTTGTCCGGGGCCATGCCCCTGCACTTCTGCGGACGGGCTTTCGACACGAAGATATTCCGCCGACAACGAAAAGGATTTTCCATCGTTAAAGACGATATCGAGGGTTTTTTCGGCCCGTCTAACCCTGATATTACTTGGCCATATACCGGAGCTATTATCCATCCGTCGAAGCGCGTTAAGAGGCCGGGTCTATCGGTCGCGCTTCATCCACCAACATGATCGGAATACCATCTCGGATCGGATAGGCCAGCTGCGCCTGATCGCTCACGAGTTCCTGCGCATTTCGGTCATATATCAGCGGCCCTTTAGTGAGCGGGCAAACCAGAATATCAAGAAGTTTAGGGTGGATTTCCATTTTATCATCATTCATGCGCTACACCCGGCCCCTAGGTTCTAATTTCTATGAAGATTCGCAGAATCGTCATTCGCAGCAAGCGACATTTCAAGCAGGGCGACCATCACATTCGCTCTGTCCGCGAGGCCGGGAGCCTCAAGCAGGGCTTGTTTTTCGCTTGGATGGAACGGGCACATCATCGCCAGTGCATTGATGAGCCGGTCTGTCGTCGTGTCATTGATCGCGTCCCAGTTCGCGTCGACGTTATTCACGGCAAAGAAGGCCTTAAGCGCCCGCAGCATTCTGTCTCTGTCGATTCCCGAAACTGTTTCCTCTGCCAGATCTTCACGATAAGGGCCCCAGTCAGGCACCGTCACTCGGTAGCCATTACGGAGCGGTAGCTCCTCGGTAATATCGAACCGGGCAAGCCCGCTGAGTGTGATGAGGTAACAGCCGTCTTCGGATTCATTAAACGATGTAATACGTCCCGCGCAACCCGTCGTATAAATATCTGGCTGGTCGCCCTCATTAGCGCCAGTTGGCTGCACCATGCCGATCATCCTGTGACTTGCTAGAGATGCCGTCACCATACTCAGATAGCGAGGTTCAAATATGTTGAGTGGTAGCTTCCCATTCGGAAGCAACAGGACGCCGGTCAACGGAAAAATCGGCAATTCCGTCGGCAGATCCTCAAAAACCGGACTGAACACCATGGTCATGAAAAAAGAACTGCCGACATTTTACGACGCCCCGAAATCGTTACTTCATCGGTAGGGCTCATTGTATCGAAAAACTGGATCAGCTGCTGCCTCGCGGCTTCCTCATTCCAAGTAGGTTCGATCTTCATACTTTCAACCAGATGATCTATTGCTTCTTCACGTTGCCCTGCACCAAACAATCCGACTGCGAGATCAAACCTTGCCTGATGGTTCTTCGGATCAGCGATGACAGCCGATTTAAGCGGTGACAAATCACCAATCGCAGCACTTTGCTGGGCAAGCTCTATGGCTGCACGCGCCAGCGCAACATCAGGTTGATCAGCGTGTTGCTCGGGTACTTTGGCAAGTATTTCCATTGCCTGATCAATTTCGCCAAGTCCTGCAAGCGCGCGTGCCAGACCACCAAGCCCATCGATATTATCGGGCGCGTGATTTACAACCTGACCGTAAACGCCCGCAGCGGCCTCAAAATTTTCTGCAGCAAGCAATTCTCTCGCCTGCACGAGCGCGTCAGCCAGTGGATCGCGTTGCGCAGTGCCCGCGGCTTCTGTCAGCTTGTCGACGAAAGCCTTTATTTGGCTTTCGGGCTGTGCGCCCTGAAATGCGTCTACCGGCTTGCCGCCGACAAACCCGTATACGGTGGGAACCGATTGGACCCGCATCTGTTGGGCCAGGGCCTGGTTTTGATCGATATCGACTTTTGCCAAAACGGCCGCCCCGCCCGCTTCACGGACCACTTTCTCTAACGTAGGTGTAAGCTGTTTGCATGGGCCACACCAAGTCGCCCAGAAATCGACAATAACGGGCGTTGTCATCGACGCCTCCAGCACATCTTGCTCGAAGGTTTCCATCGTGACGTCTTTGATTACATCGGCAGCAGCCGCGCCGGGTTGAGCGGCAGCCGGATTGATCATCTGTTCCATTTGTCTGGTCCTGTTGTCGAAAGCCCTGAAAATCGCTTGCTCTACGTTGAAAATGGCCCCTCAGCAGCTTTCTGACAAGGCTTTGGGGGCTGTTTTTTGCTCTTATTCAGCGCGTGTAACGCGAGGAGCGGCATAAGAGACCGGTCTTTCTGGCGATGTAACATATAGACTGAACTTCCTGCAGGTACGGCGCCGTTAGAAACATCTCGAGAGGATCCTCAAAGACTTCTTGCCTTCATAGGGCCACCCTCATATATTTTGCAGCGGTTTCTCAGGATGCGGGTGTAGCTCAGGGGTAGAGCGCAACCTTGCCAAGGTTGAAGTCGTGAGTTCGAATCTCATCACCCGCTCCAATTTACGCTCTTAGTACCAGAGAGTTAGCGTTGGTACTCCTCCCCTCAGACATTTCACAAAACCAGCTTGGCACACGTGTGGCACACAGCTGGAGATTGTCTTATGGCGAGTATACTAAAACGCGGCAGCAAATGGGCTGTCGCGATTTTTTGTTCAAAAATATTATTTACGTGCAGCGCCAAATTCTGTTTTATTCTATCGAATTATTGTTGTTAATGGACTTTTTGCTAGGTCTGAAAAGTTCGGACAAATACCTTGGTTAAAAATTTGGAAACTTGCGAGAAAGATTATTTGTTGTACGACGGTGAATGCCCAGTATGCAAGCAATACGTTTTATGGACAAATCTGAGGTTAAAACACCCTGGAATCGATCTTCTCAATGCTCGCAATCATCAAGAATTAGTTAATAAGCTGAGATTAGAGGGAATAGAGATCAACGATACGATGGTGTTATCCGTCGCTGGGCGAAGGCTCGTCGGATATCAAGCAATGGCGCAATTGAGCGAATACATGCAACCAGTATGCTTACATCAGAGATTATTAAAAAAAATTACCCAGGATGAAAAATTTTTGAGGGTTTTTTATCCCTTTATGGTAGCAGGGCGTAGGTTGCTCCTGTTCCTACTGGGTAGAAAAAAAATTTCGTAGATTAACTATACTTAACTTTACCTGAATACTTCCTTCCACAAATTTGTCCCCTGTAGCCAAAGAATTCCCTATTTTTAGACCATGCGATCTCGATTTTAGCTCGGATCTGGCGTTCCACCTGAATCGGATAGCGAGAAAAAACTATTTTAGATACCGCTATAACCAGAGGCTGATACCTTAAATGTGGGTTTTCATCGATAAAGCCGACTAATGAGCGCTCTGAAGGAAACCGGCATTTAAAAATGTTATTATGATTCAATTGTTCAAATTTCCGCGTAGCAAATTTATTTTTGGAATAGTCGAGTTCTGTCCATCGTTTTGTCGTTGCATCTTGTAAAAATACATGCGTCCGGGGCGAGTCATGGGGAACGGTATACATGCCATAGCCGCCGAGCTTCCACGGATTTATTAAGTCCTTGGAAACGAATAAAAGGTGAACCGATACCCATAGCAAATGGAGTGCAAGAAAAAATATCGTAAAAAACTTTAAATAAAGATTTTTTTCTCCCCAACCATTCAGGTCTGACCAGTTCTTCAAATTAAAAAACATGATTTACAATGCCCGAGATGCCGAACAGGTCAGCGATGAGAAATATAAAACAAATTACGAAAAGCCACACTCGCATTCCATAGCCAAAGCCAACACACAATAACGCAATGTTCAGCACTTGGAAGTTCATTTCATCGGCGTAAATCCCAGCGCCCAAAAGAAAAGCGATCTCGACGGCCAAAAACAATAAACTGCGAACGCCAATTAGCAAAAGAACGCCAACAATCGCCTGCCATGCAACAATGAAAATGCCCAACGCTTTGTGGGCCGCACATGAGTGCAACCTAGCTTCAGGTCCGCAGANAAAGCTGAACATCTGTTCAGTGGTTCCGCCGTAGAAGCTNAAGAAAGTAATAAACGANCCATCTAAATAAGTGCCCGCCACAANTTTTTGCGCACAAGCNGCNAGCATCGCAATCCCCAGCGAAGCNCGCAGGTAGAACCTGTATAATTCTGAGTCCCACCATTTNGCCCCAAAGGCGAGNGCTACTGGTATCGTCCAGACGGATAGCCAACCATGGTTGTGATAAGCAGACCAGCTCGAGAAGGCATAAACAANAATTGAGATTGTAAATANAAATAAACCAAGGCGACTCTGTTTTTCCGATAATACAAGTGCACAAGAGACTACGATACCAACAGTCGAGATAAGCAGGTGGTACCGGTCAAAAAAGAAATTAGCCTCAAGTCGCGGTAATTTTTCAAATAATACAGAAAGAATTGCCACGGCCAGCGCGCAGCGAATGCCGGCGGGACTGATTAAATCAGCCGCCGCATTTACCTTGAAGTTTTTAGAAACCCAAGTTTGCAAGAGACCCATCGCCCTATCCTACAAAGAATGTCTCAGTCATACAAAAACCAAAGAGCGAGACAGACAAGTACTTTCATTTGGAAGTTAGACGTCAGAGATCAAGCTGTTGACGAGGCTCAGCAAGACGACTGACAACGCTCCAAAAGTGCATACAAAAAGCAGATTGGGTCCGAAGATCAACTTTACGCGTGGCACCCCAAACATGGCACTAGCCGTCGCTGTCGATACTGCAGCAACGCCTACCATTGAAGCAAATGCCCAGCCTATCAATGCAGCCTCCATCATCACGACATCACTGATACCCGTCTGCAACGGCATGAACACCACTAGTACTACGATAATTGATACTACCTGATGGATTCCGGCAAGAGACGCGAGTGTGATTCCACTAATCACGCAGGCAATCACCCCCCAGCCCGGTAATGACAGCGCCCCGACCATGTCACCGACACCTATCTCTTGGACCGCCACCTCAAGAACCCGGCCTAGGGTCAGAGCTATCGTGACCACGACGATCTCATCGCAGACACGACTGCTTCCCCGCCACGTATCCACGGCGAGTGCTCGGGACTTTGCACCACGTATCTGACCACCTCGGGTGGCCAGCAACATCACCAGGGAAAGCAGCGGAATGGTCGCGATCAGCGCTTGCAACGTGCTCATGCCTAAAATGCTCGACAGGCCCGCAATCATGCAAGCGCAAACGGCAATTAAGGGAACAATTGGCGCGAACCCCCGAACGGCGTGCCACAGATCAACTAGGCCGACCGCGCGCGCAAACATGACGTGGGCAAGTATCAGGCCGATCCCCGCCATGCCGAGGCCAAGCAACATGATTTCCCAGGCGGGAACCCCGGGAATCTGCTGCGCCGCGAAGGCGGCCGCGACCCAGAACGGCGACCAGAGGGGTGCCAGACACATCCCTCGTTGGCTGACTTCCGCGGCGCGGCGGCGCGCGGCATAATCAGCATCGTCTTTTATTATGGGGGCAAGAACGGCGAGTACACCCACTACGAGGACTGAACCGATTAAATGCGCTCCCACGAGAAAAGCACCGTTAGTTTGTTCGGGGCGTATCCCGTTAAACAGTAATCTAGCCTCCGATATTTCGGCTCGCTGATCGGCAAGAGCCCGGAGGAGGACGATAGTGCCGAAAAATGCCATGAACACAGCGCCATTCTGGAACCCGCGCATGACCGCGGGCCACTCATCAAACGAAATCGCCAGCACCGCCGCCAAAACCACTAGCGGTGCACAAAGAATGAAGGTACCTCGGCGCAGGCGGGTCAACGACATGACGACATAGACGATCATCAACCAGCCAGAAGCTTCCTGAAGTTCCAGCGGCGACCACACCAGCCGGACAAGCTCATTCGCCCAAAGCACTAACAACAGGGGTTCTGAACGAAAAAACCGGGAAAACTTCTTCATAAGGAAAGGGCCGGGCGAGTTTGAGGAAAACGCCGCTCAGCGTTTAACTGGGACCCTTCATCCCACGGTGCCCGGAGAGATGCAAGATACTGCTCGCTGACGTGTGCCAGACCAAGGACGTCAACCTGCATATGCTGTCAGTCGTGACCCGCCATATCTGGGCGCTGGTCGGGAAGTAATTGGCGCGCGGACTTAGTCTTAGGCAGCGCTCTCAGCGCGGATCGTCTTCACCGTTTTGTGCTTCAGATTATAGGCTTTGCGGTCGATACCATTAAGATCCACCCCGGTGACCCGGACAAAACGTGCGTTATCGGGGTACTCGATGGAATGAATCTGGCCAACGTCAAAAAGACCAACCTGGCCGGCGTTGAGCCGATATTTTCGGGTCTCTCTAATCTCAATGTTTTGATCATCAGATCCGTCATCGACGCGGGCCCAATCGGTCATCACCGTATGATCAGTAGCCTGTCCGTAAATCGCCCATGACACCCCGTGGTCATGCGGCGGCGAGGCATGACCTTCACCCATCACGTGGGAGAGAACAACCGCTCCAGTCGTCGGGTCTTCGTTCAGCGTGTACACGCCAGGTTTTTTTTCCGGACCGCAGAACTGTGCAATAAACTTCTCATTAGCGAGCAGTTTTTCCATCTTTGCGCGCACCTTCTCTCGCCCGGCGGAGTCATTCCCCGCCATTAGAATCTGATGAATTTCGGCGCAAAAATCCGGCAACATATAGCTCATGGCGATAACCCTTATATAGAATTCAAAAAATCCACTATAGACGGGTCGGAAATCCGACGAAACACGCTGGATGGCAGGCAAGAACGGGAATGTTAGAGTGTCCGCATGACCCATCCTGACCTCGATTCCCCGACCCTGCGTCGCGCCAGATTCGCGTGGTGCTTATATGACTGGGCCAATTCCGCTTTTCCGACGGTCGTCGTTACCTTTGTCTTCTCGGTATATTTCGTGGATGGGATAGCGATCGATAAAATAACGGGAACGACGCAATGGGCCTATGCGCTCTCACTATCGGGCATCGCAATCGCGCTGCTCAGCCCGGTGCTCGGCTCGATTTCCGATGCAACCGGCAGGCGCAAACCGTATCTGGCCCTATTTTCTGCTCTAACCGCAGCCTGTGCTTCACTATTGTGGTTCTCATATCCGGAACCCTCATTCGCCCTGTACGCGCTTGCTATGTTCTGCATGGCCAATATATCGTTCGAGGTTGCCCAAGTTTTCTATAACGCCATGCTGCCGACCATTGTCTCAAACGAAAAAATAGGCCGGTTGTCGGGCTGGGGCTGGGGACTCGGCTACATGGGCGGGCTCGCGTGTCTGATGCTTTTGCTCACAATCTTTATCCAAGCTGACCCACCACCTTTCGGCCTCGATAAAGAACATGCCGAGCATGTTCGTGTGACTGGACCCTTGGTCGGGGCATGGTTTTCGGTGTTCTGTTTGCCGTTGTTCCTTTTAGTGCCAGATTCCCCTTCGCGTAATGTCAGTTGGATGCGGGCAGCACAGGAAGGAGTCGGAACCCTGATTATGACAATCCGTATGATCAGAAACTCTCACAATATCGCTTGGTTTCTGTGCGCACGACTGTTCTACGTCGATGGAATGAATACCATGTTCGCCTTCGGCGCCATCTATGCTATCGGCACATTCGGTATGTCGACCGAAGAAGTCATCATTTTCGCCATCGCAATGAACGTTGCCGCCGGTATCGGGGCCGCGTCCTTTGGCTGGATAGACGATTATCTAGGCTCCAAGAGAACCGTCGTCATCTCAGTTACCGGGCTGATTTGCCTCGGCATTCCGCTGCTACTCGTTGAGACCAAGCTCTGGTTCTGGGTTGTCGGCCTGCCGCTAGGCCTGTTTATGGGACCGGCACAGGCCTCGAGCAGGTCGCTAATGTCACGGCTGGCACCAGCGGAAGTCCGCGCCGAAATGTTTGGCTTATACGCCTTTTCGGGCCGGGCGACCGCCTATGTTGGACCATTCGTACTCGGCACCCTGACCTGGATGTTCGACTCACAGCGCGTCGGCATGGCGACTATTATCGTCTTTCTCGGCATAGGCTTGCTGATTCTGCTGGCAAAGGTACAAGAATCCGGCTGATCGCCAACTCATTTCTCAGTGCCGGAAATGCCGCATCCCGGTAAACACCATCGCGAGACCTGCATCGTCGGCTGCCGCGATCACATCTCCGTCGCGGATGGAGCCGCCAGGCTGGATCACGGCGGTCGCGCCTGCATCCGCCGCCGCTAGCAGCCCGTCGGCGAAAGGGAAGAACGCATCCGATGCAACGACGGAGCCTTTAACCAGCGCCTCCGGCGCACCCGCAACTTGAGCCGCGTCTTCAGATTTTCGCGCCGCGATACGCGATGAGTCAATGCGGCTCATCTGGCCCGCGCCAATGCCGACGGTAGCGCCGTCTTTGGCGTAAACAATCGCGTTCGACTTCACATGCTTGCAGACGGCGAAGGCGAACAACAGGTCGCTGATTTCCTGGTCCGTAGGTTCGCGCTTGGTTACGATCTTCAGATTATCCACCCCGATCCGCCCGGAATCGCAGTCCTGAAGCAGAAAACCGCCAGATAACAGTTTGGTCATCAGCCGAGGCGCAGCCGGGTCAGGCATTCCGCCGGTTTCCAAAACGCGCAGGTTTTTCTTCGCGGCAAATATCTCTCTAGCCTCGGCCGTAATTTCCGGCGCAATAACCACCTCAAGAAAGATATTCTGCATGGCCGCGGCGGTATCGGCATCGAGCCCACGATTAGCCGCGATGATCCCACCAAATGCACTGACCGGATCGCATTTAAGCGCCTTGGCGTAAGCATCGGCCAGTTTATCGCCCAGCGCTACACCGCAAGGATTCGCGTGCTTAATGATCGCTATTGCGGGCGCCGCCAATTCGGCAGCGAGTTCGAACGCCGCATCGGTATCGTTTAGATTATTGTAGCTGAGCTCCTTGCCCTGTATCTGCGTGGCCGTGGCGACTCCAGGGCGGTTATCGCCAGTAGCATAAAATGCCGCATTCTGATGCGGGTTTTCTCCGTAACGCAAGCTTTTCACTCGCGCGCCCGACAGCGAGAACCGGCGCGGGAGCAACTCTCCGTTCTGTTCGGCGAACCACCGGCCAATCGCGGAGTCGTAAGCCGCCGTGCGGGCATATGCCATCCCAGCCAGGTGGCGGCGCAGATCGGCCGTTGTCGCACCGTTATTACGTTCCATGTCATCAATAACAGTTGTGTAATCTTCCACATCGGTAACGATAGTCACGGTTTCATGGTTCTTAGCAGCAGATCGGATCATCGCCGGGCCGCCAATATCGATGTTCTCGACGCAGGTGTCATAGTCGGCACCCGCCGCCACCTTCGCTTCGAAAGGATACAGATTGACCACGATCAGGTCGATCGGTGCGATACCGTGCTCTTCCATGGCCGCAAGGTGGCCAACGTCGCTTCGCCGGGCCAGGATTCCACCATGCACAGTTGGGTGTAAAGTTTTCACGCGGCCATCCATCATTTCCGGAAACCCGGTGTGATCGGCAACGTCTATCACGTCGAGTCCAGAGTCACGCATCGCCTTTGCGGTTCCGCCTGTCGAAAGAAGTGCAACACCATGCTCGGCAAGGAACATAGCAAATTCCACAAGGCCCGCTTTATCGGACACGGAGATCAAAGCCCGCTGTATGGCGGGAGAACTTTCGGTCATCAAATAGCCTCCAAAGCGTCGCCGGGCCCAGCCGGTTATTGCCTATTACAGGTTTTAGTCATTAAGTGATTGAAATTCTGGCACTAATCGCCGGATAATCGTGCGAGTCTCGTCGATGTGACCCTGCCGGGCAGCAACCGTTAGTTCTTCGATCGCGCGATCAAGCAGAGTAATATTATTGGCACGAGGGGCAGCAAGCAGGATGCCTGGATGCGGCGTCGGGATAAGTTCTTCCGATGCATGCAGAACTTGCTCGAACAATTTTTCGCCCGGCCGCGGACTCGTTATTTCGATCGCAACATCGATGTCAGGCTGCAGACCTGCGAGCAAAATAATCTGGCGGGCGAGGTCGATAATCTTGACCGGCTCGCCCATATCTAGAACGAAAATCTTACCCTCGTCTGCGCTATCGGCGGCCCCCTGCACGGAGGCCTGCAGCACCAGTTCTACGGCTTCGCGGACCGTCATGAAATAGCGGGCCATATCAGGATGTGTTACGGTCAACGGCCCACCTGCTGCCAGTTGGCGCTGAAAAAGCGGTACAACCGACCCTGTGGACCCTAGGACATTTCCAAATCGGACCGTAACGAAACGCGTTCGTATCGCTTCGCTCCCCGCTTCTGCGAGGTCCAGTGCCTGGCAGTAACTCTCCGCCAGCCGCTTTGTCGCACCCATCATGCTGGATGGGTTCACAGCCTTATCAGTGGAGATCAATACCATCGCACGCACGCCATGTTCACGGCAGGCATCCGCGACGACCCGGGTGCCGGCAACATTGGTCAAGGCGCCTTCGTCTGGATGCAGTTCGACCATCGGCACATGCTTTAGTGCGGCGGCATGAAAAACCAGCTCGGGCCGTTCAACAGAAAATATCCGGCTTATCCGCTCCTTATCGCGAACATCCGCCAGTATTGGACGACGTGGGAGATCTGAAGCTGTCTCACCGATCTCCATGTCGACGGAATAGAGCTGGTATTCCGAATTGTCCAGCAGAACGATCGTCGCAGGCTTGCAGGCCGCGATCTGGCGACAGAGCTCGGAGCCGATCGTACCGCCCGCACCGGTGACAAGAATCCGACGCCCACCGATCAACGTCGCCATGCTGGCGCGGTCGAGAGATGCCTGCGGGCGGCCAAGCAGGTCCTCGATATTAATCGGCCTTATCTCGGGCGTAGCGTCAATATCTTCACGAAAATCGTCCAGCTGCGGCATACGGGCCAGCCCGATTTTCAGCTCTTCGGAGATAGATAATAATCGCTGGATTTCATCACCTTCAATCCGTGCCTTTGTCACAATTAGGCGCTGCGGGCGACGGCCCTCGTGGTCCATCTGCGACACGATCGACGGGATATCACCGATATCTCCGAGTATCTGGACACCGTGAATCTTATGGCCAACGCGGCGGCCTTTTTCATCTATCAGACCAACCGCATGCCAAGCGGATTGACGTGCCCGGTTGATCGCCCGGATAAACAGCTCCGCCGAATCGCCGGCCCCGATCAGCAGTACGGGGATACGCCGTTCGCCATCACGCTCGGCGGAGGCGTTTGCGCGGCGGTCCTTAAACAAGCGATACAGAAACCGTGGGCCACCGAGCAGGGCGAGGAGGACGAGCCAGTTTATCAGAAGAGTCGAGCGTGGAATGAACTCTAATCGAGAGACTAGAAACATTGTCGCGAGGAAAACCAGCACCACGATGGTGCCAGCGCGGATAATCGCTACAAGATCTTCGACCGACGCATAACGCCAGACACCCGCGTAGAGCCGCATGCCCCAGAAAACCGCCGCCGCAATGAACGCGTAAACCGCTGTCGCCAAGACGACAAAATCAGCGGGGAAGTAGTCAAGATCACTGCCGACACGTAAGTACAGCGCTGCCACGAACGAAATCGCCGCCACGATGATATCATGGGCGAACGCTATGCGCGCTCGTCTACCGCGCAGGATGAAGGTCTCTAAATCGGGCAATCGACGCATTGTCTAAATTCCAGTGCAACGATATCACAGCCTATCCGACTCGCACACTGCACAAGCGACCAGCGGCAAATAGTAGTTAGAAACAAAAAGGTTGAGATCTCAGCGCTTGGCGCGATGAGCGGCTACAGTTGCCGCGATTCCCTGGGCCGGAGAAAACGGGGGCGTCCAGCCAAGCGCCTTGCGGAATCGGGTTGAATCGACCTGCAAAGAACCACAAAGCCGCCGAACCGCGCCTTGTTCGCCGCCGAAAGCTGCAGCGGCACGTACAATGGAGGGGGAAATCGGCAGACGCGGAGCTCGTCGGTTTAGGGAATGTCGCAGATGGCAGATAAGTGTCGCCGTCGACAAATCTTCGCCATCGCTTAAAAAATAGGTACCCGCCGGGTTGGGGTTAGCTTTCAAAATGGTTTCAAGCGCGTGAGTAAGATTACCGAGATAGAGCAGACTGCGGCGATTTTCCCTTATCCCGTCGAGTGGCAACGGCAGAACAGTATCGCAAACACGCAGCAACCGGCCAAAGTTCGCGCTGACGCCCGCGCCGTATACCAGCGGGACCCGCAACGTCGTGACGGCCATGGACGTCGTCGCTGCGATCTCCCGGAGGGCGTCTTCGGCATCCCGCTTGGATCGCCCATAGGCATCTTCAGGCGCCGGCGCATCCTGCTCCCTAAAAGGAGTGCCATATGTCTCTTCGCCGTTCACCTTGACCGAACTTAGGAAGACAAAGCGCTCGGCACCAGAAGCCGCAGCCGCTCGCGCCAAACGCCGGGTAACACACGCATTAGCCTGCCGATAGGCGGGATCGAGTTCGGCGGCATTGTCACGCATCATATGGACGCGCGCCGCAAGGTGGACTACGGCGTCAGTTGTTCCAACAACATCGGCAAAATCGTCAAGCTGCGTCAGATCACCCAGTGCCCGGGTTTCCATCCAATCCCGTGGGGCAGGTGTATCGCGGAAGAGGCCGATAACCTCACAGCCCGACGCCGAAAGCCTGCGGCAAAGCGCATCACCGACAAATCCGCCAGCGCCAGTGACTAATATTTTCATCGGCCCGACCACCGGCGACATGGGAACCGATTCATCCGGGCACGGAGCGCCGGCACGCTAAAATGGTGAATCCCGCAATAAGGAAAATGGCGGATATCCACCATGTCTGCCATGCACCGAAACTGATCATTGCAATGACGAATGTGGCGCCAATCGTGGCGACAGCGCC
Organism: Rhodospirillaceae bacterium; assembly: GCA_002689465.1. Lineage (GTDB taxonomy): Bacteria > Pseudomonadota > Alphaproteobacteria > MPNO01 > UBA830 > CAXBCP01. Next base: position 87,381 of record NZGJ01000011.1, on the reverse strand, counting down.
CGCGCGAGCGACCCGCCCCGCCGAGTGTTTGCGGGCCATTTCGGTCACGATGAGAATTATGCCTGCTCCAAATAATACACCTAAGACACCGAGCTCCAATCGCCATTGAAGCGCGGCATTATGTGGATGCAGTGGTAGGGCTTTTTCGCTAACGTCCAAATTTTCATCGCCGCCGGGTATCACACGCGACGTATTGAAGCCCCAGCCCAGAATTGGGCGCTCATCAACCCGCTGAGTCGTGAATTCCCATACTAACAATCGATGATATGTCGATCGCGGCAGGTTTAGAGAATCGAATAAAATTTCGGGCGGAGGGAGATAATGATCGATCGTAGGTGCTGCAAGCACCCCCGTCGCAAGTACAAATCCTACGATGGCAGCGCCCGTTTTGGGCAAAATATACACAATGGAGAAGATAACGGCACCGACCACGACGGCGGCAATTGCAGCGGAAGTAATAAAAAACGGCAAAAAAGCAGCGAAGATCCCAACCGCAGAAAACGCCAGCGCCCAATGACGCGCTGCCAGCATAACTGCCGCGGGCCAAATGAGGACTGACAGAATGGAAAGTGGTCTGTTGAGCTGATTGAGAGAGGAGGACAACGTATCTTCGTCAATGGAATTGCGCAGCAACATCCCACCCGTCTGCGTCTCGACCCCGATCAGAAAAAGGGTCATCGCCATTCCAGACAGAAAACATCGGGAGGTAGTTCTCGTTACATGACCATCTAGCGCTTTGACAGCGCTAATGAATATCACACCCGCAAGAACCGCCAGCAATGTGCGCGGCAATCTATCGAGTGAATGTTCCGGAGCATATGACCAGAGCGTGCTTAGTGCGACGATGAACATCAAACCCCCGATGGCTAACAAAGGCAACAGATCGAGATTGGGCCTTGGAAGCCAACCCAAAATCCTAAAAATCATCATTATAACTGCGCCTGCCGCAAGGATAATGGCTAAAGACAGAGGGAGATAAAGAGTAAATGGGGGCGTCAAAAACGCAATAAGGCCCATGAAGGTCGTGGGAGTGGCCAACCTCGATAGACCGGTTTTTCCTGAAACACAGACGATTTTCATTGTCTCGGCTTAAATGTATCTAGATGCAAACTGGAAGAGAGACGGTATTCTAGCACCCGGCGACAGCACCCGTCCCGTTTAAACAGGAGGTTCAATAGGCACTGCAACTCCACTATGCATAGAACGCTCCGCGGCACTGATTATCCACACGACATTAACACCAAGTGCAAGGTCGGTTTCGCCTCCCGTCCCCTGACGAATCCTCGCAACGAATTCGTTGAGCGCTGCCTTTAACGGTGGGAATGTCTCGACAGGCACTAGCTGTGCACCGTCGCCCCGTCCGATTACAACTGATCGTTTGTTATCGGGGTCATCAAAGTAGGAAAGGGTGAGATCGTCGATGACAACAGAAAATTCCCGCCGCCGTCCATCAAACGCGTTACCCGTGACAATATTAGCCGTGGTCCCGCCTGAAAAGGTCAGAGTTAGACCAATGTTCTCGAATATCTGCCCTTCATCCCTTCGTCGCGCGACAACTCGAGCCAGGACTGAGACTGGGAACGAATCCATGACCGCCAACGCCATGGCAACGTCGTGTGGCGCCCAATCCCAGCATGCCGACCAAGAACCGCGGTAAGGTCCACAATTTCCAGACACGGATGTAATTGCACGAACTGCACCACGGGTCCGCCCCTGTCGAACAATTTCCTGAAATTCCGGCGCAAACAAATGGAGATGGTCAACAACCCCGACAAAGCCCTGCATGCGAGCCACCTGCATAAGCCGATTAGCACTTTCATTATCCAGTGCGAGCGGTTTTTCAAGAAACAGCGGTAGTCCGCCTTTCATCACCTGTTCCGCAATTTTCGGCTGATGATCCGGCTTGAGAGCCAGCAATATACCGTCAAGGTCGATTTGGGACGCCGCAGTTCGCCAATCGTCCGACGCGCAGATACAGCGCGGCCGACACGCGCACCTGCGCAAGCGGCGGCCGAGTCTGGAAGAGATTGGGAAATAGGGGGGGAGCGACGGTGCGCTAGCGGGTAGCGCGATGCGCGGCGGTGGTTGCCGCAATTCCCTGAGCGGCAGAGAACGGGGGCACCCAGCCGAAGGCTTGTTGGAATTCAGTCGAATCGACCTGGAGGTTGCCGCAAAGCCGCCGGGCCGCTTCCTGTTTACCGGCAAGCGACGCGATCATTTTTATTACCGACGCGGGAACCGGCAGGCGCCGGGGGTGCCGGTTCAGGGCATATCGCAAATGGCTGACAAGTTGAGCCGTCGACAGATCTTCGCCATCGCTCAGCAGATAGGTGCCGGAAATGTCGTTATCAGACATGACAATGGTCTCGAGCGCGTGAGTAAGATTACCAAGATAGAGAAGGCTGCGTCGGTTCCGCGTTACGCCATCCAGCGGCAACGGCAGAGCGGTATCGCAAAGCCGCATAATGGCAGCAAAATTCGCGCGGACGGTCGGGCCATACACCAGCGGCACCCGCAATGTCGTCACCGCCATCTTCGTAGTCGCCGCAATCTTCTGCAACGCGTCTTCAGCATCCTGCTTGGACCGCCCATAGGCGTCACCGGGCGCCGGCATATCATGCTCGGAAAACGGGGCGGTGGTGGTTTCCTCACCGTTTACCTTTACGGAGCTCAGGAAAACGAACCGCCCAGCGCCGGCATCCGCCGCCGCCTGTGCCAGACGCTTCGTGACATCCGCATTAGCCTGCCGAAAAGCTAACTCCGGATCAGTGGCGGTATCGCGCATCATATGCACGCGTGCTGCGAGGTGAATCACCGCGTCTGCGCTTTGAACAACGTCTTTGAAATTGGAGAGCCGTGTCAGGTCTCCCGTAATCCGGGTCTCCATCCAGTCCCGGGGTGACGGCTGATCGCGCAATATGCCTGTGACCCGACGCGAACAGGCGACGGCAGAGTGAATCGCCAACAAACCCGCCGGCCCCGGTGACCAGAACCTTCATTGGCACCCCGCGCCGCCGGACTTGGTTGGCGTCATCCGGGCGATCGGCGGCGACACACCAGAATGGTGAAACCCGCAATCAAAAAAATCGAGGATACCCACCACGTCTGCCACGCACCGAAACTGAGCATTGCGATAGCGGATGTCGACACAATCGCGGCGACGGCACCGGCACGGGCGACCCTTCCAGCCGCGTATCTCCGCGCCATTTCGGTAGAAACGAGGAATAGCGCCGCTCCGAACAGAGAGCCGAGAATGCCGAGTTCCAGCCGCCATTGAAGGGCCGCATTATGCGGATGCAATGGCAAGGCTTTCTCGCTGACATCGAGATTTTTCTGGCCGCCTGGTATGGCCCGGGATGTATTCAAGCCCCAACCAAGAATTGGTCGTTCGTCGATACGCGCCGTCGCGAACTCCCATATCAAGAGCCGATGGTAGGCCGATCTGGGCAGGTCAATCGATTCAAATATCTGCTTCGGAGCCGGCATTTGACTGTCGATTGCGGGCGCAAGCAAAATACCCGCGGCGAGGCCGATACCAACAACAATCGCCCCCATTCTGGGAAAGATGTAAACGGCCGTAAAAACCACCGCGCCCGCGCCAATCGCTGCGGCTGCAGCGCCGCTTGAAAAAGCCAGCAGGATACAGACGAACAAAGCTATGGCACCGATTCCCCAAACTCTGCGCTGCTGCGCAAGAATGACAACGGCAGGCCAAATCAAGATCGACAGAATTGCGAGTGGCCGGTTGAACTGATTGATGAACATGTTCTGAGTTTTGTCGGCTTCAATACGAAGCATAAGCCCCCCGGCAAGGCGCTCAGCTATGATCAGGACCAGGGCGATACCCATTCCCGCCAAGAAGCAGGATGACACCCTGTTCGCTACCTCGCCGTCCAGCCCCTTGAGAGCGGTGATAAATACCAGCCCGGCGATCATTGCCATTGTGGTTCGTGACAATTTATCGAGCGACAATGCCGGCGAATGGGACCAGAGGACGCTAAGCGCCGCTACAATCAAAAATCCGGTAAGGACGACAACGACAGGCCAATCGAACCGGAACGGAGATAAACCATTGATACGCCGGCAGGTCAGCAATAGAACGGCCCCGACAGGAAGCACGATGGCCATCGAAAGTGGAATATACACAGTGAGCAGCGGTGCCAGAAAAGCAACGGAGCCAATGGCCTTCACGGGATCTAATACTCGCACCGCACCTGTTATCCGCGCCATTTAAGTTTTTTGGCCGCATAGAACCCGCGCGCCCTCCAGGGGCCGAAAGCCATGATGTAACCGGCCACGGATGTCCCTAAAATCTAAGCGGTTTCCGCCCGCAGCCTGCGAGCTCAAGAGCGTCCCAGGCCATATCGAACAATACAATAGAGTGCTCTGAATGCATCGGACAAGCCGATTTTTTTACCTTCCGAATACGTTCTCCCCTGATAGGAAATACCGACTTCATAGATTCTAATCACCGGCTTCATTCGGGCAATTTTAGCGGTTATCTCAGGTTCTATTCCAAACCTGTCCTCTTTGAGGTCGATTGATTGAACAATCTCTCTCCTGAAGATCTTGAAACAGCATTCCATGTCGCTGAGGTTGAGATTCGTAAACATATTCGACAGCAGGGTTAGCATCCGGTTCGCTATGCTGTGCCAAAAATACAGCACGCGATGCACATTTCCCCCGGCGAAGCGAGATCCATAGACGACGTCAGCATGGCCATCCACAATTGGCGCAAGCAAGCTCGGGTATTCGTTGGGATCATACTCAAGATCCGCATCCTGAATCAGAACAATATCACCGGTCGCCAATCCGATGCCTGTGCGGACAGCAGCACCCTTGCCACGATTCTGATCCTGCAAAACCGATTTGATGGCCGGATTGAGATCTGCAAGTTCAGCAATAATCTCACGCGAACGGTCTTTGGAGCCGTCATCAACAATAATTAATTCAATGTCCAAATCCAACCTTGGGGCGGACAAAACACTGTCTACAATATCGCGGATGGTATCCTGTTCATTGTAACATGGCATTACGACGGTAAGAGATTTCATGACCAAACTGATTTAATTATTCAGATCTGAGGCTTAGCAAGCTAGCGCTTTCCAGCAGCCGAATGATCGTCGCGCTTGCGTGATACGCGGGGTTCAGGATGGTCACATTCGGCATTGCTCGGCAGGCTTCCGGTCTCGATTGTGTTGGGGGACAGGCTGGTTTGGGATCAGTCTCAGATCAACCTGCCTCTTTACGTGCAATCAATATCAGATTTTTTCCCAAAGGGGGCCGCAAAAGGGATTCGCAGGCGCGCGATACCGGGACGACGCATCTGTCATAGAATCGCAGCGACGGCGCGTGAAATGACGTTTTCCCGAGGACCGTGTTCAACAGCCACCAGGGGATTACCCCGGCGAGGTCCACAAAGTGCAGCTTTTCGATCTCAAATCCGGTGGCGGCAATACAGTCTTTCAGAGAATTGCGGGTATACCGCCGATAGTGGCCGTAGGCGTAATCCATCTTGCTATAGAGGAACGGTAGCGCAGGAACGAAAATCATCAGATAGCCACCCGGTTTCAGGCTCCGAAAAAAACCTTGGGCGGCAGCATGATCGTCTTTTATATGCTCGAGGACATTGACGAGGACGACTCCATCGTATTCATCGCGACCAACCGCCTGTTGCCAATCTTCCAGAGAGCGGTCGAAGATGCGAACATGATCTTCACCAATAAATTTTTTCTGTAACTGGCGGGCCATGACCGGTGCCGGCTCTATCAGATCCAGAGACTGCACCTGAGACAGCAGCCGCCCCGATATCGTTCCCAGACCGGCGCCGATCTCTGCGGTGCTGCCGTTCAGGAACGGTGCGAACTGAGACACAATCCAGTCATTGTAATTCGGCAAATCCTCTAGGTCTTCTAGAACCTCCTCGGGAAAGTGGTCCCTGAAAGGATTTTCGGCATTCGGTGCAGGAGGTTTCATTGGACAGTACAATTCATGACCGCACTCTTATCCATCAATACCGTTCACGACAAGCATAGCAGCGATCATTGCGGACAACGATCAGGCACGAGTTCAAAGAATGTATCTTTGTTTTTGATGTCCTTGCTCCCGAAACGCTGGAGCGTTCGCGACGAAATCGCTAAGGTATCGAAATTGCGAATCGGTTTCAAACAGTGCTCTTGAATGAGATGATTTATCATCCCAAAGAACGGTGTGTGATCGCTTTGATCGAGGTCAGGTTTTTGCCAGTCTCCCGACAGCAGGAGATGCGTAAGCTCCTGCTGCCTAATTTGTGCCACGAACACGCGTCCATCCGTCGCGGTGGCGCGACTATCGACGAGGACCTGAAGGTGCGGATGCATCATGAAGCGCGAAGAAGGTAACAAATACGCGAGCTGCCGGTTCATAAACCCAACCTTGCCGTTTCCAGGCATCTCACGATTAATCCAATCTGCAGAATTCGCACCGGGCACATTCCGCTGATGGAACTCGGTCCGCATCTCACCGCTGAAAACATGGGTGGCGTAGTTCACGCCGAATACCAACTGACCGGCGATCTGTATGGCCAAAACAGCAGCAATGCCCGCTGCCAGGGGAAACAGCAACAACGCACGCCGGGCAACGAAAACGGCAAGCGGAAAAAAGCCGATCAGGACCAGCGGGTATATCGGCAAAAGGTGTCGAGTGCGTTGTGCAGTGCCGCTGAAGAACCAGACAGTGAAAAAAATGAACGCAACCGTTAGTGGGACGACAAATTCGTGGCTGCGGAGATCGCGACGGCTCAATCCATAGATCGCCAACGGAAAAATCAAAATGGCGAAAATGCCAAACCCGGTTCGCCCACCCTCCAACGGTTCAACAAGATTAAAAATCGACAACACCGGATAGCTCAACCAGTTGAAAACCGTCCGATCAAGCGGGAGTTCACTGGCGGCGAGCATTACGGCAAAATATTGACCAAATTCCCGTGTCCAGATTGGACTGTCAGGATATTGCAGGAAATTTGTCAGAATCGGGAATATCGGATCACCCGTGTTCATCCAGTTCCAGAGATACCATTGAAACCCAGCTGCCAAAGCCGCAACACCAAAAATCAACCCGTTTCGCACACCACCGCGCTGAAACAAAATTACGAGACCAGCTGCCCCTACAAAAATTAGGCCGTAAAATTTGGCGCCAAGGAAAAACCCGGCACAGAGTCCGCCAAGCACAAACAACCCAACCGCTGTATTCCTTCGACCTGAAATTATTAGAGAAACAACGGAGAGGGCGAACAGGGCGCCCCGCATTTCCACCTGGCCGTTGCCGCTACCATACAGAACCGCGGGCGTGGTCATAAAAATCAACCCAACCGCCAAAGCCCAGCTACGATCGACATGCTTCCGCACCAGCACATAGACAAGTAACGAAGCCACCCAACCGGTCACCATCACCCAGAGTGTGAGTGCCAGTTCGCCGCCAGTTCCGAGGGCGGCGGCGTAGGTCATATGTATAAGCAAGGGAATAGCACCGCTCACTGCACGTGGCACGAACGATACCTGCCCTGCCGCAATAAAATCCTTCGGATGAGCAAAATGATAGGCGAGCGTGTCAGCGTCTGCGGGCGGCGAAACCCCCTCAAGAACATCGATTGCAGCAACAAGCGCGATAAGTGCCACGAGCAGAATATCCAGCTTTGAGAAATCAATCCGCTGGAACGAAATGCCGGAGCGAACCCACAAGACAGCCGCATATCCGGCGCCAGGCAAGCAGACAATCCAAAACACCAACGGTATGAAATAGCCCCACACGCCCGGAAAGAAGAGTATCCATCCCAAAGTACCCAGACCAACAGCGAACGTGACGGCGGCCCTTTCAAGCGGGCTCGTGAAGTAGCCGTCGGCACCGCAGAGGCGGCTGAGGAGACTGCCGTAACCTATGCAGCCAAGCGTGAGCATAACTACCGCAGCAAGCGCTAAAATCGTTGTCATTTGAAAGCCAGTGCCCGGCGCTTCATGGCGTCAACCTGGAAATAAGAATGCGGATCACCGGGCCAAACGAGCCTATGTAAAGGGCCAGCATCGCCGCAATCCAAGCCCAGAATGCAAGAACAAAAATTTGCTGACAACGGGCGGGAGTCATTTAAAGATATAAAAGTAACGGGCCAGAAAATTCCAGAACACAGCAACCCCCGTTGCAAAAAACTTAGCAACAAGCGGATGCAGTTCCAGGACATCTATGCCAACGGTCAGAATGCCAAGATTTATGGCGATGCCGACGGTGCTCACCATATATACTAGTACCATCGCCTGCCGTGGGCCGCGGCTGCCGGCACCGAACACAAAACGCACGGACAGGTAGTAATTCAACCCCGTGGCGAGGATGAAAGAGATAGTACCAGCAGCGATGTAATGTAGTTCGAGGCCATAAAGCATCACGGCAAAAACGGACCAGTCGGCAAGCGCGGAAACACCGCCAACCACCAGATAACGTTTCGCCGCACGACCGAAATCACTCACCAGGAAAGCACCGAGATTAAACTTCGTACTATTTCTTTTTTCGCCAATCAGGCTCATGCGATCTGCAATTTTCAAATTCGTTCTATTGTTACCACAGCTTCAAAAGGCAGGGATTCATGCCTTTCTGAAATTATCTGCGTCGCGGGCCTTCCTTCGCCATAGGCAGACCAGCAGGTAATATCCTCAAGCCTGAAATCCGCGCCCGGCAAAAGACGGTACGACCGCAAACCGGCGGACATGATAACGGCATCTGCCTCACGCCTAACGGTCAGGGGCGTACAGAAACGCCGGCAAATGCCGTGCCGCCCCCGTCCGACGATATGGTCTGATATCTTGACACCGGCTTCCGAAAATCGCCATTCCCGCTCCGCCGACGTCACGGCTTTCAGATACCGGAACCCTGCATTCCGCAGCACCCGGCCATCACGCGTCCGCTGCATTTCCGGTGGCGAGGCGAAGATAAGATTCCGGAATGCGACCGCGTAGTAAGGCCGATTCGCCGGTGTAGGCGAACGGCCGTCGATCGTCACGCCATTATGTGCCGCCGGCATTTCGTATTGCGGGTCGGCATAACTGCCTCTGCCGGGATCGATAATAATGGGGAGATCTCCGTCATGGAGCTCAAAACTGCCGAGATCCTGGTGTCCGTGGCCTGGCATCGGTGGCCATCCATCGGGCGGCACAAATGAAAGCGCCTGCCAGTCATGGCCACCGAACCTGTGCCAGCCATCTGCCGCAAGCCGATCCGGCGAGACCGGTGGTATCTCGCTTAGCAGGGACAGGGCATCGCTTTGACGGGACGCCGGCAGGTTTGCCGGCCAGGCATTCGGATTGCCTGCATCATACAATTTTCGGAGATATTCCGGTTTCACATCGGGAGAGATATCGCCGATAAGCGGAAGTCCTCCGGGCAGACACAGTCCGGGTATGGCCGCGATTGCCCGCGCGGCGACTTCGCGCAGTGTATCCGTCTGATCGAGGCCGGCGGCGCGGGCATCCAGCCAGGCATCGATGTAGTTTCGGGTGATCAGCAAATGATAGTGGGTTGACCCTTCGCGCAGCACACCCGACCGGCCGAATAGCCGCCCGGCCTCCGCCACCATGATCTTCGCACCGGTATCAGCGTAATTTTTGAGATCCAGCGCCGTGCCGATCCGCAACAGCCCGCGCCCATTATTGGACAGATGATTGGATGTATAATGCTCGCCGAAATATTCCAGCCCGCCACGAATGATCCTGGCATGACGCACAAGCAACGCCGACGTGGTATCGCGCGGGCCGGGCAATCCGAAGCGGCGCGAAAAATCGATGATGTTGATCGCCCGCTCCGCCGCCGTGTAGGCGTGCCACGGCCAACCTGAATCGCCGTCGCCAAATCCGTCCGACCAACATTGCCAAAGGGAAGCAACCCAATCGGGATCGAGTTCTTCCCCTGCGACGGGCACCCAAGCAAACCGGTGAGCGCCAAGAAGCGTTTCGATATCCGCATAGGGCTCGGTGAACAGCGCCGATGGATCATCGGGCGACAGATCAACGGATTGCCCCGGCAGGGAAATCCGGATGTTTTCTGTAGGAGCTGCAAAACTACCAGCCGGGAAATCAGTCGCGGCAGGTGAATGCGGTTCCAATTCATCGCTCAAATAGGGGGGCTGTCCTAAAACGAACCCGGCGGGCAATTTCTCCAGGCCGGCAATCCGCCGCAACAGCCAACGCCGGAGCACGGGGTCCCCCAGCACCTGACGCGCCTTCCTGATCACGGCATCTATCATGGCAGTGTCACGACAGAATGCTCATAGAGAGAACATCAGGCAAACGGGGAAACGCCGGGTTTCGGCAGAAAATTATCCTCTATGCCGTCGATCGCTGCGCGGCCCATGGCCAGCCGGGCCTCTACGGCACTGCCGCCTATATGGGGCGTGCACAGAAAATTGGACGCGTTAAGCAGCTCATCATCCACAGGTGGCTCGACTGCAAAAGCGTCGATACACGCAGCCGCCAGCCTGCCATCCAGAAGCCGTACCTTCAGAGCGGCCTCGTCGATGATCCCACCGCGGCAGGTGTTGATGAGAACAGCGTCGTCACGCATGCGATCCAGAACATCCGCGCCGTAAAGTCCACGCGTCGTGTCATTCAGCGGAAGATGCAGCGACAGGACTTCGGATCGTTCCAGCAGCTCATCCATCGATGCGGCTTCAACACCGTGGTCACGGTAGAAGTCGGAGAAATCCCGCAGGTCGCAGGCGAGAATCGTACAATCCCAGGACCGCAGCAGGCCTACCACCTCCTTGCCGACATAACCGCAGCCGTGCAGCCCAACGACCCGTCCGCTAAGTTGGCGACCCATCTGGTGACGCGGGCGCGTGCCGTCGCGCATTTCGGCAAAAAGCGGGCCGACATGGCGGAGAGCACAAATCGCAAAAGCAATCATCAACTCCGCAACAGATCGCCGGTTAGTACCGCCCTTCCAGCCCATGCGAATGCCCCTCGCTCGCAACTGGGCCGGATCGACATTGTCGAGCCCGACACCCATTCGGGAGATGATTTTAAGCTCCGGTAACTGATCTAGCATCTCGGCGGTCAGGTTCTCAAGACCCATGATCGCGGCATCCCGGTCGGACAGGAAGTCCACCAGCTCGTCATCACTCATCCGGCGCTGCTCTTCGTTAAAGCGCGTGTCCGGATATTTCGCCAGGGTCTCTTCGCGGAGGATGTCCGTCTGACAAAATGAAATAGAGGGGATTGCGACTCGGGTCATTGGCAGGCGCCCTCACAATGTCATTATCTGGGCAAATAATTCATCGACCACGTCAGGCAGTTCAGAGAAATGCTCGATCACACGATCGCCTCCCAAGTCACCCACCGGCGCCCGGCTATACCCAAAGGGCACAAGAATAATGGGGACGCCTGCATTGCGTGCCGTCTCCACATCGGTCTCGCTATCGCCGACATACAGACTGTGTTCGGGCAACACGCCAAGAGCCTGCGCCACTTCATCGTAATGACGCCGGTCCGGTTTGTGAAACGGCACCGATGCCTTGCCGAAACAGGCGGAGAAATGACCGTCAAGCGAGAGCGCTTCGAGCACCTGCAACGCCGATTGATGCGGTTTATTTGTACAGATACCGAGCCGCAGCCCACGTGCGCTCAGCGCCTCCAGAGCGGGAACAACCCCTTCGAAAATTGTCGTCTTAGTTGCCGGATCGGCGCGATAATATATCGTGAACGCCTCCACATAGGACTGTGCCCGTTCCGGCGCCAACACATCGCCGGTGACGGCGAATGCGCGGTTCAACAGAGGCTCCGCGCCACCACCAACCATGAGCTTCGCCTCGTCACGCGTGACCGGGCGCCGGTTGTTATCGGCGAGCACCGAATTCAGCGCATTCATTACATCAGGCAGGCTGTCGATCAGCGTTCCATCGAGATCGAAAATAACCGCCTGAGTCATGCCAAGTCTGCGGCCTGGCGCTTAACCTCGGCGATCAGGTAGCTACCGATCAGGTGATCAAAGATCATGTGTACGTCCTCGACAGGGCCGTACTCGCCTTTTTCGGTCGGCACGTGGAGGGAAATATCTGATTTTCGACGCAGCTTTCCACCGTCGAAACCGGTCAGACCGACCACGGTAGCGCCGCGTGTTTTGGCGTAGTCCACAGCTTCAATCAGGTTCGGCGAATTACCCGACGCCGAAATCGCCACCAGAGAATCACCGTCGCGCATATGTACCCGAAGCTGATCCACAAACATTCGATCGTAGCCTTCATCATTGGCGAGAGCCGTCATGACGGCGACATTGTCCGTCAGACTTGCCGCGCGAAACGGCAAGTGGTCACCGGTGCGGGTGCCGATCGAGATATCGTTGGCGAAATGGGACGCCGTCGCAGCCGAGCCGCCATTGCCGATAAAGAACACCGTATTCCCGGAGACGCGGGCTGCAAGAAGCAGCCGGATAAAGGATTCAATGGCGTCGCTGTCTAGCGCCTTGAAGCACGACGCAAGATAATCGAGATAGGCGCGAGCATACCCAGCCGGATCTTCGGCATGCATTTTGGTGAGTTCATCAATTTTGTTCATGAGTTCAGAATATCATGTAGATAAAGTTTTGAGACTGTTTACCGCCGTCAATAACGATCAGCAAACCAACCAGTCCGATCACAATGAGAAGAGGCGTAAGCGCATAATACTTTAAGCGCAACACCGCTAGTAAGTGCGCGCCGGCAACCACCGGTGGTTCCGCATCCGCATCACTATAAAGCATGAGAACCGGCTTTACAGAACGGAACATTTCGCATGAATTCGGCGTGAACCATACTATCAGGAACATCACCGCTAGAACCATGACATCCTGGGCTCGGGCCGCGAACAGTCCTCCTTCACCGAATCCTGACATTCCCGTCAAAACCCGCGTTGCATCTCCGATGTCGTCTGCCCGAAAGAACACCCAGGCGACGACGATCGCAAGAAAAGTCAATATCCGGCCGCTCCACACTGATACCAAGCCCGGCTTCGCCGATTTAGGCCCGAAGCGGCGCCATCCATGATTTATAATCAGATACAGTCCATGCAAACCACCCCAGATAACGAATGTCCATCCAGCGCCGTGCCACAGACCGCCAATCAGCATCGCGAGCATCAAATTTACATAGCGACGAGACTTGCCGGCGCGTCCACCCCCCAGCGGGATATATACATAGTCACGAATAAAGCGTGACAGCGTCATGTGCCAGCGACGCCAGAAATCAATGATACTGACAGCCTTGTAAGGTGAATTGAAATTCATCGGCAGACGAATCCCAAACAGCAAGGCGATCCCTACAGCCATATCCGTGTAGCCCGAAAAATCGAAATAAATCTGAAAGGTGTATGCGAGCGCGCCTTTCCAGGCATCCCAGAAAGCGGGAACGCCGGTCTGCGCGGCCAGGAACACCCCATCGGCTATTGGCGCAATCCCATTCGCAAGAACGACTTTCTTGTAGAGACCAATGACGATGAACGCGATCGCAACCAGGAACAGTTTCCGGCTGAACCATTTACGCGCCGCGTCCCTGAATTGCGGCATCATTTCGCTGTGATGAACAATCGGCCCAGAAATCAGTTGTGGAAAAAATGAAACAAACAGGCAGTAGTTCAGAAAATCGGGCTCGACTGCGCGTCGTTTATAGACATCGACCAGATACGCGACCTGCTGGAACGTGAAAAATGAAATCGCCAATGGCAAAACGATATTTAGCTCGGCGATCCTCATGCCAAGGAGACTCTCGACATTCCCGACAAGAAACCCGGCGTACTTGAAATAGCCTAGCAGCCCAAGATTGAAACACAGGCCGACGATCAAAACAGCCTTCGACCGGTTGACGAACAGCACCCGACCCAGGCCAAAGTTGGCGACGATGCTCAGAACAATCAGCGGCAGAAGGGACGTATCCCAGTAGCCATAGAAGAACAGGGACGCGACCGTGAGCCAATATGTTCCTGCGCGCAACGAGATTGCCGCACTGACAATTGCGAACCCAAGGAACGTCACGGGCAGAAAAAGAAACAGAAATTCGGGCGTACTGAAAAGCATCTGTGGGCTTAGGTCATTCCGGCCGTTGCAGCCGCAATTTCAATTTGTCGGCGAGAGTCTGCGCGGCAAGTGCATGCCCCCGGGGGCGCCAGTGACCATCATTCAGAAAATGAAACCCCATGGGATTGCCCGTCGCTTCCATCACCGATCGCATATCAATCACGGCCAGACCCCGTCGGCGAAGTTCATCGCCGAACTTTGTGTGCGCGTCCGCCGTCGCCTGTCGGTTGCCACCGACCCATATTCCACGAGAGGGAATGAGCATAACCGTCAGATTATACCTTTTTGACAGCGCCAGAATACGATCGGCTGTCGAACGAACAGCGAGATCGCCAGGCCGCCCACCGGTCACTGCGTTCAGCGTCTTCACGAACCCAAGCCGGATCAGTACCCGCCGCAACACATCGATTGATCCGATAGCGGATGTGGCCAAAAAATAGAGCGCCGAATGCGTGATCAGAAATTGTTTCACGCGCTGCAGCGTTATTGCCACTGGCGGCTCAGGGACAGGTTTTGCCAAAGACCTGGCGGTTTTTTTGGAAGCCGCACCATAATCTTGAACGTCATCAATCATGTTGATTGCCAAAATGACGTCCCGAATTTTCGCACCCTGTCCGGCTGAATAAGCAAGAAGTCGTTCGTAACCATCAAAGTTTTCGGTCGTGGCGATATTATAGACCTGACGCCCGGTCAGATTTTCCAGCACGCTGGAAAACCGTTCGTCCTGCTTGACGCCCCACCCGAATGCGAATGAATCGCCGACAACGTAGAGATTCTCCGCCCTGCCATTTGCAACATCACGACTGTCGCGAAGACCATGACGATTGAAAACAACCTCGACATCGTAATCGCCGGAATTCTTAATCTGTCGGGTCTTGCTATTCGGCTTCCCAAGCTGGATTCCCGTCGCGGGGTCCACAAAAAACGCAATATGTCCGGCGGGGTCGTATTTCGGGACCGCCAGCCGGACGCTGTATTCAGACACTAAAAGCGCAAACGCACTTGCGGCGACAATCAGCACGAAACGGCTAAGCACTGGAGGAAACACTATCACGCGCGGTTAATACTTTCCCCACATAGGATCGTCGGGCAAAGCCGCTTCGACCAGCGCAATGTCCTCGGGGCTGTCGACCGAAAAATAGGGCCGGGCCGCAATAGGCGCGAGGCGCTGGAAACGGCCATTGTCAGGTATCCGATTGCTATCGCAAGATTCTACCTGCTCAAGCGGCGATTCCGGCAGGTCGGTAAACCATTTCAGAAAATGCCAGCGGAACCCGAAAATGCCGCCGACACGCAGCGCGCCTATTTCTGGTGTGAACGCCTTGCAATAGGGTACCGGCTGGCGGCTTGTATAGAGCACGTTGCCATTCAGATCGTGAATGATCTTCACGATATCCGGATTCCTGTAGAGCGTTTCATCGGTAATCGGCACGGCAAGCATGGTACCTTCGACGTTAGGATCGCTGCCGAACGGTTCGATCACTGCCGAAATCGTATCCATCGCCAGAAGCGGCTCATCCCCCTGCACGCAGACAACGATGTCATCCTCCGATTCGGTATCGGAGATTACCGTATAGGCCTCGGCGACGCGGTCGAGTGCGCGGGTGTGTGTATCGAGCGTCATCACCGCCGGATATCCACGCCCCTCGGCATATTGCCGGATTTCCTCGTCGCAGGTTGCGATGCACAGCACATCCCAGTCCCAGGCAAGCTTGGCGCGTTCATAGACATGCTCCAGCATGGGTTTGCCGGCGATCGGATAAAGCGGTTTCCCGGGGAATCGGCTTGCGGCCATCCGGGCGGGGATGATCCCATAGGTTGTCATTGATCAACTTCTCTTTGGAACAGTAGCGTTCTGTAAAATGCTAACACCCCTTTTACTTCACGCGGGTGCGGCAGGGCGACGAATGGGCCCACCGTTATCCGACTGAATGAAACTTAGCAGACGGGAGCAGGAGCAAATTCACCGCAATTTCAGGCTGGTTTGGACCAAGCGGTTCCAGCCGGAGATAGGGGTTGGTTCGGCTTATAGCCGGCATAATAAATATGTGATAATCGGGGAAAGTTTCAAGATACCAATCAAATGACTTACCGGCAGCCTTAAGTCGACGGCTATGGGCTTCAATAATCATGACCGGGTTATTTTTTCTCAGTGTCTCAAGCGCCCCTTCAATTACGAAGGTCTCAAAGCCTTCAGTATCCATTTTTATTAAACTAATACGGCTGTCGATACCAAGCTCTTGGATCAAATCATCGAGCCTACGAACGGGAACATTTCGCGTTTCATAATTCTCTGGGTGATCTTCAACATGAAAACTACCGGTTAGAGAGCTCGTGCCTTCAAGGCCGATGCCGGCAACATTCACAGAGATAGGCAGTGTCTCGTTGCGCACACCCAGAGCACAATCCACGATCGTGACATTTTCGACCCGGTTGAGCGAACAGTTTTGCGACAGGCGCTTCGCCATCTCTTTCACTGGCTCAAAGGCATACACGTGTCCTTTGTGAGCCAACTGCGCAAACCTGACAGTATGGAGCCCAACGTTTGCTCCGATATCCAGAATAACGTCATCTTCATCGATCAGTGTCTGGATCAAATAACTGACTTCAGGTTCGAAGGTTCGCGTTGAAAGCCGGACCGCGCCCCTTAGACCGGAAACTAGATCGATATAAGAATCGGGATAGGCAATAAGCCTAGCAACTCCGTTCTCCACCAGTGTTGTGGGCAGATAGAACGGATTGATCAATCCGCCCAGATAGCGCCGACGACGGGTTAGTCGCCCGACAACGCGCAGAGGGGCGCCTAGCCACCGACGCTCGATAAGATTGATGATTAAATTTTTAATCGACATGGCAGCCGACTATCTGAATGTCAGGTAACAAATTGGAATCCTGTACGGCTCGGTCTAACGGTATTTGAAACGCGCACCATTATACCATCGGGTGAAAACGTGAATTTATTTTATTCAATTGGAACATCATTCAGGTATCCCGCTTCAGAGTCCGCTCCGTTAGATCGAATTGTGGGCAGGGATTTTGGCGCGAAGCCGTCTGCCGCCTGAACGCAGGTGGTCATCATCGGGCGATTTCACTGCTTACGGTCGGCTCAACAGTCAGATTCCAACGATCCCGCCACGCCGCATCAGCGGCATATATTCGGCACACCAGTTCCATTGTCTGATAGGCGTCGTCCACGGAGCCGTGAACGATCTTGGCATTGTCGGAAATTGCACGGGCGAACTCATCGACCTCGGCTGCCCAGGACGGATCGGTATTGTACCGCGTGTTCTGTTCGAGCGGGTCACCCATGTCATCTTCACCAGCGTGCGCGATCGTCAGCGTCTCCGCACCGTAGCTTTTCGACCCCGAGAGGATGCCCGACAGAACGATCGATCCCTTTTCCAGTGTGATGTCGAGGTTGAAGCGGTGGCGCCACTGGGTCGCGGAGGAATGCAACATCGCGACCACGCCGCTTGCGCTGCGCATCAGGGCGTAGGCGTTGTCCTCGACGTCATGCTTCCAGTAATCGTTTGAGATGAAGCTGTGAACGTCCTCGAATTCTCCACCAAACAGACGAATCAAATCAACCATATGGATCCCCTGATCGAGCAAAACGCCGCCGCCGGCGAGCGCGCGATCAGTGCGCCACGACGTCTGGCCGAACGTAACCAGTTGGGATTTTCCGTAAAGGCCTTTCATATTGATGACCCGGCCAAGATCACCGGACGCCACGATATCGAGCGATTCGCGGACCGAATCGTGATAGCGGTGATTGAAGCCATATTTCAGCTTCTGGTCAGGTCGCTTGGCGGCAACCGCCCTCACCCGCGCGATATCGTCCAGATTGCGGCCAGGCGGCTTTTCGCAAAATACGTGAAGTCCGCGTTCAAGGCCGGCAACAGTGACCTCTGCGGCCATATCATTGCTGATGCTAACAAACAAGGCGTCCAGATCTGCGGTCAACAAGTCGCGGAAGTGCCGGTAATACCGGACGCCATCCTCCATTGTGCCGCTGTCGTCGAAATACTGATCGCAGACGGCAACGACGTTCATATCGTCTCGCGCATCCGCAACATTTCGGCGTCGTTTGCCAACGACACCATATCCGGCAATGCCGATACGCAGCGGCGATGTCACAGCGGCGTCCTGTATATGGCCGAGATCGCTTCGTCAGACCGGCCAAGTCGCTCGGATTCAGCATCGCCATCAACATCGACCCAGCCGCCGGATTCGTCAGAGCAGTAGAATGCGTGCAGTAGCCTCAGGGTATCCCGGCAATCGGCGGCGGAAACGGGATAGTCGACGCGATTGTTAAGCGCGCCGACGATGTCGTCATACATCGCGCGGTGACCATAGCCGTAGACCGCCCCGTGACCTTTGATACCAACGAAATCTTCACTACTCGGCGCACATGCACCCGGGTCGGGGGAAAATATCTGTAGCTCGTTCACGGCAATGCCGCCTATCTGAGCAAGACCTTCTGAACAGACGAGAGAGATCGACGCTTCAAAATCGTCGGGCCTCGCTGCGGTTGTCGATTCCAGTGTCGCGATTGCACCTGTAGCATATTCAATTGTGGCCACCGTCGTGTCTTCCACTTCAATATCAGCACCGAGGGTCCGCATCACGGCGTTGACGCGACGCACATCGCCGCCCAGGTGGCGCAACAGATCCACATGGTGAATCGTCTGATTGGTCAACGCGCCGCCATCGTGGGAAAACGTGCCGCGCCACGGTGCCATATCGTAGTAGCGCTGCGGGCGGCACCAGCGCAGTCGGACCGAGACGGTTCGAATGTCGCCAAGCTCGCGGTTCTGCAGCGCGCTGCGGACGCGGGCCACCGCCTTGTTGTACCGGTTCTGAAAGACAGGAAAAACCCGGACGCCGGCGCGGTTGGCGGCGGCGAGCGCGGCATCGAGCTGCGACGGTCGCATAAAGGTCGGCTTTTCTACAACAACATGTTTGCCGTAGCGTTCAATCATATCGAGCGCATGTTCATGGTGCATGCCGGACGGCGTGTTGATCGAGACAATATCGATCTCCGGCACTTGTGCGAGCATCTCGTGGTAGCTCTCAAAAGCGGGAACATTGTGAGCCGTTGCGTAATCCGCCGCCCGCTCCGGAACCAAATCACAGACGGCCGCCAGCCGGATTCCTTCTACCTGGTTTATCGACTGCGCGTGATGCCCGGAAATGCGGCCGCACCCGATCAGTGCGATATTGAGATCGGTCATGTGAATTCTGACACTCGGGTGGTTAGAAGTTGAGGCAGTATCATATTTTCTTTTCGGCAGAGATATACCACGCCCAGCCTAGGCGCTTGCCCAACCAGTGTTCGAGCGGCGACCAGATGGGCCACGGCTCGCCGTAGACGATTGAGCCGCCAGGGTGCGTCCCGTAATGTTTGATCTGCCAGCGGCGGTAAAGCCTGCCAAGCTTGGGAATAAGATAGAAATAAAATTCCGATTTCCGGAAAGCGAGTTTATCGAATTTTGTGAACATGCGGCGAATCTCGCCACCGGTGTAGCAACGGGTGATCGGGTTGACCGCCTTTTGCTCGCTACTCCCGATCCATTCAGATGCATGCCCCAACCAGTTCCGCGATCGGAACATCGCACCGCACAGCAGGCCACGACAGAACCAGAAATTGAACCAGTAATCGAACGAGTTTTTGCAATAGAGCATGATGACGACCCGCCCTCCTGGCTTTAGAACCCGGTACACTTCAGCGATTGCCTGGTCGGTATCGTTGGTGTGATGCAGAACCCCGTTCGAATAAACGATATCAAAGGCGTTATCGGCAAAAGGCAGATTCTCCGCGTCGGCCTGCATTGCGTTGCAGCCCTCCACCATACTGCCCAACAGATCGAATTTGCGTTGTGTTTCGGCGGCGCGCACGTCCGTAAGATCACAACTGGTCATCTGTGCGCCGTGGCGCGCAAACATTGCCGAATGTCCACCGGCGCCGGACCCGACCTCGAGTACGCTCAGTCCGGCGAGCGCCGAAAGATCCATTTCGACAGTTGCCATATGTTCCCGAAAATTGAACATATCTTCCAGCTGATCGATGGCTTCCAGCAGGGCGTCACGGGTCAATCCGGAATCGTGCTCCGTATAGGCCGTCCTGTAGACGGTCTTCCAAAAATGCTGGATGTCGCTTTTCGTCGGCTCCTCCGTCATCGAGGCTGGCGCGTCAGGGTTTACCATCGAGAAAACGCTCCGTATCGCGTTTGGCACGGTCCATTGCGTTATGGCGGCGTTTCTGGACGACCCGGCGAAGCGGATCCTGTATCTGTTCCGGCAAATGCTTGAATACCTTGCGGGCCGCCCTCTTGGTGACGAACCGAAGCGGGTCGTTGTCGCCGTCCCGGTGAAGTTTTAGATGAAGCGCGAGCTGTTCGAGACAAACCTCCGCGTCGGCAAAGCCGCGTGCACGAACTTTTTCCAGGCCAGCTTCTATCTGACGCTCCATTTCGGAGAACTGTTTGTCCGTAAACGTCAGGAATTTCTTCTGAAACTCCCCTGTCTGATACGGATTTGCAACCAGCATGATCAGGGGTTCGGCATCAAACCCAAGAGCGAGATCGACAAATTCATCTATTTCAAGCGCGTTCACGCTATTCAGCGTCATCGCGACCGTAAATTCAAAGCCTTTGCGTTTCTTGAGATCCGACAATTTCCCAAGATTGACCATAACCTGTTCCCAGTTCGCATTACGGCCGCGCACGCGAAGCAGATCGAAGCTCAGCGCGTTGGCCGCATCGAGCGATGCAGCCATCGTGCTGATCGGCAACCGGTTCAGGATATCGAAAACCTTATCGGTCAACAGCGTCGCGTTGGTAATCAGAAAGAAACGCGTTTCGGTATTGGCGTTGTGATCTCCGAGAAACTCGATAACCGGCGAGAAGAAAAACGGCTCTCCGCCAAACGGATAAACAATCTGAGCGGTCTCGACGTATTCCGGCAGCTGCGCCATGAAATCTTCGGGTAATTTATAGCTAAGGGTCGCATCTTCGCGCTGATAGCAGTGATAGCAATCGAGATTGCAGGCATAGGAATAGGTAAACCGGACCCAGCGCGGCTTGGAAGCAAGAACCGTTTTCTGCTCGGTGTATTCGGCTTCATTCTCTTCGGCGTTTATCCGGATCGGACCCTCAGGATCGAGATCCTTGTACCAGTCAAGATTCTCGTATTTCTTGCCGCCCTGAAGCACCGGACATGTATGGGGACAGAACGCATGCGCCCCCTCTTCGACCATGCGTTTGCGCATCCGGGTGAAGCCGTCACCGTTCCAGATCTCTTCAATCGGCTGCTCGTTGACGTTACCCAGAACGGTATCGTTGTTGCAGCACATCGTGACGTTACCGTTCGGGTTATTCACCTCGAAATGTGCCCAGGGATGCTTGCAGATAAATTTAGTCAATGCGGAAACCTCTGTTCACCGATGCTGTATTCGATCCGATAGCCGGTGTGCCGGGGCTGCAGTTCGCAGCACCCAATTCTGACTGCTTGGCTACCATATTCCAACCTATCGTGCGAGCGCTGAACGCTCTTGTTAAATCATGAAGACCCATGATCTCGCTATGGGCGTAGATCGACCGTCGTCTTCAGAAGACTGGCCCATATGCCGTAATCGACAGGCGAAAACATATCTCGCCAGACAATTTCCGGCGGTTTAGCCGGATTGTTCACAAAATCGAATATCCCGTCGGTATCCGCCACAGCCCCGCCGATGTTTTTCGGCAATACGTCAATCGACACCTGATCGGCGAATCTGAGCCGAACGCTGGGTAAACCGGCAAGCAGCGCGTCTAATGCGCTAGCACCGGTGCAATAGATCACGCAGGACAGCTTCCGAAATTCAGCCATAGATGTTTCGGTCCGCGACAGATTTTCGGTTTCGGCGAACGATACCGGATACATGGGGTGTTGTTTAATGACTACCTTCATTCCACCGCCCGCGATCCGCCGCGCGATATCCATCTGGCGGTTGGCAATTTTAAGATTGGCGGAAAGCGCCATATAAACCGGCGCATCGGCGGCAGGTGACATGTGGCGGGTAGGCTCGGTAATACGGAACGACCCACCGTCTACGACACGCTCCTCGGCAAGACCCCAGTCGATCATCTCCTGACGGTAGGCGGGCCCATCGGCCGCGATCTTATCGGGTACCGAGGCGGACCCGTCAGGATTACAGTTAACGGAGTAGTTAAACTGATGCGGCCCGATCACGGTATGTTGATACCCCGTGGTGACGACGCCTTTGGCGCGAGCAGCCCTAACCAGAGCGCGCTCCCATGAAAAATTCTCCCACGGCCAGGCAACGGCGCGTGGCCGTGCGGCATCCAGCCACCTAGCCTGGCAGTGCTGCTGCCACCGGTTGATCGCAGGCCCGCCGCCGCTATTCTCGACGACCGCAGAGCGGCGAATCAACCAGGCATATTCCCGGCACAGGGGGCCACCGGGCACCGGTCGCCAACGCATCCACGGCAGGCCAAAAATCGCGTAAAGCGGATTGCCCCAGGCGTGCAGGCTGACCGTTCGCTCGCCGCCGGTAAGTTCGCGTGCGCTCTTCAGCCCGCAATCGGTATGCAGCACCCGCCAGACATCGGGAAAACGGGCAAGAAGATCACCAAAATAGATGTCGTATCCGTCGGCCCTACTGCCTGGGTGGCCATAAACGATCAGTGCGGGCGCACCGGGCGTGCAAACCGCACGATCATTGCGGCACGCCAGGGCGGCCCATGCGACGCGCAGGCCGACGGATACGCGGGCAACGAGCCCACGGGCGCCGGAAAGCAGGCATCGAACCCGGACTCCGGGCCTTCGCCCGGCGTCTACTCCCGGGATTTCCGACAGATGCCGAAAGAGATGCGGGTCATCACAGACCGCAAGTGTCACAGTCCTGTCGGCAGATGCCGATCGCACCAGGTGATCCCATGCAAGCATCAGCCCGAAATCGGACCCGAAAGACGCACATGCAGCTGCATGCGAGATTTCAGCCGTTGGCTGGCCTGCCAAAACACGGCCGATACTCCACCAAAGTTCGCGGCAATCCTCGAACGCGTGTTCAAGCGCGCCCGCAGCATTCGGCATCATTCGCGTCGCCGGAAGGTCCAGTACTGACGGATCGATGCCCCCGATTGCTAGCCACTGGTCATAGCGGTCTGACGGCGGCAGATTCGACGGTTGGCGTAACAAGATTGTCATTGTATCCAGAGTCTTGAAAAATGGTTCAATGCTGAGCTTGCGTGTGTCATGTTTCGGCGCTTTTCAAGCTACCGTGAGGAAAAATGTCCAACGCCAATTCGATTACGAACCAGAAAATTTTTGATGCAATCCACGAAACTGAGCGTGACGGTCATTTGACCGACAGGCAATCCGAAGGCCTGTCCGGTCTCTCGGGTGCGCGGACCGTCGGATTGTTGCAGCGGCTGGCAAAAATTTACGAAGATGTTCCCGGCGCTTGCTATCTCGAAATTGGCGTGTTCCGGGGTCTCACCCTGGTTTCAACGGCGCTCGAGGCACCAGGCCTCGCCTGTTTCGGAGTCGACAATTTTGCCACGCTCGACCCCGGTGGCAAGAACCGCGCGATCGTTGATGAACGCATCAACCGGTTCGGCGCCCGGAACGCCGAACTGATCAACAGCGATTTCGAAGTCGCGCTTGAATCACTTGGCAACCACATCTGCGACCGACGCGTCGGGATCTATCTTGTTGACGGACCACACGATTACCGTAGCCAACTCATCTGCCTCACGCTCGCGCAACCGTTTCTGCATGAAAACGCCGTGATCATCATTGACGATGCCAATTACCCGGATGTCCGCTGGTCGACCCGGGATTTTCTTCTCGCGTTCCCCGAATACCGACTGGCTTTCGATTCATATAGCACTGACCATCCTGCCAATCTGGCATCCACGGAAAAAGCGGCATTCGAAGCAACATGGCTAAACGGCATCCATGTTCTGGTGCGCGATCCGGAAAACAGTCTTGCGCCGATGATGCCGCCAACGGCGGACAACGAACGTGGCTTGTATCTTAACGAATGGCTTGCCCACCGTTTGCGACTTGCCGAGCTCGCACCGGAAGCTCTGGTCCTTGCTGATGCAGTGGTTAGCGGGGACACCGCCGCCGAACAGTCCGCACGTGAAGCGCTTACCGCCGCCTACGCGAATAACAGGCCCGAATTCGAGAATCGTCATAAGGATCGAAACGTTTACAGCGCAGCGCTGCCGCAGAGCCGTTTTAACCCCGGATCCTAGAGCCAGTCGCCGCCCGTAAGGGGGAACATTTGGCCAGTAATAAAGGCACTCCAATCCGACATAAGATAGATCATCAACGCCGCCGCTTCATCCGGATGGCCCCCGCGTTTTAGCGGCACGAGCTCGGCCCGTTCCGTCATCTCCGCGTCGGTCCGGTTGTGCCACCGTTGGTGAAACCCGCTTTCGATAAACCCAAAGCGCACCCCGTTCACGAGAATCCCGTCGGGGGCGCCCTCGCGTGCAAGGCCCTGAACCATCGCCTCGGTGCCGCGCTTTGCGACCGCGTATGGAAAAGATGTCGGGCTGCCACCATGCAGCGCGGATTCCGTGCCCGTCAACAGGATACGACCGCCGGTCCCCTGTGATTTCATCCGCCGCAGCGCCGCCCGGGCGAGGAATGCCGGCTGGTTCAGATTGATCGCAATTTCGCGTTCCCAATCCGCACCGGTCATATCATTCCAGTGGCCGCTGAACCGAATTGCCCCTGACAGGACGACGAGAGCGTCAATTCCACCGGCCCGTTCGCAAAAATCTTCGACCATCGCCGAACAACTTTCTTCATCGACGAACTCGGCTTGCAGGGGAATAACCCGACCGTCTTCGACTTCAAATATCCGCGACGACCCGTGTGCACCGATGACGCAATCGGGCCCTTCAAGCAACATGGAGACAATAGCGGCGCCAAGCCCCCCGGTGGCCCCGGCCACGAGAACGCGTTTTCCCCGGGGCAGTTGCGGTACCCAATCCGGCCGCGTGAAATCAGAACTCATCCGTACGCCTCCTTCAGCAGTGAGACGCTCTGTTCTATTGCCGACAATGGGTTCTCCGGTCCAATCATTTTCTGCTCGATTGAAACGTATCCGTCATAGTCGATTTCCCGGAGATAATTGCCCGCTGCATGGTGATCAATCTTTCCCGAGGCCCCAAGAACCTCGAGCCCGGGTTCATTCGCGTGATAGTGGACAAGTGCATGGGCACCGGCGCGAAACGCCACGATGTCGAATTCGTCGTTGTCATACAGAGCCTTGGCATCGATCTGAACCTTGAGCGAAGCCCGGTCGACCGCACCTACGATGTCGAGGGAATCGAACACGGAATGAACGAAATCTGTGTCGTTCGCACCGAGCGGTTCTATGCAAAAGCACGTTCCGTGCGCGTCTATCCGGTCCGCAAGGGCGCCAAAAAATTCAACCGTCCGGTCAACCGCCTCTTTGGGTTCTACCGCGCCGCGGTGCCTACCCCCACCCCAAATCAGCGTTCTGCCGCCAAGGTCGCGGCAAACAGCCGACAGATGGGCGAAAAAAGCGAGCAGATCGTTGCGCTGCTCAGTAGTCCCGAATAATTCGAGTTCCTGATGATCGAAAAGGAGGGAATGCAGGCCAACAACCTCCAGGCCCGCAGTCTCGATCGCTTGTCGATATGCCGCCACATCCGTCGCACGGAGCTCTTGCCATGTATTGCGCCAACGACGGCTGGGTGCCACCTCGAGGCCGCTCAGTCCAAGCATCGCAAGGCGCGGCAGAAAATCGTCATGTTCGAAGGCGGGTAACGCAATATTGGAAATCGATAACTTCATTGGGGCCTACGGTCAGTCGACCTTGAGATTTCCGAGGTCTACGAGTTCACGGAATGGCGTACATCGAGCATAGAGAGTATCGAAATCGCCGGTGTCCGAAATTTGTCCGGCTTCCATGTAGATGATGCGGTCGCAGTGGCGAATGGTGCTAAGCCTATGAGCGATGATGAGCATAGTTTTCATGCCGGCAAGCCCTTGAATGGCGCGCGACACTTCGTTTTCAGATTCGTTATCGAGCGACGAGGTCGCCTCGTCGAACACAATTATTGCAGGGTCCGCGTATAGCGCCCGCGCGATGGCGATCCTTTGGCGCTGCCCCCCGGATAACCTGGTACCGTGTTCGCCGACGACCGTCTTAAGTCCCTGGGGCAATTGCCTTACTACGTCGTCTAGATGGGCCAGATCAACCGCGTTTGCGATACGGGTTGCCACAATTTCCTCTTCGCCGAAAGTGAAGGAAATGTTGCGCTCAAGTGTGTCGTCCAGCAGATATGAATCCTGTGGCACGTAGCCAATCAGAGATTGCCAATTTCGAATATCGTCTGCGATATCGTTACCATCCACTTGAACAGCGCCCTGCTGCGGAGTCAGCAGACCAAGAATAATATTGATAAGTGTTGTCTTGCCCGCACCGGATGGCCCGACGATACCAATCGTTTCTCCGGGTTCGACGGTGAGCGTAATCCCGTTCAGTCCCCTTTCGTCTCCACCGTCGTCATAGAAATATTGCACATCGTCGAGTTGCAGCGATTTTCGGAAGTTTCTCGGGGCCGATGGCGATAGCGGGGTATCAACGGATTTCGGATCGGAATACAGATCGCCATAAATTTCATCTATAAACGCCGAACGCCTCCGTAGTTCCGACAGAGCGTTCAAAAGCCGGTTGAGCGACGGCAGGAGGCGCAGCGCGGCCATACCGAAAACCCCGATTGTCGCAATCATGTCCTGCGTCGGACGGCCGCTTAGCAGGAGCACACCAACGATTACGACGAGGCAGATCACGGCGATCGTCTCGAGGAATAACCTCGGAATTTGCAAAGATGTGGCAGTCCGGGATTCAAACTTTGCGCGTTCGTAGGTTAGTGCGCCCAGCTTACCCGCAAGCATTTCTTCCTTGTGCCCAATTTTGGCGAACAGGATGTTGTCGAGCGATTGCGTAATCCATTTTATGACATCGGCTTCGATCGCGATCGCACGTTGACCCCACCAGCGGAATTTAGGCGACATCACAAAATAATAAATCACCGAACCGGTGCCCAGCGCCGTCCCCATAATCAGCGTAATGAACGGGTCAACCAATAGCAGGGCCAGAATTGCCGCGACCGACAGCACCGATTCAAGAAAGATCATAAAGACCTGTCGCGCCGCTTCAAAAGATTGGCCGATCCCATTCGTCAAATTACGCAGCAGGATCGAACTGTTAGTTTGGGCGTGAAATGCGATATTTTTATGCATATAGACGCTGAACAGCCTACGGATACCGAACGCCCAGTATTTGAATATCTTCCAGTTCGTATAGTAGTTGATTCCGATGATTGCTATGTTTTTCAAGAGGAAGACTGCACAAAAAATTATGGCGATGCTACTGATCGACTGTCCGCCCGTCAGATCGGTTAAAGCTTCCTGCAGGAACGAAGATTCTGCCGCTTGGCTACTGTCGAAAAAAACCACATGTATGAGCGGCACCACCAGGCCGATGCTGAGCATTTCGAGAAACGCTATGCACACCATTAGGAAAAAGATGACATAGGTTTCCAGGCCCGCGACATCTGAAAACAGACGTAGCGCCTTTCTAGCTGAATCAATCATTCGTCAAACGACGGATCGACCCGAGCTGCGTTGATCGGCAGAGTTCATTTATAGAAAAAATTATTTGTTGGACTCACCGCTGGGTCGTCGGAACCGTTAGGCGATGTCCGAACGGTTTTCCGCAGG
This sequence comes from Rhodospirillaceae bacterium, assembly GCA_002689465.1. GTDB lineage: Bacteria > Pseudomonadota > Alphaproteobacteria > MPNO01 > UBA830 > CAXBCP01. The sequence continues at coordinate 59,544 of NZGJ01000011.1, read as the reverse complement.
GTGAAGCCGGCACTTTCCATCGCCGCCAAAATCAATGCACAGGCGCGCGTATTCGGCTCGTTATCCGTCGGTTGAAGCTCGATCATTGCCGATTTCACCCGTGCGTCCGCCAACGTTTTAGCCGCCCCTTCNATTACCTTTTCCTGGATGCCATCGATATCCATNTTGATATGNGCNGGNACCGGCAGNNTATAAANTTCNATCATGCGATCAACCGAGATACCTGGAACCGTCAGCTTATATGTGGTGTCGATGGTATTTTGATAATTATCGTAGGTTTCGCCATAGGTCGCCCCGGCACCGCCAGTGGCGTCTGCGACCCCCGGAACTGACAGAGCCGCAGTACCGGGCGAATCGGTCAGGGCAACACTCATGGATATTATGCGTTCGGATACACCGTTAAGAATTGCGTTCCGCGTGATCGCATAAGTGTTATGAGGCAGCGGATCGCAAGCTATCACGGTAGCGTCGCGCGCAACGGCCGCAAACAGCGAAAAAACGCCGACATTAGACCCAATGTCCAGAAACACATCGCCAGGGGCGAATGTCCGAATCCAGTCGAGTGTATCGGGTTCGCGCACCAACATCCCGTTCGCCCGAATGCGCGCCACCTCGCTATCGCAATGGAACTTCACAACACCTTCAGGCGTATGCACGACCGCGATCCGTCCAAGTTCCTCAACGACTTCGACGGCCATTTTCATATAGGCGTCGCGCGAAACCGCACTAACCGCGCGTTCAAATTTCTTGAGAAAACCGCGAAATGCACGGTGCTTCAGAGATACAGCTTTATAAGCAGCCAATCAGGGCTCCTGAGAATAGGACGGGACGAACACAGACGAGATGGATAGTAGGCCGTCAGGTCGCCGCATTAATGACAAGGCGGTCAATTTCACCGGGAGCCAGTCGGGACGGACTGATCCGAAAAGAATCTTTTTCGTTCGTCCGGCAGCCGCTGCCGCCGAGCATGACTTTCCGGGAATCCTGCGTCTCGCCAAGGAAATCCCTGCGATAAATCTCCTGGTATTCTTCGCGTATTTTCATACCCTCGGCATCAGGCTGCTCGGCACGCCGCAACCTGTTCCATTCGGATTTCGGAAAATAGGCATAGAGCGGAAATATCGCGGTGATCCCGTCGATCTCGTCGCTCGAAAGATAGGGCGGTTCCATCGTCAGGATAGATGCAGACGTCGTGTGCCGTGTGATGTGCGCGGGGTCGAGCCAATTGTTCTTTACCGCCACGTCGCGCAGCACGGTGCCGTGATAGGGCGTAAAGATACTTACGGTCAGAGCGTCATAGCCGGGGATCGACCGGATCAGATCAATCGTGTCCATAACCAGCTCGCGGGTTTCACCGGGCATCCCGATGATGACGTTCAGGCTAAACGCGATCCCGCTCGGCGCAATAATATCGGTGAATTTCGCAATCAGTTCCTCGTTCGATATTTTCCGCCGCAGGACGCTTTGCCGGAACTGTTCATTGCCGGCCTCAATACCGAAGGAAATGCGGTAGCAACCGACTTCTTTCAGACGAGCCATAATATCCGGCTCGCAGGANTCAGAGCGGGTGTTGAACCAGAACGGCAGGCCGAATTCCTCGTACATATCGCAGAAATCGAAAATTTCCTGCTTTGGCCGCGCAAGGAACGAATCGTCGATGAAATAAAAGAAAGTCGGAGAATAAGTTTCCATGTAGTGACGAAGTTCAGCCCGCAACACATCCATGCTTTTGCGGCGCAGGAAATTGCCAAGCCCCTCGGCTTTTGAATATTCGCGCTGCGCCGGAGAATTGCAGTACGTGCACGCGAACGGGCAACCGCGATATGTTTCCACCGGGATCATCTTGAAGACCCGCCCACCCATCGGGCGCATAAAACGGGATTCGTCGAACAGGCTGAAATCCGGCCGCGTTGCATTCATATCAACAAGCGGGTCCTTGGCGTTCATATGGACAACGCCGTCCGGGTCCTCGTACCAGGTACCAGGGATATTATTGAGCTGGTCACCAGCCCGGATCGCCTCGGCCACGCGAATGACGGTATTTTCACCTTCGCCGTGTCCGACAAGGCTAATTTCCGGTTGGGCAATGCATTTTTCGGGTGCGTAGGTCGGAAAGACACCGCCGACGAGATGCGGGACTTTGAGATCCTCAATCTGACGCATCAGGTTGAGGGTTTGCAAGAACACATCCTCTACGACCGAATACACCATCAGGTTGGGTTGAAACTCTTCAACCCGCCGACGGAAATCGCCATACATGTCCTCGCGGATCTGAATATTCAGGTCTTCGGCAATATCGAAGTCCCGCACATTCAANAGCTCNACCCGTTTNTCCGAGCTCGACACCTCNTCACTCAGGTAGTGCGTGGTCTCGAACAGCTCGACCTNATAGCCNTGNGCCTTNAATTTNGNCGTNAACANACCGATCGCAATCGACGGCACGAGCATCAGCGGCAGATTGGGNTACACNATCATGACGCGNAATTTGTCGCNCGGCGTTTCCGTCATCTANTNGTTNCNTCTCAATTTGCCATACTTTCGGCGGCATCAATCTGTNNAANCNTNNCTCTAACACNATTCATGAAATAGTCGTCAGNGAGATAAGCCACGCTTTCGAANTTTTGCCANGGATAGGNTTCCGTTCCNNCTTCCAGAGCACGTATTTTNCNGGCTGCTTCGCCGCCGGACCTGANCAAGAATGTCGTNGAAGTCGCGAAAATAACATGACCGCTGCCACGACGATAGATCGGCGAGGAAACTGACCCTGCCGAGCGACATTGCTTCCACTACTATAGAACTAGGATCAGTAACCGAATAAGTCACCTGCTTCAAAATATCGTAGACATCGTCGTTTACGGGAATGACGTTGGGCAATCCGTCGGTACAGTCCCTTACATAATCCCGGCCAGGTTTTAGGTTCCTGAAAAATTTTTTAACCTGCAGGAGAATTTGCCGCTCGGGTAGGCTCAGGGCCAGTTCCCGGACAAATCGGACCATCGCCGGCTCATGGATGAACGGCCCTGTAAAGACTGCAATATCTCCATTGCCGGCACCCTGCCGGGCTTCCGTAAACCGCGCTTCGTCGACGCGAAAAGGACCGATCGAAATCAATTCCATCTCGGCCGGCCATGTTTCGGCATAGTGCTTTTTATACAACGCCGTACCATAGACGAAAAAGCAATCGAAACTGATATAGCGTGTTGTCGGAAACAAGATCGAATAACACGGGTACCCGACGTTCATACCGATATGGACTGCACCGATCCCGGTCAGGACCTGATGTCGAAGAATGTGATCGGGATTGTAGCAATCGCGGGCGAAAAAGACCTTTGGCCGCCCGAGGCGAAAAAATGCCTCGAACTCGGCAAGCTTAAACGTCCAGGAAAGCGCCATAGCAAATTGCTGCAATTCGAGGCCGCCGAGATGACGATAAACCGAAAGACAATCGCGCAGGCGCCGCAACACCACCGCCCCCAGTTGCGAGACGGGGACCACGCCATCCCGCCGGTGCCTCAAAACCGGCACGAACCCCTCCGGCAACCGGCGCAGTTCGGTCGTAGGCGTTCTGGGCACCAGAATAACGGTGCCGAATTCGCATGCCGCTTGGTAGAATTTGTTATCGTCTTCATCACTGACGTAGTCCGCCATCATAAAACAGTCTTCGGCTACCGGTTTGGTCGGGCGTACCAAGAGAAGAATACGCGTGAAATACAGCGCCATAAGGACAATTCCGGCAAAGATATTTCGAATACGGTTCGTCAGTCCCGCCAAGCGCAAAGCGGCCCGGGGCAGTTGAACATCCTTCAGGGCCTCGAGAGAACCAATCGCGCCACGAGTGCTTTGGTCAATGCCCGAAAACGTCAGCCGAGCATCAGGGTGCCGCCGAACCATGCATTCGGCAGCGAACATCTCGAATTGACGGTGCTCCATCTCTGAACAGATTGTCGCGCGATAGCTCTGCGCGAATGCCGGCAAATCTTTGTCGATCCGGCTGAATCCAAAGTGCCGGTTCTGCCAATCTTCAATTTGGCCAAATATATCTGCTAGCAACAACACCGCGCGATAGTCTCTCGTCTGGGCCAGTCGTTCATCCAGTTCGTTCGCATCGCGGACGCTCTGGAAGCGCAGCAGTAATTTGCGCACTCCCACCATACCGGGGAACAGAACCCGTTCATATGGTCTGCGGGTGTTTGTATCCAGAAGATAAACCCGTTGACCACTGCACACCGCAAAAAATATCCGGCCAACATTGAAGAGGCCCGGCTTCGCAAGCATCACGGCCGAGGGTGCCGGGACGGTAAAGGTCACGCAACGTCCAGGATGATTTTCAGCCCTTCGCCGTGTCGCGCTCTGCGCCACGCTTCTTCGAATGAGTCCAACGGCAGCCGGCATTCAAGATGGCGATCGAGGTTCAACTTTGGCAATAGGTCGATTGCGATGTCGAAATCCGCCGCCGTACTACCCACTGATCCGATCACGGTCTTGTCGTGGGCTGCGACTGCCTCGAATGAAAAATTCTTTTCGCCATAGGGTAAACCCAGCAGCAGAATTACGACATTTGCGCGGCTGGCGTGAAGCGCTGAATCAAGTACATCCGGATCACCGGTTATTTCGATGATCGCATCAAAATCCTTCAACCCCTTGAGCGATTGCGATGTTTCTATTCCGGTGCCGTCGAAATACGCCAACCGTTCCGGGTTCCGATCGAACGCAGTTACGTTGTGCCCCCGATGGGCAAGAACTTTGGCGCAGATATGACCCAACGGGCCGGCGCCCAGAACCGCATATTTCTGCGGCGCAGGTCGCGTCGAAAGAAACGGATCGATCCGGCCGAGTCCTTTCAGAATCACCGCGACCGGTTCGGCCAAAGCTGCTTTAACAAGTGGCAGGTCATCGGGAATTCGGTGAGCAAAACGGGCGGGCGCGGTAAGATATTCAGCATACGCTCCATCGCGCCGCATGACTCCCAGTTCCGTCCGCTCATCACAGCCGATCGGATTTCCGGCACGGCATTCGTCACAAACGCCGCAACTCTGAATACATTCGACCACCACAGGATTACCTTCCGCCAACGTATCGACATTGCTGCCGGTCGCGACGATGTGACCGGAAAATTCATGCCCCGGGACGATTGGAAACGAAGCCATGCCGTTCTTGTAATACCCAAGATCACCATCGAGTATTTCGAGGTCCGTAGCGCAGACAGCGACGTGATCAACCCGTATTAGCACGTCGCCCGGTTTTAGGCTTGGCAAGTCGCGCACTTCGAGCTTTGCCCGGCCCGGGCCCTGAATGACGACGGCACGGTTGCTGCGGTTGAAGAAGACAACCTCCTCGGACTCGCGTGAATCGAGGGGGTTTCGGTCAGTAAGGCCCCGGATCATGCCGGCGGTCTTGCTTGCCCGGTACATCAATACGTCGGCAAGACGGCGGGCAACATTCAGGCGTGTCGCCACCGGATTCCCAGCCGGCCGGAAACAGAGAGCCACATCTTTGAATATCCGCCGAAAATCGCGCAACACTTCCCGCGGGATATGGCGTCTGCCAAGTAGACCGATCCGTCGGGCGGCGACCGCTTCGCGGTAGAATCGTCGCCGAATCTGCGGCCATGTTTCCTCGTGGATGTGCCGGATCGTTGCGTCTGGCAAATACACGACCCGCCGGTCGCAGCGCAACCAGTGCAATGCCCAGTCTGCATCTTCGAGTCCGGGCAGAAGTGGATGAAATTTTTTCATCGTCCATTCCGTTTTTCGGATTGCAGAATTCGCGTTGTTGGCCTTGATATTTCGCGGTGTGTCATCGCGCCCGCGCGGACCGAAAAACCTGTCAAAATCGTTCGCTTCGGAAAACTTCGATTCAGCCACACCAATCTGACGGCCATAGCTCATGACAACACCGTCATCCTGCAATGGCGCAATCATGCGGGCCAACCACTCATTGTCTACCGGCACCGTATGTGCCGAAACGATGACCATATATTCGCCCTTTGCGGCTTCGATGCCGATATTCAGGCTATACCCAAACGTAAAATCTTGGCTGTTGATCCGCACGAGCCGCGCGCCCCGCGCCTCCGCAATTTCGCGGGTACGGTCATAGGATCCGGAATCGACCAATATGACCTCGAAGTCACGATAGCTCTGCGCATCTATTCCATCAAACAAAGCAGGCAGGTGCTTTGCCTCGTTGAACGCTCGTACAATTATCGATGTCTGGACCATGTTAAGTCGGGCGCGTTACGCTCGTTTTTCCAGTTCCGAGACCAACTGGTTCAGCGTATTCAGATGGACTCGCTCCCAGGCCATCCGACTGGAATTGCTGTTATGCGGGGCTATCAGCACGTTGTCCATCGCACGAAGCGGACTATCAACCGGTAGCGGTTCGTCTTCGAACACGTCCATGGCTGCACCCGCGATCGCGCCGCTTTGAAGGGCGGAAATCAGGTCTTTTTCGTCGATCACCGGGCCGCGGGCGGCGTTGACGATGATGGCGTGGGACTGCATCAGCGCAAAGGTTTCGGCATTCATCAGGTGAAACGATGATCCATTTAGATCGCAGTTGATGCTGACAAAATCCGACCGGGCAAGCAGATCTTCGAGCGATGTCATCTCTACGCCAACTTCCGCAATCGTTTTAGGATCGATATCCGCGGGATCGTATCCCAGCAACCGGGGGCCGAACGGTGCGGCTCGGCGCAGAATGGCGCAGCCAATCGCGCCGACCCCTACCACGCCGACAATTGATTCGTTCATTGCACGGCCGGGAATTTTTTTCCATGTTCCCTGTTTCATGGCTGTATCCATGAAGGGCAGGTTCCGGGCAAAGCACAAAATATACCCGAGCACAGTATCTGCAACCGGCTCCGTGAAAGCGTCGGGTGTCCGGCAGACGGCAATATTGCGCGCCGCGGCGGCGGCTCTGTCGATGGAATCAATCCCGGTTCCCCATTTGGAAACGACCTTCAGCCGCGGCGCTGCATCGAAAACCCTGGCAGTTAACCGATCATCGCCGCAGACTATGCCGTCGATGTCGGATATCAGTTCCAGTAGTTCCGCTTCTTCGAGCCGTTCTTCAACGGGCGCAATGACGGGTTCGATATTGTTTTCGTCGAAGAACGTCTTAAAGCGGTCGATTTCGGGTAAAAAGTATGGGGCGGAGATAAGCACTCGGAAAGTCATCGCCGGTTCAGTACCTGTTCATAAGTGAATCATTCGCCATCAGGGCGGATACGTGATCGAGGTCGTCCTGAGTATCCACCGCATGGGTATCGAATGCCGTTTTGACCATCCGAACCGGTAGTCCGTGCTCAAGAAACCGCAACATATCAATCGATTCGGCAATCTCGCCAGGTGTGGGGAACAACGCCGTGTAGCACTCCAGAGCATCGCGCCGGAACGGAATAATACATACCTGTTTAAATGCCGCGATATCACGGAAGTTGCTATTGGCAAGCGTCGGGATCTCCGACCGCGACATGTACAACGCGTCTTCGCCGGTACCGATGACGACTTTGATGGTATTGGGGCTTTTGAACTCGTCTATATCGAGGATTTGCTTGGTCAGATTAACACAGGCAACGCCGGGATCTGCCGAGAAAGGCGAAACCGCTTCGGTGATCATATCGGGAAACGTCATCGGCTCGTCGCCCTGGACAAGCACGAAGATATCTCCCTCAAGGCTTTGCGCGGCTTCTGCCATCCGATCGCTGGCCCGTTCATGCGTATCGGCCGTCATAACCGCCTTACCGCCAAATGCTTCGACGGCATCGCGGATTTCCGTGTCGCAAGTTGCAACAACGACATCCGCGAGATCCGGGCACATGGCCGTCCTTTTATAGACATGTTCGATCATCGCCCGGCCATGTAATGGCGCGAGCGGTTTGCCCGGAAATCGCGATGAGCCCATGCGAGCCGGAATAACAGCAACTGTTTTCATGACGTTTAGCCCCGCAGAAATCAGCTTCTGCCGAAGACCGCTTTCGTTTCCGCCGTTTCCCAGAGCGTCGACGGGGAACCGTCAGGTATGTTGTGATTGCGCCGCCAGATATCTTCGTAGTGGTCGATCTGGCGGCGATCGCCGGTCAGCATCATTTCACGAAGACCCAACAGTTCGATCGCGTTGAAGTTCTTGCAGATTGTCGCGGAAATTTTGCTGGCATCGCCGAGATCCTCGATGAAGGCTTCAAGATCGCCGCCGTATTGCGCCGCGATGTCATCTCGGTTGACCGTGAACCATTCCGATCCGGGATACGGGGTCGCGAAGTGCGGCTTGACCACAATGCCGAGCTCTTCCCACGCATCCATGTTCATACGAATGGCATCGAAATCCTCGTTGGGAAAGCCGATAATCTGATTGGGTATCGGACGAATGCCAGCATCCAGCGTCCAGAAAAAGCTGCGTACATTTGTCTTTGGCGTGGCCCCCTTCCCAATCAGCTTCATAACATGCGGCGCGAACGATTCGTAGCCATAGACCAGATGTGAGCAGCCCGCCGCCCGCATCGTTTTGAGGATTTCAGGGTTGCACAATGTGGCATGACTGGTGCCCGACCAGTGAACGCCGGTCCAGCTCTTCATGTCGCCGTTTTCATCATATTCGTATTCCGGCGCGAGACCGTTCTCGTGCCACAACCGGCAGATTTCACTCAACCACGTGCGTCCGGACGCCTGGTCCATTGTCATCAGGTTTTCATCCAGGAACCCGATGAAATTGATGCCATATTTATCGTAGCAATGCTTGACCATGCCGACGATATATTCGGGACTGTGGTACCGGCTGGCTCGCGAATACGCACCAGGTTGATCGAAGTTGATCTGGACAACACCGTCTTCATCTGTCTCGTAGCGCATATCTCCGGCGATGCCGAGATGATAGCAATACCGGCAGATCATACTGCACCCATAGGACGCATTGATATCCAGACGACGAGACGCGAGCATGCCTTCTTCGGAAAACAACACCTCGCTGTTCTTAAAATAAACCTCTTCGAGAGGGAATAGGTCCCAAGCCGGATAGGGAATAGTGTCGATATCTTCAAGCAGGGTGCGCATGGGACCAAGCTTGAAATCACCGTCGTCTTTACGTGAAATCGTGCCTGGTATTTTCTCCCAGGCCGTTTCGCCGCCGTCTATCATCTCGAGCAATTCTGGAAAGGTTACAAAGGCCTCACCGATGACACCGACATCGACCTGGGGCAAAAATGTCATCATATCCCGGGGTAGCGACGTCAGCACGCCACCACCCAGCATGATGACCGCATCCGGGCAACATTCCTCGGCGATCTTGCAGATTGCCTTTATAGATCCGTAAGCGGTGGTAATGCCGCCCATCGCGATCACGTCCCAATCATCCGCCTGCAGCACCTGCACAAGTACGTCGTCTCCCAGACGCCAGGCATTTGCGTCATAGACCTGGACCTGATGGTCGTTATCCATCGCAATCGCAGCGAGTAGAGCGATTCCATACGGTACGTGTCGCGGGACGTCTTCTTCGCGAACGATCGGATTTATTAAGAGCACTTTAGCCATAGCTTATCCTTTGGTGAGGGCTGTCGTCACGGTGTCGCGGTCAGAAATTCGTTTAGGGTAAAAACGTCGATGCCGGGGCCAAACAGTACACCGCCTTCGGTGCAGTTGACCGTCTTAGAGTCGGAATCCGCTACCAGCTCGAGAAAACTCTCCCGATACCAGAGATAGGCTGGATCGGTAAAAAACCAGGCATCGTAATGCGGATTGTCAAAACGGACGAACAGACTGTCCAGATTGTCCTCGCCGACCAACGCAACAGCTTCGGTGTAATACTGCGTGTTCTTATACGCGGTGTCACTGTAATACCCGAAATCCATTCCTGTCAGCGCAACCGTCTGTTTCTCCAGCACCTCGGTCGCCATCATCCACGCCGCGGTGCCGACATTTCCACCCGCATTGACACAGGGCCAGCCGTTTTCCGCCATCATGCCCGCTGTAATGCTCTCCGGCTCGTCGGGATCGTCCAGCATCGGATTCCACCAGTAAATATCCATCCCGCAGTCGATAACGCGGGAAACAACGACGTCCGAAGCGGAGCTCGCCAACGCGATCTTAATACCGCGGCCGTGTTCGTCGAGCAGTCTGAGTATTTCCTCGTTCGCCCGCATTTCGCTGGCAAACGCCTCGTCCTGTTCCTGGCGGCGGAAATAGTCGTCATCGGCAAGTGCGCTTTCAGACAACGCAGGGTCGCCAAACCACCGGACGATACGCGTCACGTGCGGATCGAGCGTGACAACAAGGTCAGGTATAATTCCGTTAAGCAGGCAGCCACGCATTGCCGATTCGGTGGCGATAATCGCGCCTTCGAAGCCGTTTTCGACGACTTTGCGCAACGTGTCCTGCCGCCGGATCGACGGACCGGCGGCGATCACCAGCGCTCGTTCACCAGCGCCGACCGGTTGCCCGCGAAGAGCCGCAAGGGATTGGCCAGCGCCTTTGCGCGCCAAATTGGCCCGCGCATTGGCGCGCGCCAGATTGCCATGACGGTCCTGCGTAATTTGCCCCATATGGTCGAGCAACTTGCGGGCAAGTCCGCCCTTTTTTTCCGATTCGTAGATCATTTTTGTTCAGGCGCTATCCTTCGATGGACCGTTCGTTTCCGGATCAGTCGTCGACCTTATCGGCCCACTTGACCTTTTTTTTGCGCACGAAAGCTATCGAACCACCGAGCTTTTTTAGCGCCTCGCGTTCAAAACGGTCTTCGAGCCGTTCTGGATCGTCACCTTGAGATACAGAAACAACAGTTTTTGTTTTGAAATTGCCTTTGAGTATGTCCGACATCGTGAGTTCTCCCTAAATTAAGAAATTCATACCGGGACGGGTCCCGTGCAGTCTCAGGCGACCAAGGCCCGGGCGAGGGTCAGGTCCATCTCGGTGTCTATATCCACCGACCGCTCCGCCGGCATGATCCTCGCGACGGTCTGGTCGTCGATGAAATTCCGGTGCCGCCGATACCAATCCGTGCGCGCAACATAGACCGCGCCGTTGAGGGCGTACACCGGCTCCGTATCCTGACGCCGATAAGCGCTATCGTCTTCTATAAGACGTTCCATTTTGCAGGCGCTATCGAGTCTGAACATCCATTGCGGCGGTTTTGAGACCGCCGACACCGTAACCGCGCTGGGCGCATCCGCGTCGACGCAACTCTGTATACAGGCGTCGATATCTGCCGCTATCCGTAATGGCGACGTCGTCTGCAATAGCACGACGAAACCGTCTGTCCAATCAAGCTCGTCAAGCGCGTGGACCAGTGTGTCATGGACCGATGCGATATCGCTGGCCAATGCATCCGGACGCCTGATCGTGCGTTCGCAGCCCGCCATCCGGGCCGCATTCAGGATGTCGGGATCGTCCGAACTAACCGCCACCACATCGACAAATTGAGCGCCCGCCGCCGCAGTAACGCTCCAGGCGACTAGCGGCTTGCCGCCCAGGTCAGCGAGGTTCTTACCCGGCAGACCCTTCGATCCGCCCCTGCCGACAATCACGGCGGCGACTTTGTGTCCGGTGATCATGATACTCGCGTCAATTCCAGAAAATTGGAGATAATCTTAAGGCCGACCGGACCGCTTTTTTCGGGATGAAACTGACACCCCCAGACATTCCCGCGGCGCACCGCCGCCGTCAAGGTGATGTCCCCATATACGGATTGCGACAGCAAATCACTCGGGTTCTCCGGTACTGCCGCGAAAGAATGGACGAAGTAGCAATATGGATCATCGCCCAGCCCTGCGAGGATTGTTCCGTCCCAACTACTGGCCGGAATTAATCGATCCCATCCAATATGTGGAATTTTCAAACGCATCTTGCTGCGCCCCGCAATAGGGGTCACGCTGCCCGGCAACAGTCCGAGACCGGCATTTTCGCCGAATTCCTCTCCGCCATCGAATAGAATTTGCATGCCGACGCAGACCCCGAGTATTGGAAGGCCTGTACCCGCATAGGATTTCAGCGGCTCAATCAGATCACGGGCAGATAATTCATTCATCGCATCTCCAAACGCGCCAACCCCGGGGACGACAACCCGCGCCGCCTCCGCAATCACCCTGGCGTCGTCGGTAATGACAACATCCGCGCCAGCCTGTTCGAACGCCCTGCCGACACTTAACAGATTGCCCCTGCCGTAATCGACAATCGTCACCGACGGTCTTCCCGTCATGTCGGGCGGACCCGGAGACCGTTTGCGTTCGCGGCTTGGCGAAGGGCCGGAACGGTAAACTTGTCGTAGTGCAGAACATGGGCAACGGCGACCGCATCCGCGCCGCCATCGCGAACCGCCTTCACAAGATGGTCAGGATTACCCACACCGCCGGACAGAATCACCGGAACATCTACAGCGTCCGTGATGGCGCGGGCGAGGTCGATGTCACAGCCGGATTGAGTGCCTTCTCGGTCGACAGATGTCAGTAGAATTTCGCCGACACCACGGCTTACGGCTTCCTGCACCCATTCGACGACGTCGCGCCCTGTCTTTTCACGACCGTTATCCGTATGAGCCTCCCAGTGCCCGTCGGATTGCCGTATCGCTTCGACGGACAGGACAACGCATTGGGCGCCGAATGACGCCGCCAGCGCATCGATCAGATCTGGATTTCCGGTAGCCGCCGTGTTGATCGCGATTTTGTCTGCGCCAGATCGCAGCATCGTGCGGGCATCTTCGACGCTCCGAATGCCGCCACCCACCGTAATCGGGATGAACACGTTCTCAGCAGTATGGCGCACAACGTCGGTCAGGTTATTCCTGCCATAAAGGCTGGCGACGACATCCATATAGATCAACTCGTCAATGCCGGCTTCATAGTATCGCTTAGCAAACGTCTGTGGATCACCAAGCTTGCGCAGCCCTTCAAGATGAACGCCCTTAATAAGGTTCTGCCCCTTTACATCAAGCCGCGCGATCAGTCGCACGTTGGTCGATGTCTCCATGGCGCCGGACAAGCTTACCGGTTCGATTTCAGTCGTGCCAGACAGCATGCTTCAGGGTCCAGGCATCATTTACTCGTCTCCACAGATGCGGCGACCGGAACCGGTTTTCCAGTTCGGCAAAATAATCCCGGTCCATGCCGGGGTGGTCGAAGACCGCTGAGGCGGCGGGGAATTCTTTCTCGCCGATGGAAAGATATTTAAAAATTTCCTCGGCAAATCTGTCCGGGAATTCGCCGTCGAACCGCCGGACAAGTGCAACGGCTTCTTCGCGGTCGATTTCACCGTTCCGGATTTCCTGCGACGCGTCATATGTGGCGCGACCGATGCCGAATTTGGTGAAGGTCGTGTAGTAATGAAAGTCGTCGATCTTGTCGTCGATTCCGTTGTATTTCGAATATGTGCCGGGCGTCCGTTCCGGCGCTGCCTGAAACCCGCCATGCTCTTGAGAATAGTAATAAGCGCCCTGCGGATGCCATTTCAGATAATAACCAAGGTAATGCACTTCGGTCTTCACGCGCTCCAATTCATTGGGGTTTGCTGGAAGGTAGGGCTGCAGTTCGGAAGAATGGATGCCGAAATCCTCTTCGAGTTCGGCAATGGACGTACCACCGAGATAGATCTCGTTACGGTCATTCGCTGTGAAATACTTCCAATCCCGACGGGCGTTTTGCGTATCGGCCTGAGGGTTGCCGTATTCGGCTTCATTTTCACCGTAAAAAACCAATGGGATGCCATACAGCGCTGACTTTTTCGGGGCGAGGGATTTCTGACCGAAGATGAAAGGCTGGAACGGATGGAACAGCCGTTCCGTCGCAAGCCGTGTCAGGAGCCGATGAACACGGCCGTTGGGGGTCATCAGCAGATTGTCGAATCCAGCATGAATCCAAGCTTCAAAATTCTTCCATCCCCAATCGGTATGAATATGGGGCGCCCACGTAACAGTGAGCGGATGCATGTCGTATTCGTACTTGAGCTTGTGCGCAGCATAAAAACTGTCCTTGCCACCCGAACCAGGCACCACGCAGTCATACGTGCCGTCGTTGCGCCGGAAGCGGTCACAAAGATCGCGCAATTCGGCTTCGCGCGTGTCCCAGTCGATCGCCGAGTCCTTCTGTTCAGCGACACGGCAGGCGTCGCAGACACCTTCATCATCGATACGTATCGTTTGCTTCAGAGAATCGGCCTTGTGAGTGAATTCGGACGTAGAATTCGGCCGCTGGTTGGACATCACGCATTTCTTGCAGAACCTAACCTCCGCCGGCAGCCCGTATTTAACCTGTTCCGTCATCTCAACTCACCTAAACTTTCAGTTCCCGGTTGGTATTGCGTTGCTCCCACAGGTTTTTGTTCTGCTGGGATTGAAAGCCCGCTGATGATTTTATGCTCGTCGAGCGCACGGCCGATGATTGGCCACAACTTTTCCCGATGCAACGGACCAACTGAAATGTAATCCTCAATATAAGGGTCGAATCCCGCCGTCAGGTCAGCCATAAATTCATCGTCATCTGTCGCCGCTATGTCTTCGAGATACAGACAATTTCGTTCTAGCGCATCGGCAAGCGGATAGTGAGACACCGGGTTCCAATGCGACGAATCGATATAGTCTTTGCTGAAAACAAGAAGAAGCGGCTTACGATTAAGGACCACAGACGCGATGGCCGCAGAATTATGGGCAATCACCAACCGACATCTTCGAATAAGTTCCAGCGTTCGGCCCTGAACGATACGCCAGTTCGGCAGGAAGCGTTCTGGATCAGCAGATAATGCATGAGGATGCTTTGCAATTACAATTTCGAGCCCTGTAATTTTTTCAACCCGCTCCAGCGTTTTCCGAAGCAGCCGGTAGTACTGCTCTGTATCCATCTGATGGAACGCTTTATTGCTGACAAATTCGCGATGTCCACTCAGGTCCTGGTCAATGAAAACGGCAGTATTGTCGAGGCTGATTTCAGAATCCTGATCGAGAAAAATATCGTAATCCATATGATGACCGGATATCTCCAGCGTATCCGTCGTAACCGTCGTAATCCGCCTGCGGCTCCTTCGACCGCCATACACCACGGCGTTGGCCGGTTCTATGCCGAGCCAGCGGCATGGAAGCCGCGCAATAATGGAATTAAGCGGGTCAGCCGACTTCAAGCGTGCAAGGAATATGTCGATCTTTCCAGCCAAGTCTCGCGACTGTGCGAGCGGAAGATCATAGCCGGGGTAGGCGTTGACAGAGAGAAGAATGCAAGGCGTTTTCGACTTAGAAATCGCGCGCAAAACCGGCAGATTCCAGCGCGAATGCCCATGCGCCGTCGTCAAATCCACAATCAGCGACGCGTCCGCCAACATCGCCCGATACCGCTTCAGCTCGGACTTCCGACGGAGAACCGAAAGATCGAAGCTGTCGTTCCGGTACATTGCGTCGTCCCACTTGGGGTCCCGGGCGGGAAGAGCGAAATATCCCACGTCCAGAACGGTGACGGAAAACCCGGCATTCAGCCACCATTCAATGCCATAGCGCTCGTAATCCCGGCGACTGAACGGAACGTTCGTAAAATAGATGATCGCTTTTTTGGGCATATCGCCGACGGGACTAGGACCGCAACCCGAAGATTGCGTCGTAATCTTCCGTGGCCTGCTCAAGATCGTTTTTACGGCCCACGTCCATCCAGTATTCGTGGATCGGAAAAGCGGTGACATTCTGACCGGTATCGATCAGCGTCTGGAACAGGTCGGTCATATCGCTTCGCCGATCGGTCGGCACAAGGCCGATCACCTCCGGAGACAATACATAGATACCGGCGTTTACCAGAAACTGCTTGTTCGGCTTTTCATGTATTGCCGTCACCCGGTGATTTTCGACATCGACCACACCGAACGGCACCTGCATTCCAAACTCGCGCAGCGCCATCGTCGCCACTGTATCGTGTTCCTCATGATAGGCCAGAAGGCTATGGAAATCGACCTGCGTCAGCACGTCGCCGTTCATCACGATAACGGGTGACGTCGGAGGTTCTTTCAGCAGACTGATCGCGCCGGCGGTTCCGAACGCAGTGGTCTCTTCCAGGTACTCGATCTCGGCATCAAACTTTTTACCGTCACCGAAATAGTCGCGGATCATATCTCCGTGGTAGTTCAGTGAAATCTTGAAGCTCTGAAACCCTTGATCGACAAACCGCGAGATAATCGTTTCCAGGATCGGTTTCTCGCCGACCTTCAGCATTGGCTTGGGCAGATCCTCGGTCAACGGCCTTAGTCGTTTTCCCATACCGCCCGCCATCAGGATCACGTCGTTGGGGCGGCGCTCGGAAATACTGGACAGATTGTCGATATAGGCCACGTCGACAACACGGTTCGATTCATCCAGAAGTGGAATCTGGCGGATTTTCCGCGTCCACATATGCCGTTCAAGCGTTTCCCGGCTGGTGGTCGCCGGTTCTGTATACGGCGCCTTGCTCACAATCTGTACCGCCGGCGTGTCGAGCGACGCGCCGCGCAATATTGCCCGGCGGATATCGCCGTCGGTTACCGCACCGAAAAGGGTTTGGTCGTTATTGAGAATCAGGCACATCTGAATCGACGCCTTGTCGATCGCCGCCATCGCATCACGGATATTGGCGTCCACGGCCACAACGGCATCTTTCCAGTTCATCTGATCAAAACTTCCTTGACGGGGTGCCGCCGACGCGGGTGCCTGCATCGACATCTGACACCACCGTGGCCCCTGCGGCGACAAATGCGCCTTCACCGACCACAACATTCTGTATGACCGTCGCACCGGCACCGATCATCGTCCTGGATCCGACCGATACCCCGCCCGACAGCGTCACGCCCGGCGCAATATGGACGTGATCTCCGAGCGTGCAATCGTGGTCGACAAGCGCACCTGTATTCACAACCGAATTATCCCCGATGCGGGTGTGCGGCTGGAGCACGGCCCCCGCCATCACCTGCACACCGTTGCCGAGCTGGGCGACGTTCGCCCCGATGGCTGAGGGATGTACGATTGCCGGGAACTGAAATCCAAGCGCCGTAAATTTTTCAAACACGCCGCGTCTCTGATCGGTATTTGAGACCCCACCAATCCCGTTGACCAGCACAAACTCAGATGGATTGCCGCTTTCAGCAAATTCATCACCGCCCAAAACATCAATACCAAGAACCTTGGCACCGTGCCGCAAAGGATCGGAATCCAACAATCCTGCAACCGCCGCAGTCGCCGCCTGCAACGCAGCCAACACAACAGCCGCATGGCCCCCTGAACCGAGAATCAATGCAGGTCTGACTTCAGGCCATTCGGTCGACATCACCGGGAAAGCCTTTCGTCGAGTTCGCAATCCTGCTTTGCAGGCGTGTCGATTACATCCCAGAAGGCCATCGGACTTATCCCGCCACCTGGGCGTTTTGCCGAAACATCTTCCGCCGCCAACAATGTTCCTTGAGCCACATTGCGCGCTGCCACCAGGCTTTTACGGGCGATGCGCCGCATATCGTACTCCGCCTCGGCAGGTTCTTTAGAAGCTGTCCCAAGCGCGGCTTCGATGGTGCGGATATCGGCGACCAGGGATGCAAACGCCACCGGCTCCATCGACGCCGCGTGATCGGGGCCTGGCATTGCACAATCTAGTGTTACATGTTTTTCGATGACCGCCGCGCCGGCAGCGGACGCGGCAAGGGCGACGGTTCCGCCCAGGGTATGATCACTATACCCGACAGGCAGCCCGAACGCCTGACGCATCGTCTTCATGGCACGTAGATTCGCCATATCCACAGGCGCCGGATACAAGCTGGTGCAATGCAGCAAGGTGACTTTCTCGGCCAAGGCGCGCGGTGCATCCGGGCGAGTACGGTACCCGGCGAAATCGGCGGAACCTGACGGCGTCCGGTCCGACGTCATCCCATAAGCAATCAGATCAATGGCGGCGGCGACTTCTTCAAGGTCGCACATCCCCGTCGATACGATCAGCCGGCATCCCGACCGAGCGGCATCGAGAAGCAGCGGCCCGTCTGTGGCGTCTCCCGATCCTATCTTGAGCGTCGTGACCTTTAGCTCCTCGACCAGGAATTTCAGGCTGGCGCGATCGAAGGGCGTTGAGATGAATTCCACGCCCCGGAGGTTGGCGTGGGCCTTGAGCGCGGCATGAGCCGCCGGCGCAAGTTCTAATGCCCTAAGCATCTCCTGTTGCGACTGCCCGTCGCCGATTGCCGCCCGTTGATAGTCGGCCATCGGTGCCGCATGGGTCGCAAGCATATCGGCGCTAAAAGTCTGAAACTTTACGGCATCTGCTCCGGCATCGGCTGCAACATCGATCAGGCGCCGGGCAAGCTCAAGGTCGCCGTTGTGATTCACGCCGGCCTCCGCGATCACGAAGACACCTTTCGCGGCGGATAGTTGGTCGGCGGCGTTCATGCTGCGTGCCCGCCGACGAGGTCGTAAAACGGCTTGCTCGAAAGCGCACCGATATCCGCACCGGCGAGACTTCGGGCGATCAGCGCAGACGTTTCCCCGCTGCCATACGGTGTCTGTCGGTCCAGCGCCAAATCCCGATCAAACGCCAGTTCAAGCGCGCGCAGAATTTCTTCGCGGGCGGGTACGCAATCGATGACGGAACCAGCGCGCAGACGACCCTGCTGTCGCGTTCCGATATTAACGGTCGGTACCCCCAGCGAAGGCGCCTCGATAATGCCGCTGGAGGAATTGCCTACCACCGCCGCGCAATGTGCCATTGCCGTCCAGTACAGACGCTGCCCCATATTGCCAACATAGGCGGCGCGGCCGGGTGTCGCCGCGACAAAAGACTGAATCGTCGCTGCCACTTCATTGTGCCGTGCATCCTCGTTGATGCCGGTGAACAGGATGCCGCCGGCACGCGACGCCTTCAGCGCGGCGAGCAGTTCCGCCACATCCGTCGCCGGGTCGGGACTGCCTGCGGTTTCGGGATGATAGGTCACCAGAACGAACGGTGCCGGCAGTTCGCAGCCCAGAAGGTTCCAGATTTCCGACGGCTCGGCCCGTGGCGTTTTAAGCAGTTTCTCGATCCCAGGCGCGCCGACGTTGAACACACGTTCAGGTAGCTCGCCCATCTGGATAATCCGGTTTCGATAAGGCTCAGCACAGGCGAAATGAAGGCTTGCCAGTTTGGTGATCGCGTTTCGCAGGCTGTCGTCGATGGCCCCCATCGTAGCCTCGCCGCCATGGATATGCGCGATCGACACTTCCATCAGCGCCGCCGATATGGCGACCGCAAGCATCTCATACCGGTCACCCAGAACCAGCGCGATGTCGGGGGCCTGGTCGGCAAAGACCGCCGCCGCCGCCGCCGTGATTCGACCGGTGGCTTCGGCGATGTGCCGCGGTGAATCGCCCGACAGTTCCGGATCGATTTCGGCATCGATCTCAAAACCGTCATCCAATATCTCCCGCCGCGACGTCTCGCCCTCGGCCGAGAGGTGGCTGCCCGTGACCGCGAGGCGGAGATCCAGCCCGTCGGTTTCCCGAATTGCGCGCAGCGGGCCGCTAAGCAAACCGTAATCGGCGCGTGAACCGGTAATAGCGAGTACTTTTACGATGATGCGGCACCGGAGATCTGTTGCGCAATCTCACGGGCGGTGCCTACCCCGCTCGGCAGGTTGACCAGCCGAGCGCAGATATCTTCCGTCACGGACAGATCGCTGCGCGGGCAACCGGCATACATCGGGAGCCAGTGCATCGGCCGCCAGGCGGGACGCAGCCCGATATTGTGGGTATGGGCATCTTCCAGTAGCTGATCGCGCTGGGCCTGATCGTCCAGCAGCACGGCATTGAGCCAGAAGTTGCTGTGGTTGCCCGGCGCCTCATCCACAAACTCCGCCCCGCCGACAGATTGAAGTCGGTCGCGATACCAATCGGCGAGCCCGCGTTTTTCCGTGACGAACCGGTCGAGCAGCTCAATCTGCGCGCAACCCAGCGCAGCATTTATATTCGGCATCCGGCAATTGAATCCGACGGCGTCATGTTCATAAGCCCACGCGTGGGATTTCTTGGCCGTCGTTGCGAGATGCCGGATGCGATCTCCCAAAGCGGTGTCGTTGGTCACGATCGCACCGCCGCCACCGGTGGTAATGGTCTTGTTTCCGTTGAAGCTCAGAATGCCAGCCCGCCCGATTGCGCCGGTCGGCGTGCCGCCGTGGATAGAGCCCAGAGATTCGGCAGCATCTTCCAGCAGGTCGAGGTTGAATTTGCGGGCGACCGTAACAAGTCCGCCCATGTCGCAGGGATGACCGAATACATGGACCGCCACAATCGCGCGTATCGGCGCGCCGGTCATTTTGTTGCAGAGCACGTCGCCACGGACCTCGCCCACCGCGGTGAGATAGGCATCGAGCCGGGCAGGATCGAGGCCCAGCGTGGTCCGTTCGATATCGGCAAAATGGGGCGTCGCCCCGACATGGGCGACCGAGTTGGCGGTCGCAACAAACGTCAGCGCGGGTATGATCACTTCGTCGCCGGCTTCGACACCAATCGCGACGAGCAGCACATGCAGCGCTGCGGTGCCGTTGACCGCCGCGATGGCATCGCTGGACCCGACCCGGTCACGGATCAGATGCTCAAAACGGTCGACATATTCACCCGCCGTCGACACCCATCCGGTGTCGAGGCAATCCTTCACATATTCCCATTCGCGGCCTTCGAAGACCGGCGCATGCAAAGGCGCACCCGAGGGCAGTGCATCCCGCAGGATCGTAAGCATCGCCGCCGCGGGCGACATCATATCTGCCCTAGTAGATATAGCCGGCATCCCTGCGCCAGTTTCCGCCGCGGTCACGCCACCAGTCGACCACGCGGGTCAGCCCCTTTTCGAGCGTGAACCGCGGCTCCCATCCAGTGATGTCATTGAGCCTTGTGTAATCCGCCTGGAGTGCCATGACCTCGCTATTGGGCGGGCGCTTTCGCTGCTGGTTCTCCGCGACCGACTTGTCGCTTCCGGTGATGTCTCGGATCACCTGCACGGCGTCCCCGATCGTAACCATTCTGCCGGTGCCGGCGTTGAGAACCGTCCCATTGGCTTCTGGTCCAGTGCCGGCGACGGCCAGAAACGCCGCAACGGTATCTTCGACAAAACAAAAATCGCGCTTCGGGCTGAGATCCCCTAAAGTAATTTCGGCACAGTCATCATCCACGACCTGACGCACGATCGTCGGCAGGACGGCGCGTTCGCTCTGACGCGGCCCATAGGTATTGAACGGACGAAGTGTCGCAACAGGACAATCGAATGCCCCGTGGAACGCGGTCGCCATCATGTCGGCGCCGATTTTGGACGCCGAATAGGGTGACTGTCCCTGCAGCGGGTGATCCTCGGTGATCGGTGCTGTGATCGCGGTTCCATATACTTCGCTGGTCGATGTATGAACTATTTTTTCGGCCCCGCCTTTGAGCGCGGCATCAAGAACATTCGCCGTGCCCTGGACGTTGGTCTGGATATAGGCGGAGGGCGCGTCATAGGAGAACGGAATTGAAATCAGCGCGGCCAAATGAAAGACGAATTGCCGGTTGTCGCACAGGGAAATCATCTGGGCCGGATCGCGCAGATCGCCGCGAATAATTTCCAGTTCGCTCCGCACCGTCGGCGCCAGATCGTCGAGCCAACCATGGCTGTCCATTGAATTGTACTGCGCCAGCGCCCGGACCGCGGCACCTCGGCGGACCAGTTCTTCCACAAGATGCGAGCCGATAAACCCGTCCGCGCCGGTCACCACGACCTTTGCACCAGACAGATTCACATGTGTTTCAGCGTTCATGCGTTTGCGTCCGCCAAGTTAACTTTTCGAATGACTGAATTTGATTTCCCATGCTACCGCACTTCGGGTGAATCGCTTTCCCCGGCCTGGTCGATTTACGATCAGCCCCATTCGGGACCGCGGACATCACGCGCGTGCGCTAATAACGTCCAGGTTTACTTTCGCCTTGACCTGCCGTCCCATAAGGTTGAGCAGGATGACAACGCGCTCGTCGTCAGTTGCGCCTTCAAAACGGCCGATATGGTCCGCGAACGCACCGGACATGATCTGCACTTCAGCGCCCTTTTCGAACGGCACTTTGCGACCGGTCATCACCAGACCGCGGTCGTCCTCTTCGTTTTGCAGCGCCGCGACGATTCCAGACGGCACCGGTACTGGCCCGCGTTCGTCACAAATCAGATGAGCGACACCGATGGTAGAGTTTATCGCCCGCCATCGCTGGTCGGCGCCGGTCATGGCGACAAACAGATAGGTCGGGAAAAGCGGTCGCGGCTGCCAGCTGATCCGGCGCGCATGGCTGATCCGGCGCAGGTAGCGCGGCAGGTAAACGTCAAATCCCTGGCGCTGAAGATGAAACGATGCCTTCTGCTCTCCGTTCGGGTGCGTCTTCGCGACATACCAGAGCGTTGGCGACACTTCTTCCGGAAGGGGGTATGCCAAGGCCGGTTCAGTCATTGGTCAATACCGGTGGCGTGCGGGACACTTTGAGCATCGGGGCAGTCAGAACCCGCTCCGGCGGAATCGCCATGCTGAGGGCGTCGAAGACCCGTTGTCCGTTCTGGATATCGGTCACAACAACCGCGTTCACCTTTTTCAAATCGGTTAGACGGCGAACGACTGGCAAACCGGCAAATCTCTCGGGCGCGTCGCCACCGGTCGACGTGTCGATGATGCCAACGATTTCGACATCCGAATCCTCGCGGCGGCACAGGGTGAAGATTTCGGCGAGATCGCCACACCCGGCAAGCGCCACCCGCGTCCACCGTCGTTCGTCACAAATTGCAAAAAGCTCAGCGCATTGTTCACGGGATGAACGGAAGAAATTGAACGATATCGACAGGTAGTCGGCGGTAAGCCGGCTTTTCTCTGCAAACCCCTGAGGGGTAAGGTAATAGGCATAGCGGTTCGCGGGGATATGCTGGACCTTAACAAAGCCCTTCTTGACGCAGCGCTTCAGGTAGGCGTTCGCCAGTCCAAGCGCAATTCCGAGTTCCTGCGAAATCGCCCGCTGAGTCGCGCGGTCGTCTTCCTCTATAGCACTGAGGAGGCCAAGAGTTATGGCGTTAGGGTCGTTGTTTTCTCTGATTTTGCCGCTGCCGTTTGCCATATCTGCGGTATCTGCCAAGAAGTCCAAGTCCGCGCTGCGTCAAACAAGCGTGCACACTCTGAACGCACCTTGTTCACCAAGCGAAACAATAGGACGTTCATCAAGTGAACGTCAAGCAACGATTCAACCACCCACGTTCCAGAATTACCATGCCATATAAATTGATTCGGGATAAGGCGTTCATGGCGTGAATCGCTGCAAATAGTGATCTCGGTCTCGCATTTGTTGACAGTTCCCGCCAATCAAAGTACATGACGCCGGTCCTAAATGGTCGGGTTGCTATGGACAAGAATAGTAGAATAGTTGTTGTCGGGCTCGGTTATGTCGGCCTTCCCCTTGCGGTCGCAATCGCGCGGACCTATCCGGTCATCGGTTTTGATATAGATTGCGAGCGTGTGGCCGAACTTGAACGCGGCGAGGATCGTACGCGCGAAGTCGAACCCGACCGGCTGAAGGTAAGCACGCTTGTCTATGCCGCGGACACGGACGACATCCGGGGTGCCGACATATACATCGTTACGGTACCGACCCCGGTAGGCGCCAACAACCAGCCCGACCTCGGCGCCGTCCGCGGCGCGAGCAAGATGGTCGGCGAAGTAATGTCGAAGGGCGCGATCGTCGTCTATGAAAGCACCGTTTATCCGGGCGTTACCGAAGACGTCTGCGGACCGATCCTGGCGGAAGCATCCGGCCTGAAATGCGGCGAAGAATTTTTCCTCGGCTATTCGCCGGAGCGTATCAATCCGGGCGATCAGGAACATACCGTCGACAAGATCACCAAGGTTGTTGCCGGCCAGACCCCGGCCGTCGCGGAAACGCTCTGCGAAATGTACGGCGCAGTCACATCGGGAGGCGTGTTTCCCGCCGCCAACATCAAAACCGCCGAAGCCGCCAAGGTAATCGAGAATGCCCAGCGCGATATCAACATCGCCTTCGTTAACGAGGTTACGACGATCTTTCACAAGATGGGTATCTCGATCCATGACGTGCTGGAAGCTGCAGGCACCAAGTGGAACTTCTTGAACTTCCGCCCTGGCTTGGTCGGCGGTCACTGCATCGGCGTCGATCCATTTTACCTTGCCCATGCGGCTGTCGCCGTGGGGCATCATCCGGAAATCGTTCTCGCAGGCCGGCGCATCAATGATGCGATGGGGCCGTATGTTGCCGACTGCATCGCTTCCGCCGTCGGCCAGCAGGGTAAGGGTGCCGGCGCGCGGGTCCTGATCCTCGGGATGGCATTCAAGGAAAACGTGCCTGACCTTCGCAACTCTCGCGTAATAGATATTATCAATGCGCTGATCGGTTGCGGCTTTCGCGTCGATGTTCACGATGCATTCGCCGATGCGGCGGAGGCAAAGCACGAATACAATGTCGATCTGATGGAGACGCTGGACGGCGCATCAGGATATGACTGCGTCGTCGGCACGGTATCCCATGATGTGTACGCCAATTACGGTGCAGCCGATTTCGCCAGACTGGCCGCCGATGACGGTGTCATTGCCGACGTAAAAGGCATGTGGCGCGATCTCGAACTACCGGCCGGTTATCGCCGCTGGCAGCTCTGATCGCGTGATCGGTTCGTCATCGGTTTCACGTCACGGGATCACTAAACCGGGCTGAAGACTAGCTGTCGCTGAGCCGTGTCAGCGCCCATTTGACCTTTGCCTCGCCCTGGCTGCTTCCGCCCGAAATGACAATCTGTTCGGAGCGTCGGGATTCATGCCCGTCACCGAGATAGATACTTTCCTGCAGGCTGGCGACACCGCCGGAACAGCGCATCCGCCACCCCGATTTGTCCGGCAGCCGCAGAAGAACCGACGCCCCGTCTTTTACCAGCGATGCCTTCACCGACGGA
Source organism: Rhodospirillaceae bacterium (assembly GCA_002689465.1). Taxonomy (GTDB): domain Bacteria; phylum Pseudomonadota; class Alphaproteobacteria; order MPNO01; family UBA830; genus CAXBCP01. The sequence goes on along the minus strand of NZGJ01000011.1, from coordinate 34,646 downwards.
TGCAGATGGAAACGAATCGCGAAGCGGTGTTCGCCCGTACCTTCGAGCGTATCCTCGCCGCACACTTCGGTCCCCGACGCATTGACGTAAATACGCCGGCGATGAATGAGCCCGAGGGGAGCCAGATATCCGTCATGGCTGAGATCGAGCCACGTATTGCCATCGGCTTCGAGCCGCTCCGCGGTCACGTTTTCGGGGAGACTGCCGATCGAGCCGTCATCGCGCAATCCAGTCGAATTCCGGTCGTCTACGATCATGGTCGAATGTGCCGCGGTCGACCGCTGAGCAAGTTTCCACCGCTCGTCCCGCCCGGCATAGGCGCCGCAATTTACGATGATGCGCTGCTTGCCGACGCTCATCTCAAAACTCAAGGTACCAGCATGCGCGCCTTTACCTACAACTGACGGCGCGCCGCAATCGGCGATAACCAGCGTGCGATTCGCCATAAAGCGTTCGAACCCGGTATGGGGCGCGGATGTCAATGGCTTGCCGTGGGACTCCGCCTTGGTCAGAACCACATCAACCAGCCAAGCTTCGCCCTCATTGGCACCGTTAAATAACGCAAATCCGCCATCGCCGTGACGATAGAACCGCAGCATCGGCGCCGCCCGGTCGATTGAACGCTGAAGCTCCTCGGGAACATCAATGTTCGATGCCTGCAAGACCGAGCGTAGATCGATCAGGTGACGCAGCGCCGCCATCTGGGCTCGTGGGCTGCGTTCAATATGCCCACCGTCGGGCAGGATCTGTCTTTCGCACATTGCCGCAATGATCCTGACCAGCCGCGGCGCATAGCGTGCGCCACCCGGCAGACACAAGGCAGCATAGACCCTCGCTTTGGTCACCAGCATGCGGTCGATCCCGTCGGGCACAAACCGCGCGACCCTGCGCAGATGTTTTACTTGGCGCGCGATATTGTCGAGAAAAAGCGACGCGAAGGGCGCATCGGCCCCTACTGAAACAAATTCCGCGTGGGTCAGCCAATTACACAACCGGCTTGACAGCACATCGGGGCGCCAGGTCAGCGGGTGCCATTTCGGGTTCGCCGATATCCAACTGGCAACGCAGTTTCTTGCCTGGATACGCGCGGCTTCGGTACCGACCGCACGCATGTCGCGTAGCCAGTCAAAACCATGCAGTTCGGCCTGCCAGGCCGGGCCTGCTTCAAGCGCCTCGGTGAACGCATCCTCGGCATTAAGTGTGTGATTAAGAAAGCGGAAGCGCCCCTCGACCAGGCCTATGCCGCGATCGGAGCTACCCGGCCAGTTTTCTTCGGGAATAAACGTCAATGCCGATGGGCGGCGGCCGCGAAGCGAGTTCCTGTAGAAAACGCCACGGAACCATATCCGCGCGACCCAATAGGTAGATCGGCGAAACAGATCTATGGCTCGCACGCGGCACGCCTTAGATCGGTACCGCGGCTTTTGCGGCGTTGATGGCGGTTTTGTATGGCTGTGTGGCTCGTCCCTATCAATAATCTTAGCTTCCGGCGCGGCCGTCATTTGGCGCCACGAAGCCGACGAATATTCGCCGCGTAACGGCTTTTGCCACCTTTAAAGGTCGCGCTGCCGGCAACCAGGACATCGGCGCCTGCCGCTATCGCCAACTTCGCCGTTTTGTCATCGATTCCACCATCGACTTCCAGGTCGATATCGCGGCCCAAGGCGTCAATCGCTTCGCGCAGTGTCTCGATCTTGCGGAGCACGTCGGGAATGAACTTCTGACCACCAAAACCCGGATTAACGCTCATTACCAGGATGAGATCGATATCCGACAATACTTCGTAAACCGCCGATGCCGGGGTCGACGGGTTCAGCGATACACCAGCCCTCACGCCGAAGGATCTAATCAACTGGACAGTCCGGTGCAGATGAGGCCCGGCCTCGGCATGCACTGTTATGATGTCCGAACCAGCACCCACGAATGCTTCGATATAGGGGTCTACCGGCGAAATCATCAGATGGACATCAAACGGCTTCCTACTGGCAGAACGTAAAGCCTTCACGACATCGGGTCCGATCGTGATGTTGGGAACGAAATGACCATCCATCACATCGACATGAATATAATCCGCCCCGGCGCGAGTGATAGCGCGGACTTCGTCACCCAGCGCCGCAAAGTCTGCGGAGAGGATGGAAGGAGCGATTCTAACCGGTTTCTGCACGGCGTCTAGGTATCAGTTCGAGCGAGTCGCGGCAAGCAAACTGCGCATCTCATGGCCCGGCAATTTTGCACAGCCGGGCAATATAAAACCCGTCGGCACCGCCTTTACCGGCGAGGTGTGCCGGCGTAACACGGATCGCACCTGCTGGTGTAATACAGGCATCAAAGTCCGGCACCTCGGCCGCCCCGACCGGATCCAGCCTGAACGCTCCGTTGCGCCTCAGAAATGCCTCAATCTGACCCGGGCCCTCGGATTCCTGGAGAGAGCAAACACTATAAACAATCCCCCCGCCGGGTCCGACCATGCCCGCAGTGTGATCCAGAAATTTCCGCTGCAGGTCGGTCTGATGAGTCACATCGGCGGCAGTCTTGAGATGGGGAATATCTGGGTGCCGCCGGATAGTGCCGGTCGCCGAGCAAGGCGCATCCAACAGGATTGCATCAAATATGATGTGTGGTTTCCACGACAGCAGATCGGCTTCGACAACATTAGCAGGCAGCTTCAGCCGCGAAAGGTTTTCACGAAGCGTGCCGAGCCTGGAACCCGACACATCAACCGCGGTCACATCTAGGCCGGCCGCAGAAAGTTGCGCCGTCTTGCCGCCCGGTGCCGCGCACAAGTCGCAGACGCGCCCATCTGAAACGGCGCTCAACAATATCTGTGCGGGCAGCGCAGCGGCAGCATCCTGGACCCACCACGCACCGTCGTTAAATCCTTCAAGCGAAGAAATATCACCAGCGCCAGTTAGCCGGACGCTGGACTCACCTATGCGCTCACCGCCCAGAAGTGCGGCCCATCCATTCACGTCAGCAATAGTACCACGCACAGTCAAATCGACGGGTGGGATCTCAATGTGCTGCGCGGCAATGGCTACAGCGGTGTCCTCGCCGAACGACGCAAACCACGATTTCCACAGCCATTCTGGCACGTTCAGCCCGTTGGGAAAGGCGGCCAAAATATCAGCTGCCCCGGCGCGGACGATGCGCCGCAGAATTGCATTGACCAACCCCTTGAACTTCTCCGGTCCGCGCTTGCCAGCAAGTGCCACAGCGGTATCTACTGCGGCGTGCGTCTGTGTATCGAGAAATAGTATCTGACAGATGCCAATTCGGAGCGCATTTTGCGCTGCCGCCCCCGAGAGTGGTAAGGGTTTATCAAGACAGTCGGCAATCAGCCCGTCAATCTGGCCGAGACGGCGCAGCGTCGTCGCCACTAGGTTGCGGGCAAACGCGCGGTCGCGGTTATTCAGGCAGGCAAACTTTTTGTCAGTGGCAAGCACCTCGTCGAGCGGCCGGCCGCGATCAAGCACTTCGTGAAGAACGGTATGGGCACGTTCGCGGGCTGAAAGACCGATAGTGCCGAGTTCGGCCCGGGTTTGGGAGGAATTGTTCATCGGCGGAAGATACCCGAAAGTACGCAACGCACAATGCGTTATACGCTTCCCCTACCCCCGAGGACTGGCATCAGGCGCACCGCCAGTTCGTGCAGCGTGGCAATCCGGTTTTGAATGTTGGGGTAGTGCGAAAATAACCTATCGCTCTACATTGCTTACAGAGAATTGACGTTATATCTCCGTATTAATGGCGAATTGTCTTCCGCTTCCATGTTTCCGATCATCTGCAAACCGCGCTCTGGCTTGCTTAGCGCTCTGGAAAGCCAAGCGTATGCACCTTGGGCGATATGTTCAACGGTGCCACACAGCACCGTTGTGCTGGCGAGCAAGATAGGGACCTTTATAACGGACATATTGGGTTAAACCCCCCAGTTGCAGACGTTACCTAGGTTGTGCTAACCCCCTTCGAATAAAGCCTTGCCCGCGCCACCGCATTGCAAAACGGTTCTCCCCCCCTATATAAGTAAAATGAAGTGTACACCTGGAAAGTTATTCACCGTGACCGATGCCGAAAACCCAGCGTCAGATGCTGCCACCCCTGGCCCCGCCGGCACCAAAACTGACAGCAAAAGAGCGCCGAAGGAAATCGGCGGCCGCGAAGGCCCTGATCCCACACGTTACGGTGACTGGGAAAAAGCGGGGCGCTGCGTAGACTTCTAGAGAACCTGCCGGAACCGCTCATAAAAAACTGTTTTCAACCAGCCTCTCGAAGGCAATTCAAAATCTTGGGAGGAAAATATTATGAAATCCGAAGCGAATCGACTGGTCGGCTTTCCTGAGATATTTTATTGCAGACAGACAGGTACATGTTTTTATTTGCACCATCTATAATCGATATTTATTTACTAATTTCCCGGCGATATCAAACGATCACCAACGTCAAGCGTTTAAAACCTCAAAACACATTCTACCCATCTACCGGTTCTGACGATTGCTAACCAGGTCGTCCACCACCGCAGGTTCCGCGAGGGTCGACGTGTCGCCAAGCTTATCGTGTTCGTTAGCGGCTATCTTGCGCAGAATACGGCGCATGATTTTACCGGAGCGGGTTTTCGGCAGTCCGGGGGCCCACTGGACCAAGTCGGGCGACGCGATTGGACCGATATCCTTGCGCACCCACTGCACCAGTTCCTTGCGTAGCTCCTCACTCGGCTCCCGGCCTTCCATCAGGGTGACATATGCGTAAATGCCTTGGCCCTTGATGTCGTGTGGATAACCGACCACCGCCGCCTCGGCGACATCCAAATGACCAACCAGAGAGCTCTCGACCTCCGCCGTGCCCATCCGGTGACCCGAGACATTGATGACGTCATCGACCCGCCCGGTAATCCAGTAATAGCCGTCCTCGTCGCGGCGGCAGCCATCGCCGGTGAAGTACTTGCCCTTATAGGTCGAGAAATAGGTCTGCTCGAAACGGCCATGATCGCCGTACACAGTGCGCATCTGGCCCGGCCACGAATCGGTCAGGATTAGGTTTCCTTCGGTCGCGCCTTCGAGCACTTTACCGTCCGCATCGACGATTTCGGGTTTAATGCCGAAGAACGGTCGTGTCGCGGACCCTGGTTTGAGCGCGGTAGCGCCGGGCAAGGGCGTGATCAGGATTCCACCGGTCTCAGTCTGCCACCAAGTATCGACGATCGGGCAGTCGCCATTGCCGACCACATTGTGATACCAGAGCCAGGCCTCAGGATTGATCGGCTCGCCGACCGAGCCGAGCAGGCGGACCGATTTTCGGCTGGTCGCATCGACAGGGCCATTACCTTCACGCATCAGCGCCCGGATCGCCGTCGGCGCAGTGTAGAAAATGTTCACCTCATGTTTATCGCAGACCTGCCAGAAGCGCGAAAAATCAGGATAGTTCGGTACGCCCTCGAAGATCAACGTCGTCGCCCCATTAGCTAGAGGACCATAAACGATATAGCTGTGGCCGGTAATCCAGCCGACATCGGCAGTGCACCAATACACCTCGCCGTCGTGATAATCGAATACGTATTGATGTGTCATCGACGCATAGACCATGTAGCCGCCGGTCGTGTGCAGCACGCCCTTCGGTGTGCCGGTCGAGCCCGACGTATAGAGAATGAACAGCGGGTCTTCGGCGTTCATTTCCTCCGGCGCGCACTCAGGCGCGGCATGAGCCATTGCTTCATGATACCAGACATCGCGGCCATCGACCCAAGCGATATCGTTGCCAGTACGCTTAACGACGATGCATTTTTCGATGGTCGGGCATTTGGTCAGCGCTTCGTCAACATTGGCCTTGAGCGGTATCGGCCGTCCGCCACGTACGCCTTCATCAGACGTGACGATAATGTTCGAATCCGAATCGTGAATGCGCCCGGCGATGGAATCCGGCGAAAATCCCCCGAAAATGACAGAATGAACCGCCCCGATGCGCGCGCAGGCAAGCACGGCGATGGCAATTTCCGGGATCATAGGCAAATATATCGTAACCCGGTCGCCCCTCGCCGCCCCATTGGCTTTAAGCACATTGGAGAATTTGCAAACGTCTTCATACAGCTCGCGATAAGTGAGATTTTTCGAGTCCGACGGCTCGTCGCCTTCCCAGATGATCGCCGTCTGGTCGCCGCGCTTTTCCAGGTGCCGGTCGAGACAATTGACGGACGCGTTAAGAGTGCCGTCATGATACCAGCGGACATAGACGTCTTTATGCGCGTAGGAAACGTCTTTTACCTGTGTATAGGGTTTGATCCAGTCGATACGCTTGCCGTGCTCGCCCCAGAACGCCTTGGGATCTTCGACCGACTGCGCATACATCTCGTTATACTTCGCATCGTCGACCAGGGCCCGCTGCGCCCAGTAGGCGGGGACCGGAAAAAGATCGTGTTCTGACATAGTGTTCTCCCTAAAGTGACCGGCCTGTTTACGCGCCATTGCACTGAATTATCGTTATTTATAGCATCACGGGCAAGGCAGGTGAGGCGGGTGCTGCAATCACCCGCGCCTCATTCCGCGAGAAATATCCTGCCGTCCTCGATCGCCAACAACACCGGTTCCAGCCCCTGACCGGGACAGGGGCCGTCGACACAAATCCCGTCGTCGATATTGAACAGCGCCGAATGCATCGAACACAGGATATGGTCTTTTTCGTAGGACAGGAACGCATCCGGCTTCCAGTCGAGCGGCGCGCCATAATGAGGGCAGAAATTCTGGTAACCGAAAACCTCGGCGCCGCGGCGAACCAAAAAAAACGGTTTCTGCCCGTCAATGCCCTCGAACCCTTTGCTCCCAGGATCAGCGAGATCATCCAAGCGGCACAGATATATTGGCTCGATCATCCGCACTTCAATCCCGCCGGTTCAGGGTTTGACGCCGCACATCTTGCAAAGAAGTTTCCATTCCGCCTTGCCGACCGGCACGACCGACAGGCGCGACTGTTTGACCAACGCAAAATCGGCAAGTTTCGGTTCCGCCTTCACATCGGCAAGCTTCACCGGGGTATTTACAGGCTTGACCGCTTTTACATCGACCATCCCAAACCGTCCCGACTCATCGGTATGGTCGGGGTAGTGTTCGTTCACCACCTCGACGATCCCAACGATCTGCTTTTCGTTGACCGAATGATAGAAGAAGCCCTTATCGCCCCTCTTCATCGCCTTCATATTGTTATTTGCTTGGTAGTTGCGGACGCCGTCCCAGTGTTCGACGCCTTTTTTTACCTGGTCGTCCCACGACCACTCGCCAGGTTCGGATTTGAAAAGCCAGTACTGCATCAGCCTTATCCCTCGTCACAATGCATTCGTGAATACATCAGCAAGGCCTGAAAGGAAACGGCCTGGCGTTTATCAGCCCGTGCCTGCGGCCTCGTTGTCGCGCCAGATCACTGGAAATATATCCTCATTAGAGGGGAATTCCCCAGGCACCAGGCCCGCAGCCGCCGCCTTTTCCGTCCCCGGTACCGTAAATGCCGTCTGCGGCGCCGCCCACTTTGCATCACCGCCGAAATAGCGGATCGACAGCGCTACCCGGCGTTGTTCCAGCGACGCGCTCGGTCCCGCCCCGTGCACGGTCAACGGATGATGAACTAGGCAATCCCCCGATTCCATATCCCAGCTGAGAAACCGGTATTCGGGGTTGTTGAATTCCTTGTGAAAGGCCGGGCAGGGCGGCAAATTTGCGGAGTCGCCTTTCAGAAAATTCTCTCTCGGCGGCGCGGGGTCTGGCCGGTAGAGCGTGTTCCATTTGTGAGAACCGGCAACATAAACTAACCCGCTATTTTCCTGATTGACCGGTGTCAGCGCAATCCAAACCGAGGCGATATGATTGCCTTTGAACGGCCAGAACGGAAGATCGTGATGCCAGTCGGTCGGAGCTTGGGTTCCCGGCTCCTTGATGAAAAGCTGATCGTAGAAATAGCGGACCTCCGGAACGACCATCAACCGCGCGGCGATTTCTGCAGCGGGGGATCGCAGCACCAGTCCCATAAACCCAGGTCTGGTGCGTGCCATATGGCTGCTGACAATCGTCCGGCCCGGGCCGCCATCAGCATCGTCCGCCGCGACGAGGGTCGGCGCCGTCCCGGTCGAATGTTCGACACAGATCTTCCGAGCCTTTTTCACCAAGCCCGCATCAAACTGCCCACGAATGCAGACCACGCCATCACGCTCGTAAGCCCGAACATCATCTTCTGTAATCGGATGCCGCAACATCACCCCTCTCCTTAATCTGCCTCAGCTCGCAGCGGACGCGACAGCAACGCTTCGATAACTATATCTATATCCGCATCGCGATTGATCACCGCATCGACCGCGCTGGCAATCGGCATCTCAATACCGAGCTTTTTCGCTAGCGCGACAGCGGCACTGGCAGTGAAGACCCCTTCCGCAACCGAATTCCGTTCGTCCAGAATTTCCGCCAACGTCCGGCCTGCGCCAAGGGCGAAGCCCAACGAATAATTACGAGACTGCGTGCTGGTGCAAGTCAACACTAGGTCGCCCAGTCCCGACAGCCCCATCATGGTCTCAGCCTTGCCACCCTTGGCCAAACACAGCCGATTCAATTCGGCAAGCCCGCGAGTAATCAGTGCGGCCCTCGCGTTGTCGCCAAAGCCGCGCCCCTCGGCAATACCACAAGCGATGCCAAGTACGTTCTTGACCGCGCCGCCGATCTGGGCACCGATGATATCATCGCCGGAATAGGGCCGGAACCGGTCGGAACTTAACCGGTTGGCAATCTGCTGTGCAGCGTTCAGGTCCGCACCCGCAAGCGTGACCGCTGTCGGCAGCCCGGCAGCCACGTCGGCCGCGAAGGTGGGCCCGGACAGAATGAACACGGGGTGCTGCGGGAAGGTCGCATCGAGCGCCTCGCTCATCAATGCGAGTGTTTCCTGCTCGATCCCTTTGGCGCAGACGACCAGCGGTGTTGCCGGCGCCAGCTTTCCGATGAGAGGGGCGATTGTATCGCGAAGGTGTTGCGCCGGTACCGCCAGCAGCAGGACGTCCCCCCGCGCGGCCTGTGCCATGTCATCTGTGGCACGGATGACGGGATCGAGAGTAACCCCCGGCAGATAGATCGTATTTTCGTGCCCGTCGTTTATCGCCGTAACAACTTCGCACTCATAGGCCCAAAGGGTAACTTGATTGCCGGCGCGGCCGCCGGCTAACGCCAGCGCAGTTCCCCAAGCGCCAGCCCCAACAATCGAGATCATGCAGCGGTCGGGCCGGTCTGGGGTTGGGGCGCGGGCGTCAGATTCATCCCTACCGATATACGCACCCCGCCACCGCGATAAGGCCTTACCCCGTGCGATAGCCAAGATGGAAAGATCAACATCAACCCGGCTCGCGGGCGCACCAGTTCGCTAGCGCCTATCGACTGGCCGCCCGGCATCGCAACGGCGAGATTGGGCGCCAGCATGGCAGGTGCCACACCGCGTGGATCCTGGATTTCAAACTCGCCGCCAAGCGGCGGATCATCTCCGATACCCCCATCGTCAACATAATAGCTCGCCGACCAGTAGGCACCGGGATGGGTGTGAAACTCGTTGCCATTTCCGTCCCGGTTCACATTTGCCCAAGAGTTAGTGACCCAGTTGACAGGCACCGGGCGGCCCGCCCGGTCACACGTGATCTGGGTCGCCATCCCGCGCGCGGCGTCAAGTAGTGTTTTGACCGGCGCGGCGCCCCAGCTCTCGAACTCCCAGTCCGACTGCCAGCCGCCAAGATTACTGTGCTGTGTGCCTTTATCCGATTTTTCACGTTCAAGAATTAGCTGTTTCAGCTCAAAATTTAGCCCCGCCGAGTTTGGTATCACACACTCGACAACCGGTGTCGGAAAGATCCCTCTGATCTTTGCGCTGGCTTCACTTTCATTCATTTTGAGTTGCCGTTCATTTTACAACGTCTGCCTGTCGATGAAATCGCGAACGACGCTGTTATACGCTTCGGTTTCGACATGAATGACAAAGTGACCACCGGTCGGAACAACCACGTATTCCGCCCCCGGTACATTCTGAGCCAGCTCGTCAGACAGATATCGCGGCGTAACCATGTCGTCCTCAGCGACGATCACCAGGACCGGAACGCGGATATCGCCAATGCGGTTGCGCCGGTCGAATGCGCAGATCGCGTCGATGCGGCTCTCCATGATTTCGACGGGCTGGTCTACGCAGGCGAGATAACCTTCGAATTCATCGATCCGGTCCGGGTTCTCTGCAATGTACCACGGCGGCAACAGTGTCAAGATCGAGTGACGCGCATATTCCGCTACGCCGGAAGCTAACAAAACTGACTTTCGCGCTGCGAACGCCCGGTTGAAATAGGAATCTTGACCCGGCCATGTGGCACTGAGAACCAGTGACGCCAGCCGGTCAGGGTAGTCCTGTGCAACAATCTGGCCCATCGCGCCACCGGTCGAATGACCGACCCAGTGAGCCCGTTCGATGCCGAGGGTGTCCATCAGGCGAATAGCATCCCCCGCCATCTGATCAACCGAATAGTGAATCTGCGAATAGGTACTCTGTCCGCAGCCACGATGGTCGTGGACAATGGTGCGGTAGCGGTCGGAGAACGCAGGCACCTGCTGCGCCCAGACCGCACCGCCGCCGCCGAGGCCCGGCACGAACATCACCGGATCGCCGGACCCGGATTCATCGTAGAAAATCTCTGCGTCGCCGATATCGACTTTAGGCACTTTTTGCCTCCGTCTTTCTAATGGGTCAGGATCAGGTGTCGTTCATGCCCATGGCGCGTTCTATTTCGACAACGTCGGCGGGGCGCGCGAACGGCTCAGGTGAGGGCTCGCCGGGCCGGCGAGCCCGCCCGATGGTCTCAAAAAATTCTTCCAAGCCGGCCGGCGTGATCACCCACAACATCACTAGTTCATCGTCGCCGTCGTTATAGATCGCGTGTTTGACGTCATAGCCGAGAAACGCCGATGAGCCCGGCACGATATCGTGACGTTCGCCATCAATTATAACATGACCCTTACCCTTGAAACAGATCTGCATTTCGACCTGATCGGGGTGCGAGTGCTCGCGCACATAGCCGCCCACCCCGATGGTCTGATAGCCCATCGACACGTCCTTGAACTTCGTATTGGTGGGCGTAAGCATCGGGTCAGCGTGACCGTTAGCCGGCATCGGCTGCCAAAAGCTCGGCCCGTGGCCGGGTTGCATCACAACCGCATGTCCGCGGTATTCTTCTGTGCCAGTCATGGTACGACTCCCATGGATAGGTTTGAAGTAGACAATGTACGATGATCCGGGCAAATGCAAAAGCGCACGGACATATGATGTCGCATATTTTTCGGCGGGTATTTACGGTGCTCGCGATGCTTCTTGCGGGCCTGCCCGCTGCCAACGTTCCTGTTGCTACACCCGGCGGCACACTCCTGATGTGCGACGCCGGCGACGATGGGAACGAGAAAGCACGCTCGGTCAGCGTCCAGAGCTTCAAAATCGACTAGTTTGAGATCACCGATGCCTAGTTTTAAGCACAAATGAAAGCCACCGGTCATATGACATATTCGTATTCCAATGGCACCGGATACGTCTGGGCCGACAAATTGCGATCCGTCGCCGACTTGATGCGGCCGCCTACCGCGATTGGAGGGACCAACACCTACCGACGGAGGCAGACGAAAAATGCGTCCTTCTAGGCACTAATGGCGGGCGTTTCGCCCCAGGAAAGGAGGCGTCCCCGTGGAGGGGAAGGGTGTCCACGCGCAGCGCGAATTACGACACCAACGATTGCTTCAGACCGGATCAAACCGATGTTCTCTAAACAACCGCCCGGGTTGGATCATGTCCGGCGGCCCTCCCGGCCTTTGGGAGTCACAACATGGCAGACGATGTGTGGGAATAGACGACGAGCCGCTCTCCGAACCAGTCGTGCTGGGTCTTCAACAAGGGTGGCGGCTGCGCCAACAAACTTTGTTGCCTCCGCGCGGCCGACAAACACAGCAACTCGGCTGATATCGGCCCCAACATTGTCGGATTCCGCTGCGCCGGTTCGGCGCGTTAAGTAGACACGCCTTGCAGTTCCGCCAGCGGCCAGCGTGGCCGAGGGGCAAAATCCAGCCCGTCGGTCAAGCCGAGCCTTAGCCGCTCTATCCCGGCCCAAGCAATCATCGCACCGTTATCGGTACACAAGGCCGGTGGTGGGGCGACACAGCGAAACCCAAGCAAGGCGCACAGGCTCGTCAGTTTTTCCCGCAGCGCCGAATTTGCGGCGACACCGCCGGCAATCACAAAGGTTTTCCCGCCAGGGTATTTTTCGTCGAATGCGGCAATCGCGTGGACACATCTGTCCGCCAGCACGTCCGCCACGGCGGCCTGAAAAGAGGCGGCGATATCTGCGGCATCCGCTTCGGACAGGCTGTCGCCCGGTAGATCAAGTATCGCCTGGCGCACCGAGGTCTTGAGGCCGGAAAACGACATGTCGCAACCGGGCCGCCCTTTCATCGGACGCGGGAAGGAAAACCGTTTAGCGTCCCCCAACCGGGCAGCGGTCTCCACCGCGGGCCCGCCCGGAAAACCGAGCCCCATCATCTTCGCGGATTTGTCGAAAGCCTCGCCCACCGCGTCGTCCACGGTTCCGCCCATGAGCTCGTACCGGCCCGGCGCGGTGACGGCGAGAAACTGGCAATGCCCGCCGGAGACCAGCAACATCAGATAGGGAAACGCCACGTCGTCCGTCAGCCGCGCCGTCAGCGCGTGGCCCTCAAGATGGTTGACGGCGACAAACGGCAGGTTCCGTGTTGCCGCCATTGCCTTCGCCGTCATGGCGCCAACGATTACGCCGCCGATCAGACCGGGCCCAGCGGTGGCCGCAATCCCGTCAAGATCGCCGACATCCGTTCCCGCTTCAGCTAGTGTGCGGCGGATTACGTCTTCTAGAATATCAAGATGTGCGCGGGCGGCGATTTCGGGCACAACCCCGCCAAAAACCCTATGTTCGTCAAGCTGGGAATAGATAACGTTCCCCAGAATACTGCGGTTGTCGGCAACGATTGCCGCCGCCGTTTCGTCACAGCTTGTCTCAATCCCCAAGACGATCATCGATATTTCTACGTATTCAATTTACTGCGGTCCTCGAGCCTACCTCAGCGGTGCCCGGATTTCCACGCCTGTGGAACGACCTATCAGGAAATCTAATGGCAACTACGGGGACAGAATCTTCGGAGAATTCTGCAGCGAATCGTTTCTTATTGAGGTACTTTCTTTCATATGACCCATTCGACCGTTCGTATAGGTACCCGCGGCAGCCTGCTTGCCCTCTGGCAGGCCAACGAGGTGCGCCGCCGGCTAGGTGAAGCGCATCCCGAGCTTGCAGCCGAGGATTCAGTCGAGATCGAAGTCATCCGAACATCAGGCGACCGCCTCCAGCAGGGCACGTTATCCAACGTCGGCGGCAAAGGGCTTTTCACAAAGGAAATTGAAGAGGCGATGCTAGACGGCGCAATCGATATCGCGGTCCATTCTATGAAAGACGTGCCAACCTGGTTTCCCGACGGGTTGACCATAGACTGCCTGCTGCCGCGTGCGGACCCGCGCGACGCCCTGATCGCACCCGGGGCGGAGACGATCGCCGACCTCGCGTCGGGTATTACGGTGGGCACGGCGTCGCTTCGTCGAAAGGCGCTGCTCCTGCACCAGCGGCCGGATGTCAAGGTTGTGCCGCTGCGCGGTAATGTCGACACGAGGCTCAATAAGGTATCGGCAGGTGAGGTCGACGCAACATTTTTGGCCGTCGCCGGGCTAAACCGGCTGAGGCGGGACGATGTCGGTGCACAACCGATAGCGATCGAGGAAATGCTACCAGCGGTCTGCCAGGGCGTTGTCGGCATAGAACGGCGAATGGACGACGGCCGCATCGCCGACCTGCTTGCGCCCCTAAACGATGCGCAGGCCGTCTTAAGCTCGGCGGCAGAGCGGGCGTTGTTGGCAGGTCTGGACGGTTCCTGCCGCACCCCGATCGCGGCTCTGGCAGAGATAGACGGTAACGATATGTATTTGCGGACCGCGATCGTTCGCCCTGACGGGGGCGAGCTGATCGAGACAGAGCGCCGGGGTGGGGTGTCGGACGGGGCCCGGATGGGCGAAGATGCAGCGGTTGAACTTCGCCGGAGGGCGGGGCCGGGGTTTTTCGATAAAGTGGCCAATGACTGAGCGAGAGACCAAACGCGCGCTTATTACCCGTCCGCAAGAAGATGCTGAGGATGCCGCCACCGCATTGGCACGGCTTGGCATAGAGGCCGTTGTGGCGCCATTGATGCGGATCGAATACGCTCAAGCCAATATAGAAAACGAAGTTTCTTTGGCGCAGGCAATTCTTTTCACCAGTAGAAACGGGGTGCGCGCATTTTCGCGTCTTTCAGCACGGCGCGATATCGCCATTTTGACAGTAGGTGACTCGACGGCAGACCTTGCGCGAGACAACGGTTTTGTAGACATCAAGAGCGCGCGGGGCGACAGCAAGGACCTCGCCCGGCTAGTCATCGACCGCTTGGACCCAGCAGACGGACTTCTATTTCATCCTGCGGGCGCGAACGTCGCCGGAGACCTTACCGACACCCTGAATAAAGCGGGTTTCAAGAGCCTGCGCCGAGCACTTTACGAAGCAAAGGCCAAAGAAGTGCTTGATGACGAGACCACGTCAGCCCTTCGCGACCGCAAACTTGATTACGTGCTTTTCTTCTCGCCACGCACCGGCCGCATTTTTTCCAAGCTTGTAGAACAAGAGAGGCTTGCGCAAACATGCAATAGCCTGACTGCAATCAGCCTATCGGAGGCTGTGGCGTCAGAAATAGCCGGTTTGAGCTGGGGCAAAACCATCACCGCACAACTGCCAACCACGGAGGCGCTGTTATCGGTCATTTCGAAACTCGAGGCCACCGGCTCACCGCCGGTTACGACCTTCACGCCGGTGGCCGGCACTTACAATTCAGAATCAACCCCCGAGCCCCGGGACACCAGGCCGGACAGCTCGACCGCTTTCGCTAACCCTCTCGAAGTCCACAAATCCCTTGATTTCGACCGATTGGATAAGACCGGGGAGCCGTTTTTACAAAGCACTGCTAAAGAAGAGGATGCTGGAAGGCCGGGCGAGAGTGCCATGATTCAACCCGCACCCTACCGTGCCCCTGTGGAACCGCCGGCCATTTCCTCAGCCGACAAACCAACTGAACGGTCATCGGTGCCGTCATCCACCTTACCGCAAGCAGCAGCCGATGCGGAAAATGAACTAGACACAACTGAACTGCAGGTCGCCGCGGCAGTGCCACCCATCGGGAACCCATCCCGGTCATGGATCGGAACGGTATTGGTGACGCTTGTTGCAGTGATCGTGGTACTTGGGGTTGGCTATTCGGCGCTTCCTTCATGGCGCAACCACCTGCCCCCAGCGGTACAAGATCATCTTGCAGGCACGGCTGGATTCTCAGAATCTTTGCAGCGAAACAATAATGCTCTCGCCGACCGGGTTGCCGAAATGTCGGCAAAGCTGCAGGCGAAGGATGCCAAGATCGCGGCGGTACGGAGACGAATCGCGGAGATGAAAAAGCGGGCTGACGACGGGGCGGCCCTGATTGCCAAGGGTGAAGAGGCACTTGCCGAGATGCGCGCCAAAAATACCGGAGGGGCCGCAGCAGCGGGCGAGAACGCTGCGCTCAGAGGCCGGGTCGCCTTGCTTAATAAATTTCTGACAGAGGAAACAGAAGCGCGGACCGAGGCCGAGGCGGCACAGCAGAAGGCGGAAACACTTGCGGCAACGCGCGCCGATACCGCGGCCAAGCTTACCGCGACCGTCGATGAAGCCAACGGCAAAATCTCGGTGCTCGAAAATAAGCTAGATGAGGCGCGCAAGGCAGCTTTACTGGCTGGAAAACCCGGCGCTATCGTAGTTGCAGCACAGAAACTACGCGATGCGCTCGCAGGCAATGCGTCCTTCTCGACAGAAATACGGGGGCTTAAAGAGACGGCCGGGGAGGCGCCGGCGGTGGCCGCAATCCTTGGCCCGATAGAGCCTCTTGCGTCCTCAGGAGTTGCTACGCAAAACGACCTGTTAGGACATCTGCCCGCCACAGTTGCAGCTGTCGTCGCAGCAACCAGACAGCCGAAGAGCAATGACTGGATCGATAGGTCGATTTCAAAACTCGCCAACTTGGTGACAATTCGCCGGATCGACGGCAAAGGACGAGGCGCCGATGCCATTGTCGCCCGTGCCGAAATGGCCGCCCGCGGCGGAGACCTCACTGCGGCGGTCACCGAGCTCTCGACTCTGACCGGACCGGGTGCCACAGCGGCGGCAGATTGGCTCAATTTGGCCAGGAACCGGCTGGCCGTAGACCGCACCCGACGAGCGCTGGACAAAATCATCCTGAACGTCGCTGTCGCGGGAGACCGTTCATGATTCGGTTTACCGTGACCACCATCGCGGCGCTGGCCATTGTCGTCGCAGCGGCTATCTGGTTCAGCGAACGCCCGGGGATAGTATCGATCGAATGGCAAGGGTGGCTTATTGAAATGTCGGTCGGGCGTTTTGTTCTCTCAACCACTGTAGCATTGATCAGCGCGCTTATCGTGATCGGCTTTTTCCGCGCAGTCGGACATGTGCCAGACCGCATTCGCGAAAGCCTGCGGATATCAAGGCGCGAGCGTGGCTATCGCGCACTGACCCAGGGCATGGTCGCGGTCGCCTCAGGCGACCCCGATGAAGCCAACCGCCAGGCGCGGCGCGCCGGCGTGCTGCTGGAGGATCCGCCGCTGACGATGCTACTGTCGGCGCAGGCAGCGCAACTAAATGGCGATGAGGAGGCCGCTACCCGCTATTTCAAGGGTATGCTGGAACGACCCGAAACCGCCTTTCTCGGTCTTCGTGGATTGTTGATCCAATCACAAAAGAACAACGACCGGCGCGGCGAGCTGGAATATGCCGAACGGGTCTATCAACTACAGCCAAAAACACCCTGGGTTCTGACAACCATGTTCGATCTGCAGATTGCGGAGGGACGCTGGCGCGCCGCCCTTGAGACGCTGGAAAAAGCGATCAAACAACGCGCAGTGCCCACCGATGCGACGAGGCACCGCCGGGCGACTGTACTGCTCGGCTGCAGCGCCGAATCGGAAGCAGGCGGCGATCTGACCCAAGCGCTCAAATTCGCCCAACAAGCCAATACACTAGTGCCGGGTTTCCTGCCGGCTATATTGCGCACGGCGGACCTAATGATCCGCTCGGAAAGACCGCGCCGTGCGACACGAATTATTCAGGAGGCCTGGGAACGCAAGCCGCATCCAGAGCTGGCCCGCCTATACGGCGAACTTGAAAAGACTGGTAGCGACAAGCTGAAACAGGTGAAACGCTTTGAGCACCTCTTATCCCTTAACGCCCAGCATGTGGAAAGCCATGTTGCGTTAGCGGAAGCAGCCCTCGCCGCTGAGCTCTGGGGTGAAGCGCGCAATCATCTTGAAAAAGCGGGCGGCGACAATCCGTCAGCGCGGATCTGTCGGATGATGACTGACCTGGAAGAACGCTCAGGTGAAAATCCGGATGCAGTCCGCACATGGCTTTTGCGCGCCGCTAACGCGCCACCTGACCCCGCTTGGGTTTGCGACGATTGTGGCGCTGCATGGGGCGACTGGACGCCAGTGTGCGGGAATTGCCAAGCATTGGGCACCTTGGCTTGGGGGCCACAAAGCCGCGCACCGATGCTAGGCGCGCGTCTTTTGGACTCAGGTGGTGCGCAAACTGACACTGTGACGGTGCTCGCCCCGGAAGACGACGCACTTGTGCTAGAAAATAGAATCCCGCCAGAATCGCCCGCCGATATAACGCCGGATGGCAATACGGGGCCCGATGGCGGAGACAGCAAAGATACTTCTTCACCAGCTTAAATTGCCCCTGTTGGGGCCGTCTTGCTTATGCTCTTGTTTGTGGACGCATTAGGAGTTATTTCTCGATCTGGAAATTATAATTTGGAATATCGGGGCCGCCTTAGCTCAGCTGGTAGAGCATCGCATTCGTAATGCGGGGGTCGGGTGTTCAAGTCACCCAGGCGGCACCATCTTTCCGCAGACATATTAGCTGCTCACTCTGGCTCAAAGACCCCCCGACAGCCCCGATTTCTGGGCTTGGCGCATCTACGGCACAACACAGCAGAGATTGTGATGATAACTTTCAAAAAACTCGTGCCGGTTGGAAAATTCAGTTCCGCCAAGAATACCACCTTCTCATTTTTGAGAATTTTTACCTTAGGGAAAATGCAGAAATCTGGGCGGATGCAAATAGACAGAGAGTGGTCGGCAGTTAGATCCGAGCGAACAGCTTCATTAGCGAGCGTTGACGATTAGTAACATCTAGAAGCTCGGCGCTAAAATCATCTCTTTGAGGATTATCGGTTTCTCGCTTCTTGAGATGAAATGCCGACAAGGTGCAGGACAGCATCATTGACAAAACGGTGCCTGAGTTCGGCACGATCGCTTCAGAAAAATATCCAAGCATCAAAGGATACGTGTCCAATTGCACGGCTAAAAAAGCCCAAGGCCCTAGCAGTTATCCGGCGGGTAAAGGGCTAAGCCCGCTGTCGGAAACGGGCTGCAAGAAAAAGGCAGCTCCCGAGCAAAACTTTAGCCCGGCCNGCATATAAATTTCCGTTTACCCCTAAACAAAGGCAGCACCCTTGTCATGGGACCTCGTTTTTTGTGAGTGGCTTTGCAACCCCGCCGCGCATCCGTTAAGAAAAGATCGAAGGGGTCGGATGGCCGAGCCGTAACCAAGGCTTGTTAGAATAACCAAGAAAGGTGAAATGAATGGCTGTAGTCGAGATAAAAGTGACCGCTTCGGGTGGCGGAGACATTCCCTGCATAGCGGCACACCCCGTCGTTGGTAGGTCCACCGCGGTGGTGATCGTACCGCCTATCTTCGGCGTCAATGACGACATGGCCATGGTTGCCGAGCGGCTCGCGGCCGAGGGATTCACAGGGTTTGTCCTTGACCCCTTCTGGCGCGACGAGGACCAGGGTGTCCTCGACCACGATGAAGCAGGCCGCGCCCGCGCTTTCGCGCGCATGGAACGCACACCTTTCGAACAGGCCTTCGGCGATGTTGCGGACGTAATCGAAAATCTGCGAACAAGGGACGCCTCCAACGAAAAAGTTGCCGTTATGGGCTTCTGCTACGGCGGTCCTTTCGCGCTGGTCGCCGCCGCCAAGTGTGGTATCCAGGCGGGATTCTCGTACCACGGTTCTTTCATCGATCAGCATCTCAACGCCATGCCGGATGTGGCCTGTCCGCTGAGCTTTCACTGGGGCGATAACGACCGGGCAGCACCGCTGGACGTGATCGACGTGGTCAAGAAAACCTTCTCGGCTCGCGACGACGCGGAAGTCATCGTTTATCCGGGGGGCATCGAGCACGGCTATATGTTGCCGGGCCACGGCGATGCCTATAACGAAATAGCGGCGGAAAAGTCGTGGGAACGCACCATCAGCCTACTAAACGAGATCTGACAAAACCGGCCCGTATAGAACGCAAGTTTCGATCCCACCATACCGGACTCGACGGCATCAGGCGCCGAGTTCCCGATTCACCAAAGCGGCGCCGTCCGCCAATGCTCTCATCTTGCCCTCGGCCGCCCGACGGCTGCGCGGCACCATGCCGCAATCGGTGCACGCAATGAGATGTTCCGCAGCGACATGTTCCATAGCGTGGCGGATCCGATCAGCGACAACCTGGGCCGATTCCACTTCCTCAGTGCCGACATCGATCACGCCCACCATAACGTCCTTGCCGGCGAGGCAATCAAGCACGCTGAGATCCACACCCGAAGCCGCCGTCTCAATCGAAATCTGATCAATCGAGCTTTCCGCGATCAGCGGCAGGGTGGCGTTATAATGGCTCCAGTCATCATTGACTTTTTTCCAGTTGAGGACGACCTCGGTTCCGTAGCCATAGCAGATATGCACTGCGCGCTTGGCGGTCACGCCGTCAAAGGCACGCTCTAGAATTTCCAGCCCCCAGTCCTTCACTTCATCGGTATAGATGTTGAAGCAAGGCTCATCGATCTGGATAACATCCGCTCCGGCCTCCGACAACGCCCGGGCTTCCTTGTTCAACAGGTCGGCATAGACTGCGGCAAAATCCGCATCCGAACGACCGCCGACCTCGTCGAAGACACTGTCGGCGACGGTCATCGGCCCGGGCAGGGTCACCTTTACTTGGCGATCGGTTCGCGCTTTGGCAAACCTTAGCCCATCGAGCAACACCGGCTTCGTCCAAGTCCATTCATCGAGAACGCGCGGTGCCGGGGTTTCTTGGGAATAGCGTTGCCCTCTGCTTTTCTTCTTTGTCGGATTCTCAAAATCGACGCTGCCGAGATGTTCGATAAAGCCCCAGATGTAATGACGGCGTCGCTGCTCGCCGTCGCACACAATGTTGAGACCGGCCTGTTCCTGAACCGACAGCGACAAGGCGACCGCATCGTCCTGCGCCTGTTTGAGAGCCGATCCTTCCGAGCGCCAAGGCGCGCGCAGCTGCCCGGGAACGGACAACCATTCTGGTTTTGGCAGGCTGCCAACAATGGTGGTTTTAATTGGTCCCATGGTTGATTCCCTCGTTCGCGATTCTTTTTCTACGACAGTTAATTTCTCTGGCGGAGCGCCGAGACAAACAACATAGCGCCTACGACGATCGGTATGGCGCCCAGGATCGCGAAAGCCGTCTGGTAACTGTCCGTCAGCGCAAGAATGAGCCCAAAGGTGCCGGGAAAGGCGATCATCCCAACATAAGCGAAAAACACTGCACCGCCGGTAACAACGCCGGCCATTCCGGGTGGCGATATCCTTGCGATTTCGGCTAACAGCACACCTTGATAGCCGATCCCGGTCGCACCGTAAGCCACGGCAATCGCCCATACTGCGGGCTTCTGCCAGGAAATATCAATGAGCCCGATTGCCATGCAGGCTACCCCCATAGCAAAGCCGAGCAGGGACAGAAGCAAAACCGGCGGCACGTAGAGCGAGCCAACCCACCCCCAGAACAGGCGACCGGCAATACCTGCCGTCATAGCGATAGAATAGGCAATACCTGCATCGGTGAGGGACCAGCTCATGCCGAGCGACAGGAACGATACGAAGAACGACGCAAAGGCGAGCTGCAAGCCGGTGAAGGCGAACAGGCCGAAGGCAAGCTCTCGAACCCGCGCATCGCGCAGCACGGCGCCAAGTGTTGCGCGCAGGTCAGTCAGTTTCAAGCTGCGCTGGGGCTGACGGTCAGAATCAAACTCAGCGCGAAACGGCTGCAGGATTAGAGCTAAGGCGAGCGCCATAGACGCTGCGCAGACTAATGCACCGCGCCAGCCGAACAGATCGACAAACACAGGCAGTAGCGCGCCCGCGATCACGCCACCCACCGGCACGCCGGTCTGTTTGATGGAAAAAATTAATGGCGCTGTCGACGGGTTGGTGTATCGCGCGAGAATCTGCGAGCTTGCCGGTGTCGATGGCCCACCGCCGAGCCCAGTAACCAGAGCACCGAGCGCGAACAGATAGATATAGCCTGGCATATTAATCAACAGGCCAGTCGCAACGACTAGCAGGCAAGCTTGGCTGACCCGGAGCGCGCCGTAACGCAGCAGAAATCCGCCGCCGGCAAGCGACGAGACCATTGATCCACCGTAAAGAAATGCAGTGTATACGCCTACCAGGCTGGCGCTCAAACCGGTTTCCGCGGCGATCGGCGGTGCAAGAACAGGAATGGTCAGCCCGCTCATCGTTGATAATGCCTGCTGGAAAAGCATGGCAAAGACCGCCGTGTAAACAACAGGCACCTTCATGCGATCATGCTTTTCTTTACCCGATCATAGCGCGGACCTTACGGCCCAAGAGGCTGTCGAAGTCTCGCAGATCGAACACGATGTCGAAATGGTTGCGATCTGGATGTTCGAATATATCTGCCTGTCCACCCTTCGCGCGCCACGCATCGGCAAGCAGCGCGCTCTGGCGTTTGAACTCCGGCGTCTCAGATGACCCGTAGGACAAGACCAATGGGCAGCCAGCTTCCGGCAAGTGATGCACCGGGCTGTTACGCCGCGCCGATTCCGCATCGAGCTTTGCCCATTCGTTGATGCAGGAATGACGCAGTGGTTCGAGATCATGCAGCCCGCTGAGCGGCACGGCCCCCTTTATCACACCTACTGGAACACCAAGCTCTTGGTGCCAGCCATTGGCAACCATCATCCCCGTCAGATGGCCGCCGGCTGACGAACCGCAGACAAAAATCCGGTCGGGGTCGCCACCAAAATCGCGCGCCTCGCGCCAGGTCCAGGCGATGGCCTCGCGACATTGACGCACGATCACGTCGATAGAAGCCGCCGGCGCCAGCGAATAATTAACCGACACGACAGCGATACCGTTCGCGACCATATTCTCCGCCATGAAGGACGACTCCTTGTGGCTAAGCATCCGCCAATAGCCGCCATGGATAAAGACAAAAACCGGTGCGGCTTCGCCGCCACTCGCCTCGACCGGAAATATATCGACCACTTGGTCCGCGTGCGCGCCGCAGGAAACATCCTCGCGGCAGTCGAGATTGGCCCGCGCATCGGCGCTGAACCTTGCATAATCGGCTAGGAACGGATCCAGACTTGGCACCGTCTTGCTGATGAGATATTCGTCATCGAGGGTTTCCTGATCGAAGTCTCCATATACGGCTGTCATGGCGGGTCTCCTACAAGTCCATGTTCGGATCGAAATTAGGACGGCGCTTTGCACGCAACGAGGCCAAACCCTCTGCCGCTTCGGGACTGGTAAAGCCGAGGAATTCGAGGGCGAGTGAGGTGTCGAAATTCGGCCCCATCATGCGCAGCCAATTGTTCAGCGCGTATTTCGTGAAACGGATCGCCGATGGCGCGCCACGCGCTAGTTTGGCCGCAACATCCACCGCCTTTTCTTGCAATTCATCCTCTTCGACACAGAGCGAAACCAGCCCGATGCGCTCAGCCTCTTCGCCGGAGATCGGCTCGCACAGCAACAGATAATATTTCGCCTTGGCCATACCGCAGAGCAGCGGCCAAACAATCGCAGCATGATCACCAGCAGCAACTCCAAGCCGGGTATGCCCGTCAATGATACGGGCATCCCTCGCGGCGATAGAAATATCAGCAAGCAGGCCGGCCACCAACCCGGCTCCAACGGCGGGGCCATGCATAGCGCTCACGATCGGCTTTGAGCAGTTGATCACGTTATAGACAAGATCGCGCGCTTCGCGCCAGACGCGGACCCGTGTCTCATAGTTGTCGATCATGTTCTCTATCATGTCAAAATCGCCGCCCGCGGAAAATGCTTCGCCGGCACCGCGCAGGATCGCGACCGATACACCCGGGTCGTCCTGGACGTCTTTCCAGATACGACCAAGCTCGTCATGCATGATTTCGTCCGCCGCGTTCAGGCGGCCCGGCGCATCCATCGTGATGCGCAGAATGCGGTCTGCGGGAGTGTCAAATTTTAGCCGTTCATAGGCGGCGTAACGATCTGTCATATCTTTTTCTCCTATTACGTCCAGTAGGTGCCTTTAAAAAAGTTCATCTAAATCTTACCAATTGGCGTCTACAGGAAGTTGTTAACAAACCTCCATAGCCACAGCCGTTTGAAACTGGCAAGCCGGCCCGCGGATGGATCTATGAACTCGGCCGGAATCGGCCCGGCCGAACAGGTGACCAGAATAGACGGCAAGCGCTTCAATCTGCACGATTATAGCAGCGCGGACGGCCGTCTGGATGATATCGCTCTACACAAAATAGTCGGAATTGAGCAGTCCCGATAACTCTTTGCCGATCATACAACGGCCACGTTCGACAAATGACCAGCTTCAGATAACACCAGGCTTTGGCGGCGGCCGCGCACGAGAGAAGCCTCTCCCTCAATACCTCCATTTATATTCACTCTCTTCTTAGCCGGCCAATATTTCTGGATCTGCGGCGACATTCGCCCGATCGCGGAAGCGCGCGAGAAATTGTTCGAGCAACCGATTGAACTCGACTGGGTTTTCAAGGTTACCGAGATGGCCGACGTCGTAGATCATGTGATATTCGGCGCCATTGATATTGGCGGCGACATTTCGTGTCATATCGGGCGGGGTCAACGGATCGAACTCACCGCCGATAACCAGTGTCGGCACGTCGATTTCTCCCAAGACGTGTTCGCGGTCAAACTGCGTCGTCGCCTCGACGGTCTTGATATAAGTATGCTTATGCAGCCGTGACGCTGCCTCGATGGCGCGGCTACGTGCATCGTCAGACACATTCGGTCCAGCCAATCTAGAGATGGCTCCGGGCGCAATATCTGCCGGTTCCAGCCCGTCCTCGATGAGCGGCTTGCTGCGCGCGGCAACGAAAGCCTGTTGTTTTTCTGGTGAAAAGTGCCCGAAACTGGCGTGCACGCCGGCAAGGGTAAGCGTGGCAAGCCGGTCCGGGTGGTTGGCGAAAAATTCCAGCGATATCCGTCCGCCCATCGATGTGCCCACTATATGGGCCTTGTTCACAGCAAACGCGTCTATCACGCGCGCTAAATCGTCCGCGATATCGGTGAAGCTGAGCGGGCCGTCATAGTCGTCACTGCCGCCATAGCCGCGCGCATCCCAAGCCACTGCGCAATAGCCCGCCTTGGCGAAGGCGACAAGCTGATGAGCCCAGGTCGACCGATCGCCGCCAATACCGTGCAGAAAAATCACCAGCGGACCATCGCCGATATAGTCTATCGCGATGGATGGCGCGGTGCGCGATTGAAGGCCGATCCGCATCGCCTTGGCACCGTCAGCATAGGGGGTAAGAGGGGCAAAATTCATAGGCTACGCTCGCGCAAACACATCATGCAATCAAGCCCAACTTTGCAGATACCTAATGCCGATTGAAGCCTTGCCCGCCAGCGCCTCTTAGACAACAATGCCGTCCATTCTGAAATAGGGATTCAAAGACATGTCTGACGCATTGATCTGTGACGTCATCCGCACCCCGGTTGGCCGATATAGCGGCGGCCTGAGCGGGGTTCGCACCGACGATCTCGGCGCGGTGCCGATCAAGGCACTGATGGAGCGCAACGAAGCCGTCGATTGGGCCGAGGTAGACGATGTCTATTTCGGCAATGCCAACCAAGCCGGCGAAGACAACCGTAACGTCGCCCGCATGTCGAGCCTATTGGCGGGCATCCCGCTCGAAGCCGGCGGCGCCACCGTCAATCGTCTCTGCGGATCCGGTATGGAAGCCGCCGCACAGGCAGCTCGCGCCATCCGCGTCGGCGAGGCTGACCTTGTGATTGCAGGCGGCGTTGAAAGCATGAGCCGCGCGCCGTTCGTGATGGCCAAAGCTGACCAGGCGTTTTCGCGAAAGGCAGAAATATTCGATACCACCATAGGCTGGCGCTTCGTGAACCCAAAGATGGAAGAGTTATACGGCGTAGATGCGATGGGCCAGACAGCAGAAAATCTGGCTATTGAGCACCAGATCACCCGCGAAGATCAGGATACATTCGCGCTGTGGTCCCAGCAGAAGGCCGAGGCCGCGCAAAAAGATGGCAAGCTCGCCGCCGAGATCGTGTCGGTCACCATTCCTCAGCGCCGCGGAGACGATTTGGTTGTCGAGGCCGATGAACACCCGCGTCATGGCGCAAAGATGGAAGACCTCATTAAACTACGTGCTGCCTTCACAAAGGACGGATCGGTCACGGCGGGCAATTCATCGGGCGTCAATGACGGCGCCGCAGCGATCCTGCTGGCTAGCGAAGACGGCGCAAAGAAACATGGCTTGAAGCCACGCGGCAGACTGGTCGCCGCCGCCGTTGCCGGCGTCCCGCCTCGCGTGATGGGTATCGGCCCGGCACCGGCAACCCGCAAGGTGCTGGCCCGCGCCGGCCTGACGCTGGACGACATGGACGTAATGGAATTCAATGAAGCCTTCGCCGCTCAGGCGCTTGCCTGTACCCGCGAGCTTGGGCTCGCCGATAAAGATGGCCGCATCAATCCGAATGGCGGCGCTATCGCACTCGGCCACCCGCTCGGCATGTCTGGCGCGCGGCTGATCACTACCGCTCTGAACGAGCTCGAGCGCACCGGCGGTCGCTACGCGCTGTGCACCATGTGCATTGGCGTCGGCCAGGGCATAGCGACGGTGATTGAGCGGGTTTAAGCCAGAGCGGGCCGAAGCGGTCAGCTTTACCGCGGTCGAATCACGATCAACTTTTCTCGATCCAGAGACTAGTTTCAAGCGTCCCGTCGATCAGCGCGAGCTGCCCGATCACGGTCGCCTCCATCGATTCCGCCAGCCGCGTTGCCGCATAGTGACTGCCAAACAGCAGTTTTGCATCGCCCGAGCTCAACAGCGGCGCGACACCAGACTGTTCGTTATACCCCCGCCACGACCACGCAACCGGATATCCGTCGGGCAGCAATATATCGTGAATGTGAACCACCACGCCAGACGGCAGGGAGGGCCAAACGGTATTGAGCAAATAGTCGACATCGGTGCCGGGCATAAGAACGTGGCTCGAGTCGATAAACATAATATCGCCGGGCGCGAGCGTTTCAAATACGGCGACGTCGGTATCATGTAAGGTCGCCGCGATATGGGTAACGCCAAGGCCGTTAATCGCGGCCCGCGGCGCAGGATCGATGGCGGTGATCTCAGTATTCAGGTATCCATCAGCCACTGCGCGCGCCATGAACCGGGTTGAATGACCCGACCCGATTTCAACGATACGGGACGGATGCCGGGTGCGAACCATCGCATAGGCGGATGCGCCATCGAGCCGGGGGAACCAACCCTGGTTCCAGCGCGGTTGCGGGGGCGCATCAGGACCTATCGCCTGCAGGGCATCGGCAAACCCGTCAATGACGGCGAGAAAAGATTCCATGTCCGGTCGCGCCGCGGCGAACACCTTTTCCAGCGCGGGATAGCCGATAGGTTCGCTAACCGTGTCGGCATAACGGTAGGGAATAAACCAGCCCTGTGATCGTGGGCCAAACAGCGTGTTTAACCCCATACGCGCCCGACGAAACCGTTTAAAGATGGGAAGGGAGCTCAAACGGTATTCCGTTCAAGGCGCGAGTTGCATGCCCTCGCGGGCAACAAGCGAACCGGGCCGCAGTTTATCCACAGCTCCGGCGATAACATCGAGATCGGCATCGGTCCTCTCGGGCAGATGATGAAAAACCACGAAAGTTCCGACGTTAGCCGCGGCGCATAAACGGGCGCCCTCTTCCCAGGTGGAATGGCCCCAACCCTTGAAATCGGGGTATTCAGCATCGGTGAACATGGAATCGTAGATCACGATATCAGCCCCATCGATCAGCGCTAGAATATTACGGTCGGGGCCGTCTTCGTATTGCTCGGTATCGGTCACATAACAGATCGACTTGCCGCCAAATTCGACCCGGTAACCCGTAGCGTTTTGCGGATGATTGAGCATCGTTGTACGTAGGGTAATGTCCTTATTGAGCGTCAATGTCTCACCGGCTTTAAAGTCGTGATAGCTAACATCGGCGCTGAAAACATCGATCGAGATCGGAAAAAGCGGGTCTGCCATGTACTGGCGCAGAACGCTCTCAGTGGTCTTGCCGTCTTCGAGGTGTCCCGACCAGATTCGGAGCGCATTTCCCGTCTTGTACGCGTACCCAAAGAACGGGAGACCTACAATATGTTCCACGTGGGTATGCGAAAGGAAAAGGTCGACATCGTCGATGCCGTTTTTATCGATGAATTCGCCAAGACTGCGCAATCCGGTGCCAGCGTCGAAGATAAACAGATGAGAGCCGCAGCGGATCTCTACACAGGGCGTATTGCCACCATAGATAGCGGTTTCCGCGCCAGGACAAGCGATAGATCCGCGGACGCCCCAGAAGCGAGCATAAAAATCGCTATCTGATGTCACGCGAAAAACGTTTATAGGATACAAAAATCATAAGCTCCCTCCACACCCTTTTTGCTACGCATCGCCCGGCAGATACAAATCAATGAGAGGTCTCGACGTACGCAGCCGGATCGCGCATGTATAACTGAAGTTGTAGGGAATAAGATTAATGGCTCCAAAATTCAAGGGAGACGGCCTGGTCGGAGGGATCGGTGAAGGCCCCGCTCTGGTCACATCCCAGGGTATCGCTTTCAACCTAGGGGTCGACGAGGTCACTGGGATTGTCATCGAAACCGGACACGCACTGGAAGGCGAATCCGTTGCCGGGCGCGTTGTAGTATGCCGGTCGGGCAAAGGGTCAACCGCGGGATCATTCAGCCTTCTGCAGCTGGCACAGCGCGGCATTGCGCCGGCCGCAATCGTGAATATGCAGGCCGATGCCGTGATTACCGCCGGGTGCGTTCTGGCAGAAATTCCCCTGGTCCATCGGCTCAACACCAATATCAACGGCTTTGAGGCAGGTGCTATATTGCGCGTCGATGGCACTGCCGGCACCGTGGAGGCTGTGGAATGAGACTTACCGCCGACCAACAGGCCATGCTCGATGGCGAAAANGGCTGGCCACTACAGATCGCAATGCAGATGCTGNCCGCCGTCGGTGCAGCGCTCGATGCCCCGGACATGGTTCCCGTCACATCGACCCATCTGGTGATCGACGGCACAGCACTGGGCGAAGCCGGGCGNGATTTTCTCGAACGGCTGGTTGATGAAGGCGGCCGATTTTCCATCCCGGCGTCGATCAACGCCATCGCCGTCGACCGCACTAAAGCGAATATGAGCACGGTGGAACAAGACCAGATCCGTATGTTGCGGGCCTGCGAAAAAATGGGCGCGCTGCCAAGCTGCTCNTGTAATCCGTTTATTCAAGGCATCCTGCCTACCTTCGGCGAGCATGTAGCGTGGAGCGAATCCGCCACCGCTCCATTTGTAAACTCCGTGCTCGGCGCACGCACTAACCGCGAAGGCGCAACCGCCGTTGCATCTGCACTGACCGGTCTCGCGCCTCGCTGCGGTATGCATCTAGACGAAAATCGGCGCGGTGAAATTCTGCTGCGTATTGAGACCGACATCTCCGGGGTTGACCGTTTCAGCCTCCTCGGTGCGCTTGCAGGACGACTTGCCGGCGACCGTATCCCCGTGCTCGACGGGATCAAATCGACGCCCAATACCGACGAATACGTCGCCTTCGGGGCCGCCTTCGCCATCCNCGGGGCGGCTGCGATGTTCCATATAGCTGGCGTCACACCCGAATCTCCGAATCTTGAAGCGGCGTTGGGTGGTGGGGCGCCGGTGGAAGAGTTTGTCATCGACGAGGCGGCAATCTCCGGCGAACACGCAGCTACGGCCAACGGCACGANNGGGCCCNTCGANATCATCTCGATCGGCTGTCCGCACGCGTCGATCGAACAGCTTCGGGACGCGGNGGCGATGNTGAATGNNGGGCATGCCAGCCNCGACGTTANGTTCTNCATTCATACCAACCGATCGACCTGGGATATTGCGAAGGCCGAAGGGGTAATCGAGGTGTTGACCAATGCCGGCGTATCTGTGACGGCGGACAATTGCGCCGTGGTCTCATATGATCGGGTACCGCAGGGTGCACGCCTCGCGACCAACTCGGCAAAGATGGCGCTATTCGCACGCTCTGTATCGGATGCCGAAATTCTGTTTGGCACCACGGCGGACTGTATCGCCGCCGGTATTTCGGGGAGTTGGAGAAGCTAATGGAACTTCAGGGAATAAAGAACGCAGGTATAATCGTCACCGGTGCTGCTCAGGGCATCGGTGAAGGTGTTGCGCGGCATCTCGCCTCTGGCGGCGCGAAGCTTGCGCTGATCGACCGACAGGCTGAAACTTTAACAGGAATAGCAACGGAACTCGGCGCGCACTGGTTTGCCGCCGACGTCACCGACGAGGCCTCGGTTGAGACGGCGATTAGTGGCGCTGTGACAGCACTAGGCACCATCAACGGGCTGGTCAATGTTGCGGGGGTTCAACATCTCGGCCCGCTAATAGACCAGTCAGTCAGCGAGTTCGACGCGCATTTTAACGTCAACCTGCGCGGCACTTGGCTGGTCACTCGACACGTGGCCCGGCACATGACAGAAATCAAAGCAGGCTCGATCGTTACGGTCTCCTCTAATGCGGCGCGCGTCCCGCGGGTCCGCCAAGGCGCCTATTGCGCGTCAAAGGCAGGGGTAAGCCATTTGATGCGTGTCTTGGCTCTGGAACTGGGACCGGTCGGCATCCGCGTCAACACCGTTGCGCCGGGGGCGACCGAAACGCCAATGATCCAGCGGATGATGGAAAGCATGGGGTTTGGCCAGGCCATGCTGAAGGGCGACCTAGATAATTTCCGCGCCGGCGTGCCGCTCGGCCGAATCGCAAAGGTTGAAGACGTTGCCGATGCGGTAGCGTTTCTGTTATCGGAACAGTCTCGCTATATCACTATGCACGAAATGGTGGTTGATGGCGGCGGAACGTTGGGCGCCTGAGGGACAGAGCACGCATGACAATTGATAATAAGACCGTACTCGTGGCGGGTGCTTCAACTGGCGTCGGCCGCGAAACCGCGTTAATGTTCGCCGCCGACGGCGCCGAAGTTATTGCCGTCGCACGAAGCGAAGACAAGCTTGCTTCACTTAAAGCCGGGGCTGGAGACAATATCCGCGTTATTGCTGGCGATCTAACCGATCCGGGCTTCACTGACCGTCTGATCGCCGAGGCCGGCGCGGTCGACATCCTTGTCAATCTTGCCGGGCGGACAGCGCATGCACCGTTCCTCGACGCCAATCCCGATATGTGGCGCGGAGCATGGGAACTGAACGTCCACGCTCTGCTGGTTTTGAGCCAGGGAATAGCGCGCGGAATGGCGGCGCGACGGTCCGGACACATTATCAACATCTCTTCCGTCCTTGCGCGTCAGGTATATCCGCTGACTACTTTCTACGCGGCCACCAAGCATGCAACCGCAGCGGTTACCCGCGGCATGCGGATCGAGCTTGCCGAATATGGCATCCGCGTCACCGAGATCGCGCCTGGGCTGCTGGATACCGAGCTTATGGATCAAGCGGAACACCCAGCTGTCGTCGCCGCCTACGCCAAGCGGCAAAATGCACGCCTGCCCGCCGCGGAGGTTGCGCGGGCGATAATTTACGCGGCGGGGACAGCAGCGGGAACTGCCCCCGAACTAATCGCGCTGAACCCGCACGGCCAGATATAAGTTTAAAAAGGGAGAGAGAAAATGGATATGGGACTGGACGGTAAGGTGGCATGGGTAACGGGCGCGACCGGCGCGATCGGTCAGGAGATTGCCTTGAGCTTTGCGCGCGAAGGGGCAAGGGTGGCAGCATCAGCACGAAATCCAGACGCCTTGGCCGCACTTGTCGATGAAATCAACACCGGCGGCGGCGAAGCTTTATCGGTGCCGGTTGACGTCACGGATGCCAACGGTGTTAAAACGTCTTCCGAGGACATTGTGGGCACATGGGGTCAGATAGATGTTTTGGCAGCCACGGTGGCAGTGCCGGCATTTGGTCCATTCCTTGAAATAGATGCCGATGTCTTTCGCGCGGCACTAGAAGTCAAGTATCTCGGCTACATCAACTGTTTCCAAGCAGCCCTGCCGCATATGATCGCCCGTGAGTCGGGGTCAATCGTTGCCATCACCGGGACCGGCGGCAAACTCCCGATTAGTATTCATCTGCCGGGTGGCAGCGTGAACGCGGCCCTTAATCTGGTCCTCAAAGGTCTTGCCAACGAATACGGGCCCAAAGGAATTCGTGTCAACGCATCATCTCCCGGTCCGATCATGTCCGAGCGCCAGCAGCAAATGATAGATTCGGGTATGTCCGATCCTGCCAAGGGTATCCCAATGGGCCGTATGGGCGAAGCGATGGAAGTTGCGGATTCGGTTGTATTTCTTGCCAGCGATCGCGCCAGCTACATCACAGGCCAGATCCTCGGCGTCGACGGCGGCGGTATCAAGGCGCTATAGGGACAACCCCTTCAGGGCACCAAACGGTAGCCGCCCGGCACAGTCACGAGAAACTCAGCATTAGCTGGATCGCGCTCGATCTTTTGACGCAGACGATAAACATGGGTTTCCAACGTGTGGGTCGTCACGCCGGAATTGTATCCCCAGACCTCATTCAAAAGCACCTCGCGGCCAATCACATTGTCGCCGGCTCGGAAAAGATACTTGAGGATCGCCGTTTCTTTTTCCGTCAGCCGTGTCTTTTGATCCCCGTTTTCCGAATCGATCAGCATCTTGGCTGATGGTCGGAAGGAATATCGCCCTATATTGAACGCGGCGTCTTCGGAGCGTGCGTGCTGACGGAGCTGGGCGCGAATACGCGCGAGCAAAACGCCGAGCTTGAAAGGCTTGGTCACGTAGTCATCGGCACCGCAGTCGATACCAAGGATCGCACCCACCTCGGTATCGGCGCCGGCGAGCATTATGATTGGCGCATTAAAGCCAGTGCGCCGTATAAGCCGGCAGGCCTCTCGCCCGTCCATGTCGGGCAATCCGACATCTAGGATCAGCAAGTCGTAGTTCGAATCCTTGGCAATTTCGAGCGCATCAGCAGCGCTAGATGCTTCCTGGATGGTAAATTCATCGTGAAGCTCTAGTTGATCGCGCAGCACTTCGCGAAGCGAATCGTCATCATCTACCAGAAGCAGGCTTTTCCCGTTAACCATGTGTCGTCATTCTTTCCGATAGTTATGACCCGTTGAAAGGGTTAGCGCATGCGCCGGTCACGCCGTGGTCCTCATGAAGCTGGCGATATACTAGCTCAGTTCAACCGTTCTCGCGAAAGCGTTATCGGAGCATTCAGAGCGAGCCCTTGCCGTACCTGGGCTCCCCAGCATGGTATAGGAAAGCCATTTATCAGTCCCGGGGTTTTGCCGCAATGGCGCCAATGCGGGAGCCGCCGCGACACCCGGAATATCATTGCGTCGTCGAGCCTTACCTGTTTGTCCCATCTCCCGGACATCGCGACGGTTTCGCTGACCGGCCGGATTTCCTATAAACACCACATGACATTAACCGTCTCCTCACAAGGTTCGATTGGCTGGGCGGTTTTTCGCGGCCGGCAATATCGGTGTGCGATCGGGCGAGGCGGCATCTCTGCCTGCAAAATAGAAGGCGATGGCGCCAGCCCGGTCGGCAATTTTAATCTCACCAAGGTACTATATCGGCCGGACCGAGGCGCTAAGCCCCTAACAACGATCGCGATTGATGTTATTTCAGCATCCGACGGCTGGTGCGACAGTCCCGATCATGAAGACTACAATACGCTCGTCGCCCTGCCGCATGCTGCTCGCTGCGAAGCCTTATGGCGTGACGATGCCTTATACGACATCGTTGTCGTAACCAACCACAACAGTGACCCCGTGGTGCCGCGGGCAGGAAGTGCTATTTTCATCCATATAGCTGCTGGACCAGGCTACCCGCCCACTGAAGGTTGTGTCGCCTTCGCGAGGCATGATCTGGAGCTTATCCTCCAACACTGGATCCCCGGCGAGGACCGGCTTGTGATTACGCAGGCGCCCACGTGGCAAGAGAGCTACCCCGAAAAGGTATTTAAGATCGCTGAGGGCGCGTGCCGAAAATAGCCGTGCCAACTCGCACCTCCGTAGCCCCGAGCCGGACCGCGGTTTCATAATCTGCCGACATGCCCATGCTGAGCCGGTCAAGACCGTTACGCGCAGCCATCTCGGCAAGCAAGGCAAAGTGCAGCGCTGGGTTTTCATCGACTGGCGGAATGCACATCAATCCGACCACCGGCAAATCCAGTTCTACACGGCACTTGGCGATGAAAGCGTCAGCGTCGAGCGGTAAAACGCCGGCCTTTTGCGGCTCCTCGCCAGTGTTGACCTGGATGAATAGATCAGGATGGCGATCCTGCCGCGCCATTTCCTCCGCCAGGTTCCGGGCAAGCTTTTCTCGGTCCACAGTCTGGATGGCGTCAAACAGTGCAACTGCGTCTGCAGTTTTGTTCGTTTGCAGTGGTCCGATCAGGTGAACGTTCGCATCGGGATACGCCGCCCTAAGTGACGGCCATTTGCCCTCGGTCTCCTGCACACGGTTTTCACCGAATACGCGATGGCCCGCGGCCAATGCTCCGGACGCCGCCGACGCGGGATGAGATTTCGACACGGAAATGAGCGAAATGGAAGACGGGTCCCGCCCAGTATCCGACGCGGCAGCGGCAATTTTCTCTTCTACCGCCGCAAGATTATCGGCGATTTCAGTAGGCCGTTTTATCGTGCCGCTGTAGGTTTTACATTCTGGATTCATGGCTCCAGACTATCGTGTTTTTGCCGGATACGAAACCGGCACACCCAATCAGCGCCGCAACTTCGCCAACCCGATGAATATTCTCGGCTCGGTCTTCCTGTGATAGGCTAAAATTGAGGTTGAAATCCCCACCCAGCTTGTCCGGTCCGGGATTTATATCTGATAGCCGTTCTGGGATAAACAGCATGCCAGTTAACCCGCGATCGTCGATTTACCGACGCTGAAAACGGTAAAGATCCCGGCAGCGATTAAGGCGGTGGTCGTTAATGAATACGTAACATGAATCGCAAAAGTTGCGCAAGATGCTCATGGGTCGAAGGCGAAGCGTATAAACCTTGGATCTCAAATACAGAATTCAATTCAACCAAAAAGT
>NZGJ01000010.1 GCA_002689465.1 Rhodospirillaceae bacterium | reverse complement strand
CTGCCGGATGAGGTTTTTGAAACGGTCAGCGCTGTTCGCAGCGCGCTGCCTGATGCGCACATTGGCATTCATACACATAATGATGCCGGTTTGGCGGTGGAGAATTCGCTGGCGGCGGTAAAAGCGGGCGCGCGCCAGATTCAGGGGACTGTCAATGGCATTGGTGAACGGTGTGGCAATGCCGATCTGATTTCGATCATCCCGACACTGATGCTGAAAATGGGGTATGTCACAAACATCCCCGAAGAAAATCTGCCACGCCTGATGACGCTGTCCCGGTTGCTTGATGACAGGTTGAACCGGGCACCAAACATGCAGGCTCCTTATGTTGGTGAGGCAGCTTTTGCTCATAAGGGCGGACTGCATGCCTCAGCCGCGCAAAAGGACCCGCGTACCTATGAACATATTCCGCCGGAAAAGGTGGGGAATGCGCGCCAGTATCTGGTGTCTGATCAGGCTGGCAAATCCAATATGATGGCGCGCTTTGCCGAATTCGGGATCGAAATTGATGCCAGTGACAGCCGCCTGGACAAGCTGATTGCGCAGGTCAAGGAACGTGAATTTGAGGGCTGGGCCTTTGATTCTGCCGAGGCCAGCTTTGAATTACTGGCGCGCCGCGCGCTTGGCGAGGTGCCGGAATATTTCACCATCGGGCGGTTTCGCGTGATGGATGAGCGCCGTTTCAACGCGCGCGGGCAGCTGATTGTGGAATCAGAGGCCACGGCCACCATTACTGTCGGCAATGTGATTTATCACGAGGTGGCGCTCGGCAATGGTCCGGTCAATGCAGTCGACACGGCGATCAGAAAGTCGCTTTCAACAGCCTACCCCTCGCTTGAGGAGGTGGAACTGGTTGATTACAAGGTGCGTATTCTTGATGCGCGGGATGGCCAGTCCGGCACCGGTGCCATCACCCGCGTGATGATTGAATTCCGGACCCCTGACGGCACCACATGGCGTACTGTCGGCCTGTCGACAAATATTATCGATGCCTCGGTTGTGGCGCTGGGTGACGGCATGATCTGGAAGCTGCAACGGGACGGGATTGCCGGTCCTGTCGCAGCCTAAGGCGATGGCGAATACGGCCCCTCCGGTTATCATTCTTGTAAGACCGCAGCTTGGCGAGAATATCGGTGCCGCGGCGCGCGCGATGATGAATTTCGGCCTATCGGATATGCGTCTTGTTTCGCCCAAGGGCGCCTGGCCTAACCAGCAAGCGATAAATACAGCATCCGGTGCTGAACGCATTCTCGAACACGCAAGCGTATTTGATACTACCGAAGCGGCCGTGGCAGACCTTCAGCGTCTATACGCCACCACTGCGCGGGTGCGCGACATGGAAAAGCCGGTGCTCACGCCGCGTGGTCTTGCCGGGGTCGTACGAAAAAAGTCCGTCACGGGCGAGAAATCCGGTATTTTATTTGGCCGAGAATCCAAAGGGTTAGACAATGAAGACGTCGCCATGTCTGACGCCATCGTCATGGTGCCGGTCCACCCCGACCACACATCGATCAATCTCGGACAGGCTGTACTGTTGATTGGCTATGAATGGTTTTTGGCTGGCGATCCTGAGACGATTTCAGAGGTTACCCGCAAAAGCGGTCAGCCCGCATCGCGAGAAGAGCTGATTGCATTCTTCGAGCATCTTGAGAGTGAGCTCGATGACTGCGGTTTCCTTTATCCACCCGAAAAGCGCCCCAGGATGGTGCGCAATATCCGCAACATGTTTACCCGGACAGGACTCAGCGATCAGGAAGTCAAAACCCTGCGGGGGATTGTCGCGGGTCTGTCTGAAAGGCGCGACCGTAATCGGCCCTGAAAACGGCTGTATTCCGGCGAAAAAAGCATTTTTCGGCGCCGCAGCAAATGTTTGACATCGGCATGCCGATCCATATACTCCGCCGCCATTCCCGGGAATGTGGGTGCCGTCCATTTGGTNCGCGTCATCCCGCCACCGGCAAGGTCCGGAACTGGACTACCGGGACAATTATGAAGGAGAAAGCCNCATGTCTAAACGTGTGCGCTCGAANTANAANATTAANCGNCGNCTTGGCTGCAACCTCTGGGGCCGCCCNAAGAGCCCTTGGAATACCCGCGAATACGGTCCNGGNCAGCATGGCCAGCGCCGCCGCAAGCCGACCGATTTCGGTATCCAGCTTATGGCGAAACAAAAGCTTAAGGGTTACTACGGCAACATCACCGAAAAACAATTCCGCCGCACTTATAAGGAAGCAGTTAAGCGGCGCGGCGATACCGTCGAAGCCCTGATCGGCCTTTTGGAACAGCGGCTTGATGCGGTCGTCTATCGGATGAAATTTGTGCCGACGGTTTTTGCGTCGCGTCAGTTTATCAATCATGGTCATATCAAGGTTAATGGCGTGCGCGTCACTATCCCGTCATATCGGGTCAAGGAAGGCGACGTCATAGAGGTTCGCGAGAAATCACGGAATATTCCGCAGGTGCTCGAAGCGGGTCAGCTGACCGAGCGTGAAGTGCCAGAATATATGGAAGTTGATTTCAGTAAGCTTAAGGGCAAATTCGTGCGCGTCCCCCAATTCGCCGACGTGCCGTATCCGGTCCAGATGGAACCGAACCTAGTGATTGAGTTTTACTCACGCTAATTCGGTGAGCTCGCAGCGAATTCGAGACGCCCCGGACGTGCCCGGGGGGTGTCCATTCGGGACTTCGCTATTTACGTTGATATAGATCAATCGCCGATATCTCTGTCAGGGTTAGTCTCTAAATTTTTTTCTTTCTGGCGCATTAAGAAGCTATCTACGGACGCGCTCCAGCGAGAAGCCCTTGGGGCAGGTCGCGTCACCATTTAGCTGCCATACGATGTTGGCAATCTTGCGGTCGGAGAATACATTGGGTCTCTCGCCGAGACATCGACAATCGATTGTTTGACAGGCTAGATGCATTTGCAGAGGAATTTTTGGTGCTACGCCGGTCTTGCTACAGGCAGATAAGAGAGCGGCCGCCATAAGAAAGCCTGTGACATGCGGCGCGGGTAATATGCATTTGAAGAGCATCATAGTATTCTGCCCGATTTTCTGGTTGCGTGCTGATGATCCAATATGATCTAAAATTTAGATATCCGCTATCCCGGTCAGGATATTGATCCGTCGAAAAATAACTAGATCTTTCCGGCGCGGAATAATGAGCGGTTAGGCCGGTGCCCATAGAATGCGATCGATCGCGTAATGATGTCGACGCCGATGCGGTCATAGACCGACAAATCCAAAAAGGTCCGGCTGATATAGGTTAGCCGATGATTTTATTGCCGAAATAGCGCGGTGCCACCCTCAGATTTTCATCCAGCGGCAAAGTGTCGGAGGAGTAATGAGGGAGTTGGTCTCACTCGATCAGATAGGCTATTGACCCAAACACGAACCCAGTCCTTGGCGGAAATCCCTTCCCCGCCGGCGGACATGCGGAAGGTTGCGTTTAAGNTGCGGAAAGCGAACCTGCGACTGGTGCTGTCAGTTTCGAGGAGTCGCGGTCGATAAGGCCCAGCATCTCGGCGCAGATGGCCGTTTTAGTCGGGATATGTCTCACCATTACTTCGGGATGGTCGCGATGGTGGTTCAGTAATTTCCGCGTCACCGAGGTAAAAACCAGTTTGCCATGACGGGTAAACAGCCGCTCTTGAGTGAGGTGATCCTGGCAAAATCAGGCTGGAATTTTCAGACCGGGTGCCATGCACCGCCGATAGCTGTGTTACAGCAGCACCTACCCTTCGGTGCTTAGGATCTCTGCCGAGATT
The DNA here is from genome assembly GCA_002689465.1 of Rhodospirillaceae bacterium. Lineage (GTDB taxonomy): Bacteria > Pseudomonadota > Alphaproteobacteria > MPNO01 > UBA830 > CAXBCP01. The sequence continues at coordinate 28,817 of NZGJ01000010.1, read as the reverse complement.
GGCTTTGCTGAGGGAATATGAGATACAACCCGGTCGTTCCGAAGTGGAATCTTCGGCGCGCGCGAGGGTCTTCAGTTTCTCTACCGCAGCCACTCCAAATGCGGCCAGTCTACTCGCGTTTAGGCCTTTGACCCCTTTAACGTCGAGGTCACTTAGGATTGGCGAGCTGGACTTCAATGCCGTTGGTATCGAAAAACTCGATCAATTCGCCGGTTTCGTACATCTCACGCAGAATGTCGCAACCGCCGACAAATTCACCCTTGACGTATAGCTGCGGAATCGTCGGCCAGCTCGAATAAGTCTTAATACCTTCGCGCACTTCAGGATCTTCGAGCACGTTGATCCCCTTAAAAGGGATGCCAAGATTGCTAAGAACCTGAACACAGGTCGCAGAAAAACCACATTGCGGAAAAACGGGGGTGCCCTTCATGAAAAGGACAACGGGGCTAGCGTCTACTTCAGTTTTGATGCGGTCGAATACGGGATGCTCGCTCATAGCGATGTTCCTTTTGCTTGTGTCTTGGTTCATTCGGTTTTAGGCGTGCTAGTTTGAAGTGCCAGCGCATGAAGTTCTCCGCCCATCCTGCCCTGCAGAGCCTGATAGACCATCTGATGCTGCTGAACGCGGGTCTTGCCGACAAAGGCGCTGGAAACAACCAGTGCCGCGTAATGATCACCGTCTCCGGCGAGATCCTGAATGGTCACCTCGGCATCGGGAAGGCTTCCCTTTATCAAGCTTTCGATTGCACCCGCGTCCATTGGCATCTTACAATTTCCCGTTCTGTCCCGTTTTTGAACATCTGTAGCGCAAATTTACAAACATCTGCAGCGCAGATTTACAGATGATTCATTTCTACCTTCTGTCAAACATCAGCCATGTACTCCGGAAACCAGCTTTCGTGCGCATTTCGCAACTCCAATAGGGATATAGAGTTGCCGTCTCCCACCGTCAACTGCGGGCCACCGGTCGTTCCGATCATAATCGCCGGAACCCCTGCAGAATTGGCCGCCGTCAGAACTTCTTCCGGCGCGGAAGTCGTAGTAATATAGCGTGATTGATCTTCGCCGAACAGCCAAGCAAAGGCAGGAATACCAGTTGTGGGGAGTGAAATCTCCGCCCCGATGCTTCCTAAAAGTGCCATTTCGGCGGCAGCGACTAGAAGCCCGCCATCGGACACATCATGACAGGCAGATACCCGGTCGCCCACGATCAGGTCTCGGACAAAATCGCCATTCCGGCGTTCGGCTTCGAGATCTACGGGCGGTGGCGCTCCGGCATCCCTGTAGTTATCAGAAAACACCCGCAGGAGCATCGACCGGCCGAGATGGCCTGAAGTGTTGCCGATTAACAAGATCGCCTCGCCCTCGGCGGTGAATCCGGCCGATGTCGTATCGTTGTTGACGTCTTCAATCAGGCCGACGCCGCCGATTGCGGGTGTTGGAAGAATACCGGTACCATTAGTTTCATTGTAGAGCGATACATTGCCGGACACGACCGGGAAATCAAGCGCAAGGCAGGCGTCGGTCATACCTTCAATGCATCCGGCGAACTGCCCCATGATCTCCGGGCGTTCCGGGTTGCCGAAATTCATGTTGTCGGTGATCGCGAGCGGCTTTGCGCCAGATGCGGTGAGGTTACGCCAGGCTTCCGCTACTGCTTGCCGTCCGCCCTGAACGGGGTCAGCAACGCAGTAGCGCGGTGTACAATCAGTGGTAATGGCAAGCGCGCGGTCCGTGCCATGAACCCGCACGATGGCGGCATCTGCGCCGGGCCGGCGCAAGGTGTCGGCCATGACCATATGGTCGTATTGTTCCCACACCCAGCGCCGCGAACATAGATCGGGCGAGGCGACTAATCTCGCTAGCGCATCGGTCGGGGCAATGTTTATGTCGGCCAGTGCGTCATCTATGGCAAGTACTCGAGGTGGTGGTGTCGCTACCCACGGGCGCTCGTATTCTGGCGCTTCGGCAACCAGCGGCGGTACCGGAATATTACAGATTTCCTCGCCGCCTGATTTGAGCACCAGCCGGTTGGTGTCGGTGACCGTGCCGATAATGGCGAAATCCAGCTCCCACTTCTCGAAGATTTTGCGAGCCATATTCTCGCGGCCGGGTTTGAGCACCATCAGCATCCGTTCCTGACTCTCGGACAGCATGATTTCGTATGGCGTCATCGCTTCTTCACGCACAGGAACCCGATCCAGATCGAACTCGATACCGACCCCCCCCTTGTCCGACATTTCGACGGAGGAGGATGTTAGCCCGGCTGCACCCATATCCTGAATGGCGATAATCGCGTCCGTCGCCATGAGTTCGAGACAGGCTTCGAGCAGCAGTTTCTCTGTAAATGGGTCACCTACTTGAACAGTGGGACGTTTTTCTTCGGAATCATCGTCAAACTCTGCGGACGCCATGGTCGCGCCGTGAATTCCGTCGCGGCCCGTCTTGGATCCTACATAAACGACCGGGTTGCCGATCCCGGCGGCAGCGGAATAGAAAATCTTGTCGGTATCGGCGATGCCGACCGTCATGGCGTTGACAAGAATGTTGCCATTGTAGCTCGGATCGAAATTGACCTCGCCGCCCACTGTCGGGATGCCTATGCAGTTTCCGTAGCCGCCGATACCAGCTACGACGCCGCCGACAAGATGTCGGGTCTTCGGATGTTCTGGAGCGCCAAACCGCAGCGCGTTCATATTAGCAACGGGGCGTGCACCCATAGTGAAGATATCGCGGAGGATGCCGCCGACGCCAGTCGCCGCACCCTGATAAGGTTCGATAAACGATGGGTGGTTATGGCTCTCCATTTTGAAGATACAGGCCTTGCCCTCGCCGATGTCGATCACCCCGGCATTCTCCCCCGGACCGCAGATTACCCATGGAGCTTCGGTCGGAAGCTTCTTCAGCCAGAATTTCGACGACTTGTATGAACAATGTTCCGACCACATCACCGAAAAAATGCCGAGCTCTGTCATTTTTGGCTCGCGTCCCATGATGCGCAAGACGCGTTGGTATTCCTCTGGTGTTAGCCCGTGTTCGCCAACAATCTCGGGCGTGATCTCGCTCATTCTGTCGCGACCAGGGCTTCAACCAGCCCATCGAACATCGGCCGGCCGTCATTGCCGCCAAGCATCGGATCGGCAAGCCTTTCGGGGTGAGGCATCATGCCGAGCACGTTGCGGCCTTCGTTCAGAATACCAGCGATGTTCCGGGCCGCACCGTTCGGATTGGCGGAATCGGTAACTCTGCCTTCGGGAGAACAGTAGCGGAAGGCTACGCGATCTTCACCATCAAGGCGGTTTAGAGTGGCGTCATCGGCAAAATAGTTGCCCTCGTTATGCGCGACTGGAATACGGATGACCTGGCCGTCCATGTAGTCGAGCGTAAACACTGTATCCGCGGCTTCGACCCTCAGGTCGACGTCCCGGCAGATAAATTTTAGCCCAGCATTACGCATCAGCACGCCCGGCAACAGCCCGCATTCGGTGAGTATCTGAAAGCCGTTACAGATCCCAAGCACCGGCACTCCCTTGTTTGCTCGGGCTACAACCTCTTGGATCACGGGGGACTGGGCGGCCAGCGCGCCGGCACGCAGGTAATCGCCATAGGCAAACCCACCTGGCACGATGATTAGGTCTACATCGGGAAGGTTTGCATCGCCATGCCAGTGCATGATCGGCTCGCTGCCGGCGCTCTGCTGCAACGCCACCTGAACATCGCGGTCGCAGTTGGAGCCGGGCGAGACGATGACGGCAGCCTTCATTCGTCCAGATCTATCTCGTAATTTTCGATCACCGTGTTCGCCAGCAACTTTTCGCACATGGCTCTCACCGCATTGAGTGCATTTGTGGGATTATTCTCGGCAAGGTCCAGTTCAATATATTTACCCTGCCGGACATCGTTGATGCCCCCAAAGCCAAGCCCGGCCAGAACCTGCTCGGTGGCTTTGCCCTGAGGATCCAGAACGCCGTTTTTGAGGGTAATGAGAATGCGGGCCTTCATACACCGATGCTTAGCGCAGCCGGCAACGAATCTCACGTGGATTCCGTGATTTCTTCTCTGTTTAGAGAGAGAACGCGCCCTTGCTTCCGGATTTTCAATTTGTGTGCGTATTGTAGATAAATTGTTGGGTACTGAAAATTAGACCGAATATTAGAAGGGGAAAATTTGGTGCAGGTGTCACTGTAGAAATCTGATTACTCGGATATTTAAAGATGCCTTGACGCAGACCCGAACTGTGGATGCGAGGAACAATTTGCGATCTCGGGTCTGTCTGGCTGTCACTGACATACCGTCGAGAGCATGCCGATCGCTTTGGCCGAAGCCCGCTCGATCGTCTCGGCCGATCTGAGTTGAGCGGAAGGCGCATCGGAAGACCGCATCTGCGAGACTCAGCGTCCCGTCCACAACCAAAACCTGCACTAATATTAGCTGCGGAGAGTCTAGCCTGGCGAGGAGATCCCGGACATGTTTTGTCATTTCGACGCCGCTGAGGGGTAACTATGGGTTCACAATGTCTTCGCCGAACCCGTCACGCCCGTTGACGCCCCCAACGCGACATAGTCCCAATCTAGTATTTTGCGTTTTATTGATGGCCTAGCGCGTCTCAGTAATGCGGCGGTGGGGGCTCCCTGCCGGGAGACCTGTCATCGCCGCTTTCCAGTTCTTGTAGCTTCAATTTAAGATAGCCTACCTGGTCTGAAAGATCAGAGATCTCCTTCCACAGTTTGACCGACATTTCACTAAGGTCTTCAAGGATGCGATCCTGATGTGCGATGCGTTCTTCAAGCGCAGCTATGTCTTTATCCGTACCGTTCATCTTGCCCAACTGTTGCGCTTTGGCATTCTCAACGGAAACCGCCGCCGCCATTGATGTAGACCGTGTCGGCGGTCATAAATTCGCAGGCGTCGGAACACATGAACAACACCATTTCGCCAATTTCTTCAGGTGTGCCCATGCGTTTCATTGGCACGTCGTCCGTCATCCCCTGCCTCAGCTCTGGCGAAGAGACCGACTGAAAAGCGGTATCAATCGGGCCGGGAGAGATCGACAGTGCGCGAATACCGCGATCGACGAATTCTCGAGCGACCCCCATTGTCAGTGTGATGACGGCCCCCTTGGCCGACGCGTAATGCGTCGAATGGCCGGGGCCGCCGCGCCGATGGGCCATGCTGGCGATATTCACGATTACCCCGTGATTGTTTTCGATCATATGCGGTAACACTGACTGCATGGTATTGAATACCCCTTCCACGTTCAGGGCATAGGTCTGACGCCAGAGCTCGGCGTCTATATCAAGAAACGAAGATCGACGCCCGGCGGCGCCGGCGCTGTTTAAAAGGAAATCGATACGCCCGAATGTATCTATGCCGGCAGCGATTAGAGAATCTACGGAGGACCTGTCGGTCACATCCACAGCAACTACTTGGGCGTTGGCATTGGAATCCCGGACCGCCGCGGCAACAACTTCAGCACCTTTTGGGTCGATGTCTGCGACGATCACGTTTGCGCCCTCGCGGGCAAAGATACTAGCCGTTGCCCGACCGATTCCGCTGGCCCCGCCGGTAACTAGAATGGTCTTGTCATGGAAATAATCTGGTGATTTTGGCAACTCGCGATCCTGCTTACGAATAAAGGTGAACTGGAAATACCCCGGCATTCGTACTATCTCAATAGTCTACACTGAAACGATTGAACAGATGTCTGGAGAACAAGGCAAAAAAACACTTCCGAATGAGCAGAATGCCGATCAGGTATCTGCCTTCCTCTCCCAGGTGGCCAATACGCCCGCGGTGAGGTCCGCGAGCGGGCGTGGAAGGCTACTATTTGTGATGGACGCAACGGCGAGCCGGGAGCCGTCTTGGGATCAAGCCTGCCACCTGCAAGCGGAAATGTTTCACGCCACGGACGGCCTCGGTGGTTTGGAGGTGCAATTGGTTTTCTTCCGAGGCTTCGGCGAATGTAAGTCCAGCCCCTGGGTTGCGTCGTCGCATGAATTGGTAAAACGAATGACCAAAGTGCGTTGTCTCGGTGGACGCACCCAGATCCGAAAGATATTGCGTCACGCGATCCGCGAAACTGATAACAGACCGGTCAATGCGCTGGTCTTTGTCGGCGACGCCTTTGAGGAAGATATCGATAATGTCTGCGATATCGCCGGGGAGCTTGGTGTGCGCGGTGTGCCGGCGTTCGTCTTCCAGGAAGGCAACGATCCCATAGCCACCCGCGCATTTCGCCAGATCGCAAAATTGACGGGCGGCGCCCATTGCGGTTTCGATCTTGCATCCGCGCAACAACTCAAAGGGCTGTTGAGCGCGGTGGCCGTGTTTGCTGCCGGCGGCCGTGTGGCGTTACAAGACTATTCTGGCAAAAAGGGCGGCGCGGCGCGCCTGATCAGCGACCAGATGAAGTAGCGGCCAGACATGCCTTATCTTCTTCTAAGCCTTGCAATTGTGATTGGTTTGTATTTAGTTTTTCGCGGACTGCGCCGCACTAATCCTCGAAACCTGCAAAAAATGCTGGCCTTCGTCGTCGTTATCATCGTGATCACGATCCTCGGGTTTTTCGCAGTGAGCGGGCGAATGGGACCTTTTGGATGGGCAATGCTGGCGTTGCCGTTGCTCCTCCGTTGGCGCGCCATCAGCCAAACGATGCGCAACATGCGCGGCCCTACACCGGGCAAAAATTCAAATATCGAGACGGCTTATCTGCGAATGACCCTAGAACACGACAGTGGCGTACTGAGCGGTACCGTTCTGCAGGGACAGTTTGAAGGTCGTAATCTCGAAGAATTGTCTTTCCAAGACCTAATAGAGCTGCTCCGCGAATGCCGAGTCAACGACCCGCAATCTGCAACTGTGCTGGAAACTTACCTCGACCGTGTACACGGCCCTGAATGGCGCGCTTTGGGAGACGACGAGGCGAGTGCCGGTGCAGGCGGCGGAGCCCGAGCCGGCAGCGGCGGGCCCATGACCCGGGAGCAGGCATATGAGGTGCTAGGGCTACAGGTGGGGGCGTTGGAAGCGGAAATTCGTCATGCCCACCGAAAACTATTGATGGCGAATCACCCGGACAAGGGCGGGTCTACCTTCCTCGCCGCGCAGATCAATGAGGCGAAAGATGTTCTGCTGACGGGCACCTGACGCGACGTCGGTCAAGGTGAAGGTGTGGGATAGCTGTACACTGCACTGCCAGAAATTGCGATTTTAATACCGTTCGAAGCGCTCCCTTTCCCTTATGATTATGTGAATCTCACTTGCAAGCTGACCTTGCATCCGCGGGGGTCTCATGGCACAAACCGGCGCGGTATTTGGCGGGTCGGGCTGCCTATTGCTTTATTGCAACCGCCATCGGCGCGCCGATGCCGAATAAGGAGTTTTCCGTGACGAAACGAGTGAGAAAAGCTGTCTTTCCGGTCGGTGGGCTGGGGACGCGGTTTCTGCCGGTGACCAAGGCGATGCCGAAAGAAATGTTGCCTATCGTCGACAAGCCTCTTATTCAATATGCGGTTGAAGAGGCGCTCGAAGCTGGCATTGAAGAGATAATTTTCGTTACCGGGCGAGGCAAGGCAGCGATAGAGGATTTCTTTGATCACAGTTTTGAACTTCGGCAAGTGCTGGCTGAGCGCGGTAAGGATTTTGAACTTAACACCATTGAATTTCCCGTGCTCGAAGCCGGGAGCATTGTTTACACCCGCCAGCAGGAACCGCTTGGCCTGGGGCATGCCGTATGGTGCTCGCGAGAACTAGTTGGTGAAGAACCCTTTGCCATTCTTCTAGCCGATGATCTGATAATGGCCGATACGCCGTGTCTGAAGCAGATGGTTGATGTCTTCGGTGAAACTGGTGGGAACGTCGTTGCGGTGGAGGATGTGCCCCTCGAACATACCGACAGATATGGCATTCTGGATGTCGCATCGGATGACGGGCGACTTGTCGAGATCAAAGGCCTGGTCGAGAAACCGGATCCTGTGGACGCGCCGTCCACCCTGAGCATTATTGGTCGTTACATCTTGTTACCCGAGATTTTTGATTATCTGAGCGATTGGAAAAAAGGCGTAGGGGGTGAAATCCAACTGACTGACTCCATGGCCCGATTGATTGGTGATAAACCATTCCACGGACTTCGTTTTCAAGGCACTCGCTTCGACTGCGGTGACAAGGCCGGTTTCTTCGAAGCTAATATCGCGTTCGCGTTGGCGCGGGCTGAACTACACAACCAGATACAATCGATCGTTGATGCCTATGCGACGAGGTAGCGCGGCTGAACCGGAGTAAACCATGCGAATTGCTATGATCGGAACCGGCTATGTTGGTTTGGTTTCAGGTGCCTGTTTTTCAGAGTTCGGAACGGATGTCGTTTGTGTCGACAAGGATGCCGGCAAGATCGAACGGCTAATCGAAGGTATAATGCCGATTTACGAGCCGGGTCTTGATGCCCTCGTCAGGAAAAACGTCGCTGCCGGCCGGTTGAATTTCACGACTGAGCTCGCTGACGCTGTGAGCGGCGCCGACGTAGTGTTCATCGCCGTCGGCACGCCGACGACCGAAGGAGATGGTCACGCAGACCTGTCCTATGTCTATGCTGCAGCCGCCGAAATCGGCCACGCTATCGACGACTATACTGTAGTTGTTACTAAATCGACCGTGCCCGTCGGGACCGGGCACGAAGTGCACCGCATCATTAGTGAGATCCGCGATCCCGGAGATTTCGATGTTGCTTCCAACCCTGAATTTCTGCGCGAAGGGTCAGCAATCGAGGATTTCATGCGCCCGGACCGGGTTGTGATTGGCACCGCCTCCGACCGGGGAGCAGAGGTTCTCCAGCAGCTCTACCGACCGCTTTTCTTGCTGGAAACGCCGATCCTGTATACCAAGATCGAGACCGCAGAACTGATCAAATATGCGGCCAACACCTTCTTGGCCGCCAAGATCACCTTTATTAACGAAATAGCTAATCTGTGCGAAAGGGTCGGCGCCAACGTTCAGGATGTGGCGCGCGGTATTGGACTTGACGGGCGGATTGGTAGCAAATTCCTTCATGCAGGGCCGGGCTATGGCGGGTCGTGTTTTCCGAAGGACACGATGGCGCTAGTGCAGACTGCGCGTGACTATGATGCGCCGCTCCACATCATTGAGGCAGTGGTCAAAGTCAATGAAGATCGCAAACGCTTGATGGCGGAAAAAATTATTGCCGGTTGTGGCGGCTCGGTTGACGGCAAGACGATTGCGGTGCTGGGCCTGACTTTCAAGCCCAATACCGATGACATGCGCGATAGCCCGAGCCTGTCGATTGTGCCTGCTTTGCAGAAAGCCGGGGCGACGGTCCGTGCATTCGATCCGCAGGGTATGACGGAAGCGAAGGCAATGCTGTCAGGAGTTGTGTTTTGCGGCGAATCCTACGAGACCATGGAAGGTGCTGATGCCCTCGCAATCCTTACCGAGTGGAATGAGTTTCGGCTGCTTGACCTGAAGCGCGCAAAAGCGCTTTTGTCTGCACCGTTGATGATTGATCTGCGCAATATCTACAAACCAGATGAGATCGTGAACGCTGGTTTCGACTATCACAGTGTCGGACGTGACCCTGTTCTTGCAGCGGCGGTTAAATGAGCCGAGATTGCCCACATACGTTCGATCCAACGATCCTGCGCGAGTACGATATTCGAGGTATTATCGACGATACGCTGTCGGAGGAAGACGCTTATGCGATCGGTCGGGCATTTGGTTCAGGCATTGCTCGCGAAGGGGGAACCAAGGTCTGTGTCGGGTATGACGGCCGTCTCAGTTCGCCGAACATGGAACAGGCAGTTGTCGAGGGGCTGAGGGAGTGCGGGCTTGAAGCAGTGCGGGTCGGCCTTGGGCCGACGCCGATGCTGTATTTCGCGGTACATGCCTTGAATGCCGCCGGGGGTATTATGGTTTCCGGGTCGCATAATCCCCCGGATTATAATGGTTTCAAAATGATGCGCGGCTCCAAGCCTTTTTACGGGACAGATATCCAGGCGCTCGGCACAATTGCCACTGCCGCCGATTATGTGTCGGGCGCTGGTACCGACCGCGCTGAGCATATGCTTGACCGGTACGTCGCTCGCATCCTCCAAGATTACAAAAGCGGGCGAGAACTTAAGATCGCCTGGGATGCCGGTAACGGTTCTGCAGGCGAGGCAATGGTCAAGGTCTGTACCGAGCTGCCGGGACAGCATATCCTGCTCAACGAGCGGATCGACGGCATGTTCCCTGAACATCACCCGGATCCAACTGTCGTCGAAAATTTGCAACAACTGCGCGATGTGGTAACGGCCGAGGAATGTGATCTCGGGATCGCTTTTGATGGCGATGGCGATCGAATCGGCGTTGTCGATGGCGAGGGTCAAATTCTATGGGGTGATCAGCTGATGGTCGTCTGGGCAGCGGATGTGCTCGCCGCGCACCCGGGTGCGACGATTATAGCCGACGTGAAGGCGAGCCAGATACTGTTTGATCAGATCGCGGATATGGGCGGCAATCCGCTTATGTGGAAGACCGGACATTCGCTTATCAAGGCGAAGATGGCTGAGACCGGCGCATTGTTATCCGGTGAGATGAGTGGGCACATTTTTTTTGCCGATCGGTATTTTGGTTACGACGATGCGCTTTATGCTGCCATTCGTTTAATTGCCTGCCTGTCACAGCGTGACGATAGTCTGGCCGATATTCGCCGTAGCCTACCGCAAGTCCTAAATACTCCAGAACTACGTTTTCCATGCCCTGAGGAGCGAAAAATAGCCGTTGTAGACGAAGTGCGCGATCGGCTCGCCGAGGAAGGCGCGAACGTGTCTGATATAGATGGCGTACGTGTGCTAACCGACGACGGTTGGTGGCTGTTGCGGTCGTCGAACACGCAGGATGTTTTAGTCGCGCGCTGCGAGGCAGCGACGAAGGAAGGTTTGGAGCGGCTAGGGGGTGCGCTAGCTACACAGGTCCGTCTCAGCGGGATCGAACCGCCTACTTTTTAAGAAGGACGGTCTGGCTCAGGAGCGGGGCCCCATCCAGATAACCATGCAGTCGATTTTGCGCCGTTTAAGCGCCCGGCAGGAATTGCGCGCATTAGATTTTGACGGCACCAGCAGACGGGCCTTGTATATCTGCAGGCCACGTCGGGTTTTGCTTCTGTGGCGGACAATTCTGAATTTCTGACCAAGTAGACTGGGCACGGCGCGTGCCGCCCGTGTAACAGCGAGTTGGGCGGGCTTGTAACGGTTATAAGCACCAACTTGTATTGCCCAGCTCCGGACCCGGCCCGACGCCGGGTTCACGGCCAGTGGCCGACGCGACCGCCGCGCTGATTTCTTGACTGTTCCGACCGGGTGGTATTGCGGGCGGACATTGGAGGCGGTCAGGTTTTGCTGTTTTCCCGATTTAGCTACCATTGTTTGCAGCGAGGCAAACCCTTTGTCCAGAAGTCGGGCAACCTGCCTGTCGCGCCTTTTGGGTGTCTTTCCGCCGAAAACCACAGCAATAATTCGCTTGCCGTTGCGCCGGGCGGACGCGACGAGATTGAAGCCTGATGCCCGTATATAGCCGGTTTTTATTCCATCCATCCCCTTGTAACGGGCCATCAGCCGGTTGTGTGTTCTATATGTTTGACCCTTAAACGTGAAACTCTTACGTGAAAAATGACGATACATCTTGGGATGGCCGTAGAGGATGGCCCGAGCGAGAATCGCCATGTCGCGAGCGGTACTTAACTGGGCTCGGTTGGGAAGCCCAGAAGCGTTCTTAAACGTGGTGTCCTTCATTCCGATAGAGCGCGCGCGCTTTGTCATCAGAATGGCAAATTTACGTTCGGTACCGCCCAGCGCTTCTGCTAGCACCGTCGCGACGTCATTAGCCGATTTAGTTGCCAATGCCTTGATAGCGGTGTCGACAGTAATCGTATCACCGAGGCGCAACCCCAACTTTGAAGGCGAGCGGCCTTCAGCAACGCGCGAGACCGGCAATTCCTGTTTGAGCCTCAGCTTTTTGGTCTTGAGCGCTTCGAACGTCATGAACAGGGTCATAATCTTGGTCAGAGACGCTGGGTAATTCCGCGTATCAGCATTCGTCGCGTGGAGGACGCGACCGGTCTTGGCTTCGACAACGATTGCCGCGTAACGAGCGTTTGCGCCACTTGTATTGGCGAAAACCACACTAGTTCCAATAAAAAGGACGAACATCAGCCGAAAAAGAAATTCAACTGTTTTCAAGCGCAACGCTTGCCCTGACCGGCTTTTCCTAGCCGGCTCTGCAAGAAATTTTTCAGAATATCGGCCCAAAATACCTATGTCTATGATGCAGTTTTTTGAAGATCTATAACATTGCTTATTTAGCACAACATCTTGTTGCGCCGCATGCAACAACATCTAGAGAATCTATCGAAGGCGCTGGGTCCTGTCCAACATGAACTACTAGTTTAAAATTTTGGGTGACAAAAGTTGAGTTGCACGACAACAGGCGCGTTTTTTATTGGGTGAATGATCATCCGTAGCCCGTATAAACAGCGTACAAACGTGGTGGAGTAAGAACGAACGATGACAATGCGACCGAGAAAATTTAAACAGGTCAAGTCGAGTCGGGAAATGTATTTTCGATTCATGACACCGGTGATCGCGATGCGAACGCTCGGCCACTACAAGTACACGGGTACCGAAATAAACTCGGTATCGAAAAAGCTGTTGTCGTTAGCATTCGTTAGAGCGGGGACTTTGAGAGGAGCCTGTGAACAGATCGCATCAAAAAGGCTGCAATTCGTCCGTGGTGAAAACAATAAGCCGGCCGGCGAGGTTGTTCATTTCAGCTGTGCGCGAACCGCATGATTGAAGGCAAAAGGGCTGTTTCAATGTTGTTTGGACACTATTTTTTCTTATCGGGACCTGTTGCGTTACGGGACCCAGCGTGGTCCGATGTATCCAATAAAATGACGAACGATACTGGACATAACCATGACCCGGTTGCCCCGAGGGCGGCCCCGTGCACTTTGGAATATTTTCGACATCACTGCCCTGCTGTTATGATGTCGGGTAAAGACGGTGACGACGATCATGATAATAGCGGCTCCGGCATCGGGGATGGCGACTCAGAGATTGGTGTTGTTACCCGGACGAAGCCCAAAACCAAAAAGCCGGCGATGTACAAGGTCATCATGCTGAATGACGACTACACGCCCATGGAATTCGTGATTCTCGTGTTGGAACGCTTTTTCAGCAAAACGCACGAAGAATCGACGCAGATTATGCTCCATGTTCACCAAAAGGGCGTTGGAGTCTGTGGCGTCTTTACGTACGAGGTCGCCGAAACCAAGGTCGAACAGGTTATGGATCTTGCTAGGCAACATCAACACCCGCTGCAATGTACTCTTGAAAAGGCCTGACAGCATGCTTTCACGCAATCTAGAAAAAAGTCTTCATCGCGCCTTGGCGCAGGCGAAAGACCGGAAACACGAATACGCGACGCTAGAACATCTGTTGATGGCGTTGACTGAGGATCAAGACGCGATCGCCGTGCTCAAGGCCTGCGGGGTCGATATAGACAAGCTGTCCGGGGACCTGCAGGGATATCTGGACGACGACCTTTCGAACCTCGTTACCGACGAAGACGAAGACCCAAAACCGACGGCGAGTTTCCAGCGCGTCGTCCAGCGCGCGGCGATCCACGTCCAGTCTTCCGGCCGCCAGGAAGTTACTGGTGCCAACGTGCTGGTAGCCATGTTTTCAGAGCGTGAGAGCCACGCGGTGTATTATTTGCAGGAACAGGACATGTCCCGTTTCGATGCGGTCAACTATATTAGTCATGGCATTGCGAAGGTGCCAGGTAGGTCTGAGAACATCTCGGTCCGCGGCGGCGATGAGGAGGGTGCTGAGGAGGAAGGTTCGAAGAGCGCAGGCGAGGCGCTCGATACCTATTGCGTCAACCTCAACCAGAAAGCGGCCGACGGGAAAATTGATCCGTTGATTGGTCGCGACGCCGAAATTGAGCGGACGATCCAGGTGCTTTGCCGCCGCACCAAGAACAACCCGCTTTATGTTGGCGATTCTGGTGTCGGCAAGACAGCCATTGCCGAAGGTCTGGCCAAGCGTATTCACGACGGAAACGTGCCCGAGGTTCTAAAGACCGCGACGATCTTCTCGCTTGACATGGGCGTTTTGCTGGCTGGCACGCGCTATCGTGGCGATTTTGAGGAGCGCCTCAAAGCAGTCGTTACTGAGCTTGATCAGCACGATGACGCTGTTCTGTTTATTGACGAGATACACACTGTCATCGGCGCCGGTGCGACTAGCGGTGGCTCGATGGATGCATCGAACTTGCTGAAACCGGCGCTACAGGGCGGTACGCTGAAATGTATCGGCTCGACCACGTACAAAGAATACCGATCATACTTTGAAAAGGATCGGGCGCTAGTGCGTCGGTTCCAGAAAATCGACGTGCCGGAGCCCAGCGTCGAGGATACGGTCAAAATACTGCGTGGCCTGAAGCCCTACTACGAACAGCATCACCGTGTGCGCTATACAGCGGCGGCCCTGCGTAGTGCAGTTGAACTGGCAGCCAAATACATCAACGATCGCAAATTGCCTGATAAGGCTATTGACGTGATAGATGAGGTTGGGGCAGCCCAAATGCTAGTTCCCGAAAGCCGGCGCAGGAAGCTGATCACGGTCAATGATGTCGAGGCCGTTGTTGCCAAGATTGCCCGCATCCCGCCGAAAAGCGTTTCGCGCTCCGACAAGGAATCGCTCAAGACGCTGGACGCCGATTTGAAACGTGTTGTATTTGGCCAGGATATTGCCATCGATGCTTTGGCGTCAGCCATTAAGCTTGCTCGTGCCGGTCTACGCGAGGCCGATAAGCCGATTGGCAGCTACCTTTTCTCGGGTCCAACTGGTGTAGGTAAGACCGAGGTTGCTCGACAGCTGGCGAATACGTTAGGTGTGGAACTGACACGCTTCGATATGTCGGAATATATGGAACGCCATTCGGTTTCGCGTTTGATCGGTGCACCGCCCGGCTACGTCGGATTCGACCAGGGCGGTTTGCTGACCGATGCGGTTGACCAGAATCCTCATTCGGTATTGTTACTCGACGAGATCGAAAAGGGTCACCCGGACGTGTTCAATATTTTACTTCAGATCATGGATCACGGCAGGCTGACCGATCACAACGGTAAGGCAGTCGATTTCCGCAACGTGATCCTGATAATGACCACGAACGCAGGTGCTGCGGACATGGTGAAACCGGCCATTGGGTTCGAGCGGACGACGCGGATCGGCGAGGACGAGGAAGCTATCAAGCGCATGTTTACGCCCGAATTCCGCAACCGACTGGATTCGATCATTCCGTTCTCCAGCCTGCCCAAAGAAGTGGTCATGCTTGTGGTGGACAAGTTCATTATGCAGCTTGAAGTCCAGCTAGAAGACCGCAACGTGACTTTTGAGCTGTCGGATGCCGCGCGCAGTTGGCTGTGCCGCAAAGGCTACGACGAGGCTTATGGTGCCCGGCCGTTATCACGCGTTATTCAAGACAACATTAAGAAACCGCTAGCCGACGAGATCCTTTTCGGCAAGCTCGCCAAGGGAGGTATTGTGCAAGTCGACGTTAAGACGGAAGATGACATTTTGTCCCTCGTTACCCTTGCAGCTCCCCCGAAGGGTAAATTGAAGGACCCGGATACGGATCCTGATGATGACGCCCCCGGCGGCGACGACAAGCTCGAGGCACTGGCGGAGTAGTAAACCTCTCTGCAGAAAGTGGGTTGCCGAAGTGCTTGTTAGTCCATTCGCATGCTGACTTTGAGCCACTCATTTTATGCACTTAGCAAGACCAATACTGTACCCCCCTTATATCATGTGCCGACTGTTGTCGTAGAAACTAGCAGAAAGAAAGAATAATTCCGCGAGGCCTTAGAGCGTTAAATTGATGTCAATATTTGACTCCTAAACCCTAACCTATTGTCTAAACCCGCAGCACAAACTTCCTGATCTTCGCAATTGCGGCTTTCGACGCGTCCGTCTCCGGATCTGCAGTCACAAAAGTATGCGGCTGGCCGTCGAATTTATGTACCTCGGCTCTACCGCCCTTGACACGGTAGAGCGCGGCGAACTTGTCCTGCCAAGAGTGCTCCACATTGGCATCAGCTGTGCCTTGAATAATGCACACCGGCGGCGTGTGGGTGGCCTGATCACGCTCCAGCATTAAGTACGGATTACCTTCCTCCATGTCGGCCTCTGAGGCGAAGCAGGCATCGTGCGCGACGACGAGACGTTCATTCCCTGCACCCTGCACCATGCGGTAGCGCGCCAGCGGGTCAAGGATTGGCCAGGCCGCGACGAAAAAGTCGACGCTGGCATCAAACGCGGACACTTCGGGGGCAGGGGTGGTCCAACGTTTGTTGGCTGGACACAGAGCCACAAGTCCCATCTGCTGCGCGCCACTTGACGAGCCGAGCGCGCCAAGTATCGACATCTCGACATCCAACATTTCGGCTTGGGCCTTAAACCAGCGGATGGCGTAATTCACGTCGTCGACCATGGCGGGATACTGCGCCACGTCCGAGAGTCGAAAATCCAGTGCGCAGACACCGATACCGTGAGCGGCGAGGTCTTCGTGAATGACGGAATTGTTTAGCCGGTTGCCTGAGTCCCAGGCGCCGCCATGGACATCGATTATCCATTTCACCGGTCCGGTCCTGTCCGGCCAGTAGAGGCGGGCAAGCAGGGTAATCCCGTCAATGGTGCGATACGCGACATCGTCAATGGCGGTCATTGCAAGTCCTTTTTTACGTCCGGTAGAGGCGTATCAAAATTAACATTCCGACCTTTTGCTAGAATCCAGCTTCCTCGGTTACAAAGATTGAACCTCGGCATAAAGCCAGGGGAACAATAATCTTGAAATTCTTAAACAAAATTTATCCGATAAAAACCGGACTGCAAATCTAAGGTGACTCGTTCGATCTCTTGAACGGGGACAGCTCCCCTAGTGATTCCATCTCGTGTTCGATCCCGCGGCGCTCGCGTTTGACAAAATCGGCGACGGCGGCGCGAAAGCCCTCGTCCCGGATCCAGTGGGCGCTGTAAGTCGGTGATGGCAGGTAGCCGCGGCTGATCTTGTGCGGTCCCTGAGCGCCGGCTTCGACCTTTGACAGGCCATTTTCAATCGCAAATTCGATACCGCGATAGAAACAAGCCTCGAAATACAGCATGCGAAAATTATCAATACAGCCCCAGTTGCGGCCCCACAGCATTTCTGGACCGCGCAAATTCAGCGCGCCAGCGACATAATCACCATCATGTTTTGCAATAGTTAAGACGACGTTGTCCGCCATCCGTTCGCGAAGCAGCTGGAAAAACTCGTAGTTGAGATAAGCGTGTGCCCATTTGCGGTCCACTGTGTTTAAATAAAACCCGTAAAATGCTTCCATGTGTTCAGCGCGGATGTCGTCGCCGGTCAGCACTTTTATATCGACCGCGGCATTGGCGGCGGCGCGTTCTTTGCGGATCATCTTGCGCTTGCGAGAATTCAGAGTGTCAAGAAAGTCGTTAAAGGTTTCATAGCCGTCATTCTGCCAGTGGAACTGCTGGCCCTGGCGCTGCAGTAGGCCCAGCTCGCCGAGTTCTGTCCACTCTTCTTCTTCGGGGAAGGTGATGTGCAGAGACGATACTTTGTGCTGCTTCGCAAGCTCTAGCAGACCCGCAGCGAGAAGCTGACGGGTGTTAGACTTTGCACCGCCGTCCCGGACAAGGAGACGCGGGCCTGTGACTGGCGAAAACGGCACCGATACTTGCAGTTTTGGGTAATATTGTCCCCCGGCGCGTTCATAGGCATCGGCCCAGCCCCAGTCGAACACGTATTCGCCATGCGAATGGTTTTTTAGGTAACAGGGCGCGCAGCCAGCGAGGCCTTTTTCATCTGTGATGACGATGTGCTGCGGCAGCCAGCCGGTCTCTCCTGTGGCCGCTTGCGAATCTTCCAGCGCCTTTAGAAATGTGTGGGTGACAAACGGGTTCTGGCCCCCTGTACAGGCGTCCCACTGGTCGGCCGAAACCTCGTCGAGCGAAGATATGACCTTGAGCAAAGGTGAGTCGCCTGTATCGCGCATGCTATTCGATCTCGAAGATGGCGTCTACTTCAACCGCCGCCCCGCCTGGGAGCGAAGCGACCGCGACTGCGAATCGGGAATGTTTTCCGGCTTCCTCGCCAAATATCTGGACCAGCAGGTCTGATGCGCCGTTGATGATGCCGGGAGGGCCGGTGAAGTCCGCCGGAGCGTTGACGAAACCGCCAAGCTTGATAGCCTTAGCGTGGTCGATATCATTACCTACCGCCGCCCGCAATTGCGCGAGGATGTTGAGCCCGCACAGGCGTGCCGCCTCGTAGCCTTTATCGACAGATAGATCACCGCCGACCTTGCCGATCACGCCTTGATCCGGCGTAATCGATACCTGACCGGCGATGAATACCTGATTGCCAGAGCGGCGGAAGGGCACGTAATTTGCCGACGGCACTGGCGCGTCTGGTAGCGTGATTCCAAGTTCCTGAAGTCGCGATTCGATACGTCCGGCCATGTCGGTTCTCCCTTGTTCGTGGGGAGCCTAACGCTCCGCCCGTAGGTGATCCAGTATCGAATTTTTGACCACGGTTTCAATGGTTTGCATGATACAAACCTGTTATTAGTTTTAGTGGAAATATCGATACCGTACTGGACGACGCCGAGGTGGTTTGAGATAGTCGCCTGCGATGAACTTAATAGGAATCCCGTTTTGTATTCGGGTAGGCACAGCACCGGGAAAGGGGTAGAGATGAGCATTGGTACGAAACTCTTCACCATGCTAAACGGCGTTCAGGTGGGGACAGATTCCCAAGGCAACAAATATTACAGGGAAAAGCGCCCTCAACAGCGCGCGAAGGAGCGCCGCTGGGTCGTTTATCACGGCAAGGTTGAGGCATCACTTGTGCCGCCTGCTTGGCATTCATGGCTGCACCACACGACGGAAGATGTGCCGAGCGACGATGCTGTTAAGCAGTGGCATTGGCAGACGGAGCACGTTCCGAATTTGACGGGCACGCCAAATGCATATCGCCCGCCGGGACATCTCCTAAAGGGTGGGGAGCGCGATGCTGCGACTGGCGATTACGAACCTTGGCAGCCCTATTGATCATTACTGTCTCGACGTTGCCGGAAATAGCTAGGCCATTAAGCAGGGATAGATAGACAATGCGTAAAAATCTTATTGAAACCTTAATGGGTGCGTTAGTTCTAGCGGTAGCGGGCTTCTTTATCTTTTTTGCGTACAGTAAGGCGCAGATAGGCAAAGTCGAAGGCTACGAGATCCTGGCGAAGTTCGATCGGATCGATGGCGTTCGGGCTGGCACCGACGTCATGATGAGCGGCATCAAGATTGGCACTGTCACATCGTCGATGCTCGATAGAAAAACCTATTTCGCAGTCGTAACGATGAACATCAGCACCGAGGTAAAGGTACCAGAGGACACGTCAATCGCCGTATCTTCCGACGGCTTGCTGGGCGACAAGTTTCTTGCGCTCTCTCCGGGGGGGTCCGACGATATGCTGCCGCCGGGTGGCGAGATTACCATCACGCAGGGTTCTGTCGATCTGATGGGGCTGGTTGGCCAGATGATCTTTAGCCAGACTAATAGCGACGGTGAGAAGAAATAGGGACGGGGATGTTCCGTCACGAACAATTCGGCCGTCTGTACGGTTGCGTGGTGAGGTTGAAAAAACCCTTGTTCTGTATACTGACGCTGATGAGTATGGCTGCCGGGATGATGGTGGGCTCGGTTCCTTTCACGGCGCCTGCGATTGCCCGGCAGGATGCCATCCTTCAGGGTTTGAACAAGATTACGGCGCGGGTGTTCACTATAGAGGCCCCAATTGACCAAGCAGTGCGTTTCGGTACCCTGGATATAACAGTTAAACGTTGCACAAAGAGACCGCCTGAAGAAACGCCGGAGTCGACCGTCTATATTGAAATTCGGGAAAGACGGCCCGGAGAACGGTCGGTGGATTTATTCTCCGGCTGGATGTTTGCATCGTCGCCCGCGGTCTCTTCGATGGAGCATCCGGTCTACGATGTCTGGGTAATTGACTGCAAAAAGGTTTCTAGCTCTGACTGAGAAAGTACCGGATGGAAAGTGGCAGAGCCATCGAGCGCCTCTGATAGCAATTCGCGGTACCCAGCCCTCGGTAGTTCCACAGCGCCGAATTGGGTCAGATGATCTGTGACAAACTGTGTATCGAGCAGCGTGTAGCCGCTTTGGGTCAGGCGCGCGACGAGATGAATCAGGGCCACTTTGCTTGCATCCCGCGAGTTGCTGAACATACTCTCGCCAAAAAAGGCGGCCCCCAGAGACACACCATATAGCCCGCCGACAAGTTCTCCATCCTGCCATGTTTCCACGGAATGTGCCCGGCCAAGCGCGTACAGGTCTCCATAAAGAGAGATTATTTCGTCGTTTATCCACGTGTCGTCGCGACTAGGGCTTGGTGCTGCGCATGCCCGCACCACGTCTGTGAAAGCCGTGTCGCAGCGGATTTCGTACATGCCACTACGCACAGTGCGGCGTAGACGGCGTGAGACATGGAATCCGTCCAGCGGGAGAATGCCCCGCTTTTCTGGGTCGACCCAGAAAAGCGTTGAGTCATCGCGGTGCTCAGCCATTGGAAACAGACCGACCGCATAGGCACGCAAAAGTATTTCAGGCGTCAGCTTGCTCATTGGCTACGGGTCACACTGATCCTTCAGCCGCTCCGTCGGTCGTTTTAGATTTCCTCTGCAACAAAGCGTTCCAGCCAGTGAATATCATAATCGCCATTTATAAAATCGGAATTTTCGACTATTTTTGCATGAAGCGGTATCGTGGTCTCGATTCCGGCAATCACATATTCTTCCAGCGACCGGCGAAGTCGCATCAAGCATTCGCTGCGGTCGCGGCCATGGACGATCAATTTGGCAACGAGGCTGTCGTAATAGGGCGGAATCGAGTATCCGGCGTACAGCCCTGAGTCCACACGAACCGACATGCCACCCGGCGGGTGGTAATTAGTTACCTGGCCTGGCGATGGTACGAATGTTTCTGGGTGTTCGGCGGTGATCCGGCACTCGATCGCATGGCCGCGGAATGTAATGTCTTCCTGGGTGAAAGATAACGGTGAGCCTGACGCGACACGAATTTGTTCACGCACCATATCGATGCCGGTGATCATCTCGGTTACCGGATGTTCAACCTGAAGGCGGGTGTTCATTTCGATAAAATAGAATTCGCCGTCTTCGAACAGGAACTCAATCGTTCCAGCATTGACATAGCCAATCCGTCGCACGGCGTCGGCGGCAATCTTGCCAATTTTGTCGCGCTGCGTGTCGTCGAGAGCAGGGGAACGGGCTTCTTCAAGTACTTTTTGGTGACGGCGCTGCAAGGAACAGTCGCGCTCGCCGAGATGAACCGCCCCCCCCTGGCCGTCCGCAAAGACTTGGACCTCGATATGCCTTGGCCTCTCAAGGAACTTTTCCATGTAAACTGTGTCATTTTGGAAGCTCGCCTTCGCTTCAGTGCGGGCCATAGTATAGGCTGCTTCAACCTCGTCGGCACTGCGTACGACCTGCATACCGCGCCCACCGCCACCGCCCGCTGCTTTAATTAACACTGGATACCCGATCTCTTGGGCGGTGCTCCGCGCTTCGCTTGTAGACTCAATGGCGCCAGCGGAACCAGGCACGACAGGGACGCCGTTCTCTTCTACCGCTTGTTTTGCGGCAACCTTGTCGCCCATCAGCGAGATATGTTCGGCGGTAGGCCCAATAAATGTAAATCCGTGAACTTCAAGGATTGACGCGAAACTGGCTTCTTCCGACAAAAACCCGTAGCCAGGATGAACCGCATCAGCGCCGGTGATCGTAGCCGCTGAGACGATTGCCGGGATGTTTAGATAGCTTGCTTTCGCATCGGGTGGGCCGAGGCAGACGCTTTCATCGGCGAGACGGACATGCATGGCATCCGCATCGGCGGTCGAATGTACAGCCACCGTCGAGATACCCATTTCTTTACATGCGCGATGGATGCGAAGGGCGATTTCGCCGCGATTTGCGATAAGGACTTTTTTAAACATTATCTGTGCCGGTCTAGGCCCGTACGGGCGCTATTCTACCAGCAGGAGTTCTTCGCCAAATTCGACAGGAGTCGAATCGCCGACGAGTATCTGCGCGACCCTGCCGCTTTTCGTGGCACGTATCGGATTATAGGTTTTCATTGCCTCGATAAGCATCACGGTCTGACCCTCAATTATTGTATCGCCAACTCGGACAAAAGGATCGGCACCCGGTTCGGGCGATGCAAACACTGTACCGACCATCGGCGAAACAATCGGTGTTCCCTTTTGTTGGCCCGACGCGTCTGACCCATCATTGGCGGGTGCTGGCGGCGCGGCATCGTTCGCAGAGTCGGAAACCGATACAACTGGTACGCCGCCGACCTGGCGGGCGACCCGGATCCGTCGGCCGGTGCTTTCGTATTCTATCTCGCTCAGACCGGTTTCGCCGAGAAGTTCGGCAAGCTTGCGGACGAGATCGGGATCCACGTCGAATTTATTAGCCATCAGGCGCCCTTCTTGGATACGGTCAGATCGACCATCGCATCGATTGCTAGAACATAGCCGCGTGCGCCGAGGCCGGAAATAATGCCGGTTGCCCCTGCGGATACATAAGAGTGATGTCGAAAGCTCTCGCGGCGGAAAATGTTCGAGATATGAACTTCGACGACCGGAAGTTCGGTGAGCACGAGGGCATCAAGAATGGCCACCGACGTGTGTGTGAAAGCGGCCGGGTTGATGATGATCCCGTTAACGGTGCCGCGGGCCTGCTGGATCCACTCGATCAGGTCGGACTCGCTGTTGCTCTGTCGAAAATCTAGCCTAACGCCAACGACGGCGGCATGCGCGTCGCAGTCCGCTCGGATATCGTCGAGTGTCTCCTTGCCGTATATGTCCGGCTCGCGGATCCCAAGCATATTTAAATTTGGACCGTTAAGGATCAGTATACTTGCACGTTCGGACAATTGGTCTCTCTAATAAAGGGAAACGGGCTCTTATTTCAACCTTACCACGAATCGCTAAAAGAATCGCCGCGAAAGCCCTGAATTCAGCGATGTTTGCGCCGTTGATTTGTCAGCGAGGAGCCGCGCGACACCAAAATCGATAGGGTGGGACAAATTTGCTTGCGGCCCGCTGATTGGACCTTCGCTTAAGTTATCCGAAATTACACTGGTAATTGACCTCGAGGTTTTATTTGTTTGGCGATGGAGAGCCGAAGCAGATTTTCTGCGCACACCGAGGCACCCCGGAAGATAGAGGCCCCATGGGGCTCCGGCTTGTTCTCTAATTCATGGGAGTGATGCGGTTACGCCCAATATTCTTTACTCGTGTAGGTGTCGCCGACGCGCATGGTGGAAAACAGGGCTAAAATTTCGTTCTAGATATTGTGGGTCTAGAAAAAACACCATCGTCCGCACTGTCTTTCAGATCTAGCTGCCGGACTGCGTCCGTAAATGGGCACCGTCCGATGCGCCCGCCGCATCGCTGATAGAGAATGGGGAACCTATTATAACGAAATGCTAGATGTCAGCGTATCCGTGTTGCGCAGTGGAGAGTTTATCTAAAATGTCGACACGAAGGTGTTTTACCGAAGCATTATCCTGCCGATGAGCGATGATAGAAAATCGATGTCAGGGATATTCAGCGGTGCGAACTGCCGGGAAGCTCCAAACTATTAGATCCTGACATAAACCCCCGGAGAAGGCCAAATCGGATATGACATCATCTAAAAAACTTACCAGAGCGAACAATGGAAGCCCGTTTTCGTATTTATCTATGGCGCCCTCGCCATATTCGACGCGCAGGGTGCGGGCTAAGGCGGCTACTACCCCATTATTAGTGTGGTCGACGAGACCTAGGTTGATTCCTGCCAGGGCATCAAAACCGCACTATTTTCCTCTGGGAAGCAAGGCTTGAAGCGGCAAATTCTCGGATGTCGAGTAAATCCAAGGAATATCATCTGAACCGGGGAAGGCAGCGAACAAATGCCAACCCGGCAAGGTTGAACGCAAGAAGGCCTAGCGCAAACGGAAGATGAATAAAAGCCGCGTACCGATTGTCCGATCAAGGTCGCGGCAATGGCTGGTGGCCGTTTGCTGGGATTTCAAGACTTCAAAGGCGGTCTCTGGCCGCAAAATACCCTTTGCTTTCCTAGTCCGAGGGGCCTAAAACCCGCCGCCATGACGGATAAAATCCGAAGATTTCTTACAGACTGCCGACCTGATACGCCATGTCTGGTCGTTGATTTGGACGTTGTTGCTAGGAACTACAGTGACCTGGAGCGGGCTTTGCCTGAGGCTGAAATTTTCTATGCGGTGAAAGCCAATCCGGCCAAGGAAGTTCTGACAACGCTATTGCAGATGGGGGCTTATTTCGATTCCGCGAGCATCTACGAAATTGAAACCTGTCTGGATATCGGTGCGTCACCAGACAGGATTGCCTTTGGAAATACGATCAAGAAATCACGCGATATTGCGAGGGCATTCGCCCATGGTGTAAGGCTATTTGCATTTGATAGCCGCGCAGAACTGGCGAAAATCAGCACTAATGCGCCAGGCGCCAGCGTGTTCTGCCGTATTTACATGGGGGGTGTCGGAGCGGACTGGCCACTATCCAGAAAGTTCGGGTGCGAGCCCAGCCTTGCAACAGAGCTATTGTGCCAGGCGGTGGAAGACGGACTTAATCCCGCGGGTGTGTCGTTCCATGTTGGTTCGCAACAACGTAACCTCGAACAGTGGGATGTCGCGATTGCACGTGCCGCTGAGGTTTTCTCCGCAGTCAGCGCCCGAGGTATCGAGCTCGAGTTGCTGAATTTGGGGGGGGGCTTTCCGGCACATTACCGCCAGAACATCGAGCCGGTTGCGAACTACGGTAAAGCGATCCGTGCGTCCGTGTTCAAGCATTTCGGAAGTCACCAGCCCCGGATTATTGTTGAACCCGGCCGCGGTATTGTGGGGAACGCCGGCATATTGCAGACTGAAATCATCTTGGTAGCCGAAAAATCCCGTGAGCCGGGCCGGCGTTGGGTATTCCTTGATGTCGGCAAGTTCGGCGGTCTACCTGAAACCTTCGAGGAAGCAATTCAATACCGCATTACGACGCCCTATGACGGAGGCCCCGCCGGGCCGGTAGTGCTGGCGGGGCCGACCTGCGACGAGGTTGACGTACTATACGATGCTGCCGGTTACACGCTGCCGCTCGCACTCAGCGACGGCGACAAGATCGAACTACTGAGCACTGGCGCCTATACTGCCACCTATGCGTCTGTCTGCTTCAACGGTTTTCCGCCGCTCAGCGAATATTACATCTAGACGTCGTTTTAAACGCGCCAAATGGCTGGATTGGTATCCGGCAAGACCGTAAACTTCCAGGGGAATTTTAGGGGAATCGACATGAAACTATATGGATTTTCGCGCTCATCCGCCGCCTTCCGGGTTCGAATCGCGCTCAACCTGAAACGGGTTGCTTGGGAACACTTCAATATAAGCCTGCCCGATGGAGACCAGTTGGGACCCGATTATACTAGCATTAATCCGCAAGGCCGGGTGCCGACCCTAATTGATGGCGACAACACATTGATCCAGTCTATGGCGATTCTCGAATATCTTGATGAAACACGGCCCGAACCAGCGTTTTTGCCTGCTGACCCGGTGGCCCGGGCGCGGGTGCGTGGCCTTGCCGACATCATTGCCTGCGATATTCATCCGCTCAACAATCTGGCGATCCTCAAATTCCTGGGCAAGGAAATGGGTGCTGACAAGGAAGCGGTAAACATTACCTGGTATAAGCACTGGATCTATGAGGGCTTCAACGGGTTGGAAGCGATTCTGGCAAATGACAGTGCGACTGGCAGGTTTAGCCATGGCGATACACCTGGACTAGTCGATATCTGTATTGTACCCCAGGTCTTCAATGCGCAGCGCTATGAATGCGACCTGGCCCCTTATCCGACAATCATGCGTATCTTCGATGCCAGCATGACACTCGATGCATTCGACTCCGCGCAGCCGTCGAAACAGCCCGATTAATGGCAGGCGAACTTACTTCCTTGCATCATGAGTTTCGGCGACAATCGAGCAACTCGATTTTTGGTCTGTGCCTGCCCGCAGCAGGCTGTCGTCGATTGGGCGATCCTGTTTGTTGAGCAATATGGTCCGGTTGGCGTTGATTATCGGCCAATCGCGAGCGCAGCACTAACAGTAGAAGTGCGACGGCGATGATGGTGCTCGCAAGATACTTTACCGGTGAGGGAAGGCGATATTCGCGCCGTATAAGATGCCATGTCGGTCTGGTGCGCAAAGATGCTGAGGGCTGATTGAGGCTCTCGATAGTCTTTTAATCTGGCGATTTTTTTCGGGGCCCTCACCTTGCGCTGCACCTAAAAAGTGAGAACGGGTCTGATGACCAAGTTTCAGCGGTCTTTCTGTTGCCGGCGCGCTCTTGCGGCCGTGCCTGCAATATCCTGCGCGCGCAACCAACCTGGAGAGTTTGGTTTCAGAAGGCGCTGCGCCTTCTTCGACTGACCTATGGCGTCGAGATTCCGTCCAAGCAACAGGTTGTGTTCGGCAAGCGCCAGTGCCGACATGCCAAGATTTCCGCGGCGGCCGTAGGCGGTCGCCGCTAGACGCCAGGACAGCGGCATGAACTGGTCGTAGCGAATAGCCTTTTCCAAGTTGCGAAGGGCCTCTGGGAGCATGCTGGGTTGATCCATTTCGATCTGGGCATGGGCAAGCCCGACCCGAAGCAGCGGTTGGTCGGGCTGTAGGTCGACCGCCTTCTTGTAAGACGGCAACGCCTCTTTGATCTTGCCGTTCTCGAAAAGAATCTGGCCTTTGAGCTCGTGAAAATAGGGATCTTCGGGTGCATCGGCGATTAGCCCATCGATGATCGGCAGGGCCTGAGCGATGCGAGCGTCTCGGAAATAGGCTACTGCGCGGGCGTAACGCGCCATCACTGACGTATCGTTCGCCTTGAATTCATAGAGTGTCTGAGACGGTGGATTGATGAATCCTCTGAGCTTCGCCACCATTCTGTCATGCATCGCTTGCAAGGTGCTAGGCGGTTTTTTATTTGAGTGAGGCGATTTGGCGACGTGGTTGCGGACGAACTCGATACGGTTCTGGGTAAGCGGGTGGGTCACGGCATAGTCGTCTTGTCGCGCGCGGACAAGAAGTTCCTGGCCCTGAAGAAGCTCGAAAAACTCCAAAAGCCCTCGGGCAGATGTCCGCGTCTGGTCGAGCAGGTTCACGGCGACTTGGTCAGCCGATTGCTCCTGTATCCGGCTGAATTTATATAGGTTCTTCACCGCAACCCCGGCGCCGGCTGCTGCGCTGGCGGCGCCTAAACCCCCATCTTTTGCCAGGACCCCGAGGGCAATACCTATAATCTGGCCGATCACTGCCTGAGACCGAGCATCTCCAAGTGCACCTTCCAGACGTGCCAAATGGCCACCGGTGATATGGCCAATTTCGTGGGCCAGAACTCCGATAATCTGTGCTGGCCGTTCGGCGGACATCAACAACCCGGATGTTAAGAAGATACGCTGACCTCGGGCGACAAACGCATTGAGAGCCTTGTCATTGATAATATGAAGGCCGAAATCGCGCTGCTCGATCTGGGCTGCGCGCAGAAGTGGCGAAGCGTAGGTGCGAATGGTATGTTCGATTTCCGCATCGCGGATGCCGGCCGCTCGTGCCGGATCAGGTGCCAAAAACATGGACAGCGAAATTGACAGCGATACAATCGCGATGACAGCAACGATGGCTGGCATGGAGGAGATTCTAGTGCGCAAGGGCTCAACTTTCATCCGTAGACTAATAACTAGGTGGCGGTCCCCTGTCCGTCAATCAGTCGCCGTGGTCGGGGCTGGGTTAATTTGTGTTGCCTGCGGAAGCGATGGGCCGCCTGAAGGTCAGGTCGGGTTCGTAGAAGATAATTTTGGCGGTGTGGTATCGGACGAGCCCCGTTCGGCACTAATTGGCCGTGATATACTCTCCGCCGGCGGCAACGCCGCCGACGCCGCCGTTGCGACCTATTTTGCGATGTCTGTCAGCTACCCTGGCGCAGCGACGCTCGGCGGAGGCGGGATGTGTGTGGTCTATCGCGGCGACCAAGAAATTGTCGAAACGATAGATTTTCGTCCCATGCTTTTCGTTGCGGGCAACCGCGCTGTGATGATCCCTGGGTCTGTACGCGGCATGTTTGCACTTCACGCGCGCTACGGGCGGTTGAAATGGGAGGCGCTATTGTTGCCGGCAGAGCGCCTCGCCCGTTTTGGGAACCCGGTATCCCGCGCTTTTGCGAGACAGGTCGCCGGGCTGCCGGACGTTGCTTTCGCGGATTTCGATTTTCGGCGAATTTTCGCACCGCGCGGGAAACCCTTGGTCGAGGGTGAGGTGCTGCGCCAAGAAGAATTGTCGGCAACCCTTGCTGGAATCCGCTTGCGAGGTCCGGGCGAATTCTACTCGGGCGATCTTGCGCACTTACTTGCTAGCGAACTCGGCAGTATGGCAGGGATAACGGTACCGGTGGATGTTTTCCGCGGATACAGGCCGAAATGGCTAAAAACCGTGATTGTCGATGTCGGTAAAAACGAACTTCATTTGCCGGCGGGGCAGGGCGGAGAATGGGCGGCAGAGATTTGGCAGACACTAGCCGACAAACGACTGCCACCGGCACAAGGTTCCTTGTCTTCTTTTGACAGTGC